>RFZL01000042.1 GCA_009920665.1 Alphaproteobacteria bacterium | reverse complement strand
GACAATCCCTGCCGCTGGATCGACAGCCCGAAGCAGCCCGCGGCGCTGCCGAAAAGTCTGTCGGAGGCCGAAATGGCGGCGCTGATCACCGCCGCGCGGGCGTTGCCCGAGACGGCGCTGGCGCGGCGCATGACCGCCATGCTGGAACTTCTCTACGCCACCGGGTTGCGGGTCTCGGAGCTGGTATCGCTGCCGGTCGACCAGTTCCGGCGCGACCTGGCGACGATCATCGTGACCGGCAAGGGCGGGCGCGAACGGCTTGTGGCACTTGGCTCGCCAGCCCGCGCCGCCATCACCGCCTGGCTGGAAGAACGCGATGCCATGCCGGCCTTTGTCACCTCGCCTTTCCTGTTTCCGCATGGCGACACGCATCTGTCGCGCCAGCAATTCGCGGCGGCGCTGAAGAGGCTTGCCGGCAGGGCCGGGCTTGATCCGCGGCGGGTCAGCCCGCATGTCGTGCGGCACAGCTTTGCGACACATATGCTGAACCGTGGTGCCGATCTGCGCGGGCTGCAGACGCTGCTTGGGCATGCCGACATTTCGACAACGCAGATCTATACCGCGACGCGTCCGGAACGGCTGGCCGGGCTGGTTGCTGCGGCGCATCCGCTTGCGAACCCGAATCAACAGGATTAAACTGCAATCAATGTGATGAAGCCCGTGGCCAGGGAACAGAATGCAACAAATTCCAGGCAACAAATTCCAATAGGATACCATGCGCCATTTTCTGGATTTCGAAAAACCGATAGCCGCCCTTGAGGGCAAGGTCGAGGAACTCCGCCATATGAGCTCGGACGGCAGCATCAACATTGCTGACGAGATCGGCAAGCTGCAGACCCGGATCGAGCGCGAGCTGAAACAGACCTATGAGAAGCTTGGCCCGTGGGAAAAGGTGCAGGTGGCACGTCACCCCGAACGCCCCCGTGTCAGCGCCATCATCGGTCAGCTCTTCGAGGATTTCACGCCGCTGGCGGGTGACCGCAACTATGCCGAGGATTATGCCGTCATCGGGGGCATGGCGCGTTTTCGCGGCCAGGCTGTGATGGTCATGGGAACCGAGAAGGGCAGCAGCACCGAAGAACGGATCAAGCGCAATTTCGGCATGGCCCGGCCCGAGGGATACCGCAAGGCGGCGCGCCTGATGGAGCTTGCTGGACGGTTTGGCCTGCCGGTGTTGAGTTTTGTCGATACGGCCGGAGCCTATCCGGGGCGCGGTGCCGAGGAACGTGGCCAGGCCGAGGCCATTGCCACCGCCATCCGCGCCTGTCTGCGTCTGCCGACCCCGATGGTGGCCAGCATCATCGGCGAGGGTGGTTCGGGCGGCGCCATCGCGCTGGCGACCGGCAACCGGGTGGTGATGTTTGAACATGCCATCTATTCGGTGATCTCGCCGGAAGGCTGTGCCTCGATCCTGTGGCGCAGCAGCGACCACGCCAGGGAAGCCGCCGAGGCGCTGCGGATCACCTCCGACCATATGAAGGAACTCGGGGTCATTGACGCCATCGTCGTGGAACCGCTTGGTGGGGCGCATCGTGACCAGTCAGCCGCGATCGCCAGCCTTGGTGATGCCTGTTTCGCGCAGCTTCGCGATCTTCAGGACATGGATCGCGACGCGCTGATCGCCGACCGGGCCGACAAATATCTGGCGATGGGGGATGGCGGCGGCTGATCAGCAGGCTCCGGTCATGCCGCCAGCAGATCGTCGAGCTTGCCTGCCCCTTCAAGGTCGTAAAGCTCCCGACATCCGCCGATATGTGCGCCATCGATGAATATTTGTGGTACCGATGTGCGGCCGCCGGCGCGATCCCGCATCTCGGCGCGAAGTTTCGAGCTCATCGACACGTCGATCTGCCTGTAGACGACGTCCTTGCTGTCCAGCAGGCGCAACGCCCTCGTGCAATAACCGCACATCATTCCGGTATAGATTTCGACCTTCGGCATTTCGGTGTTCGCCTGGCTGGGTGGGTGATCACAGGATCGACTGGTGCGGTTTATATCAGCTGATTTGCCCGGAAATTCAAGCCTGGCAAAATTCAAGCCTGGCGAATTGTAAGTCCATACAAGGTTCAGGCTTTGGCTAGATCAGGCGACCAGATCAGATGTAGCAGGATCAGCTGTGGGAGAGCCGCGTCACCCGCGCCAGCACCAGCGCCGAGACCGGCCCGCTGCCGGCAGCGGTGAGGCGTCGTGCTGCCTCGTGAAGGGTGGCGCCGGTGGTCATCACATCATCGACCAGCAGCACCGGCCGGCCGGCAATGTGCGCCGCCGCATCCGGCGGCACGGCAAAGGCGCCGGCGATATTGCGCTGCCGTTGATGCCGGCTGAGCCCGCCCTGGCTTCGCGTAGGCCGCTGTCGGACCAGCAGGTTCGGGGCGAAGTCACCCTGTCCGGTGTGATCGCACAGATGACGGGCCCATTCCGCCGCCTGATTGTAGCGCCGCCGGAAATAACGCCGCCGATGAAGTGGCACCGGAATGACCAGCGGGCTGTCGCTGCCAAGTTCGATGAACAGACGCGCGCCAAGGCGGGCCAGCAGCGGTGTCAGCTGCAAGCCGTCACCATGCTTGTAATGGAGGATCAGGTCGCGCGCGCTGTCCGCATAGTGGAAACAGGCGCGGATAGCGGCCAGCGGCGGCGGGTTGGTCCAGCATCCGGCGCAAAGCGGGTCGGCAAGCGTGTGGCCAAGCGGCAGGCCGCACCGTGCGCACAGGGGCGCGGAAATCGGCGTCAGCCCCTCCCAGCATGCGGCGCACAGGCCGGTCGTGTCGGCGAATTGCCGGCACAGCACACATTGATGCGGCAACAGCAATGTCGCGAGGTGCCGTGCCATTGCGGTAAGGCCCATTACCGTGACCGAAGCGGTGGCGCTGGCCCTCGGCATGTTTCGGGTCCGGTCCATGATGCTGTCAGCCTAGACGAGGCCGGTTAATTTAACCTTAAGAATATATCCCGGGAATAAACCCTCCGGGGCGCGGTGTTCAGCTGACCGGTGGTTTTGGTGGGGATTTTTTCTTGCCCTTCGGGCCGGCCTCGGTGAAGGTGCGCGCATCATGACCGAGGCACCGACCATTCCGCGTCTTTTCGACAGCGCCGCGCAGCGTTGGAACCGCACCCGCGCGGCGTCGGGCTTTGACGGGTTCGATTTCCTGAAGCGCGAGGCCGTGCTGCGGGTGGCCGACAGGCTGGCGCTGATGCGGCGTGATTTCCCGCTATGTCTCGATTTCGGTTGCCATAACGGGATGCTGACCCGCGAGATCATGGCCGGCGGCAAGGTCGGGCGGGTGATCCAGGCCGATCCGGCGCCGGCCTTCGCCGCCAGCGCCGCCAGCGCCGGTCCTGCGGTGGCTGTCGAATATGACGCCCTGCCCTTTGCCGCCGGCAGTTTCGATGCCGTCTTTTCCTGCCTGTTGCTGCACTGGATTGACGATCTGCCGGGTGTCATGGCGCAGATCCGGCGGTTGTTGAAGCCGGACGGGCTGTGTCTTGTCAGCCTGCTTGGCGGCACGACGCTGGCCGAATTGCGGGGCTCGCTTCTCGAGGCTGAACAGGAACTTGTTGGCGGGGCCAGCCCGCGCACCGCACCGATGGCCGATATTCGCGATGTCGGTGGATTGCTTGGTCGCGCCGGGCTGGCACTGCCGGTGGCCGATTCCGACAGGCTGACCATCACCTATCCCGACATGTTCCGGTTGATGGCCGATTTGCGCGGCATGGGCGAGCAGAACGCGCTTCTGGCCCGCAGCCGCATCCCCGCCGGGCGCCAGCTGTTCCTGCGCGCGGCGGAAATCTATCATGACAGGTTCGCCGCGCCGGACGGCCGCATTCCGGCCAGTTTCGAGATCATCACCCTGACCGGGTGGGCCCCGCATGAAAGCCAGCAGACGCCGCTTCGCCCCGGCAGCGCGGTGCACCGTCTTGCCGACATGCTTGATGCCGCCGAACAGGACCCGGAAGCCTGACAACGGCGCCGGACAGGCTACATCAGCAAATCCTGAAGCACCGGGATCAGCGGCAGGTCGGCCGGCGGCATGGCATGGTCGCGAAGACGTGCCGGCCGCACCCAGGCAAGCTCATTACCCTCCAGCTGCCGCGGTGTGCCGTTCCATTTTCGGCAGACATAGACCAGCATCAGCAGATGGAAATCATCATAGGCGTGGCTGGCGAAACTCAGCGGCGCAAGGCAGGATTCGGCGGTATCGATCCCCAGCTCCTCGTCAAGCTCGCGGATCAGCGCCGCCTCGGGAGTCTCGCCGGCTTCGATCTTGCCGCCGGGGAATTCCCACAGACCGGCCATCTGTTTGCCTTCCGGCCGGCGCGCCAGCAGCACCCGCCCGTCAGCATCGACCAGCGCCACCGCGCTGACCAGCACAACCGGGCGTGCATCATCCACGACTGTCATTGTCTCAGCTGCGGTAGTCGGCATTGATCGAGATGTAGCCATGCGTCAGGTCGCAGGTCCAGATGCGCGCCGTGCCGCCGCCGGTGCCGACGCTGACTTCGATGTCGATCAGCTGGCCCTTCATATGCGCGGCGACAGGTGCCTCGTCATAAGTCTCGATGCGCGCGCCGTCGGCGGCGATCCTGATGCCGCCGATCGCCACGCCGATCCGCGACTGGTCGACACCGGCGCCGGCCTTGCCAATGGCCATGACGATCCGCCCCCAATTGGCGTCCTCGCCGGCAATGGCGGTTTTCACAAGCGGCGAGTTGGCGATGGCCATGCCGATCCGGTGCGCCGCCGCATCATCGGCGGCGCCGCCGACATCGATGGTGATGAATTTCGAGGCGCCTTCGCCATCACGGACGATCTGCTTCGCCAGATCCTGCATCACCTCGTCCAGCGCGGCGCGAAAGCCGGCAAGTTCCGGATCATCAGGGCTGCTCACTGGCGGGTTGCCAGCCTTGCCCGAGGCCACCAGAAATACGCTGTCATTGGTCGAGGTGTCGCTGTCGACGGTGATGGCGTTGAAGCTGCGCCGCGTTGCGTCGGTGAGCAGCTCCGCCAGAATGACCTTTGGAAGAGCCGCATCGGTGGCGACGAATCCCAGCATCGTCGCCATGTTTGGCGCGATCATGCCCGACCCCTTGGCGATACCGGTGATCTTCACCTCTGTGCCGTTGATGGCAGCGGTGGCGGTCGCGCCCTTGGCGAAGGTATCCGTCGTCATGATGGCCGCTGCCGCGGCCTGCCAGCCGGTCGTGTCGGCGGTCAGCCTGCCGAATTGCGCGGCCAGCACCGGCACCTCCAGCGGCTCGCCAATGACCCCGGTTGAGGCCATGAGGATCTGTGACGGACTGCAGCCAAGCCGCTGTGCAAGGCCGTGGCAGCTTTCCTCGACCGCGTTGCTGCCACCCGATCCGGTAAAGGCGTTGGCATTGCCGGCATTGACAAGAATGGCAAGCGGATTGTCAGGCCCGGCGGCAAGCACGTCGCGGCACCATTGCACAGGTGCCGCCGCAGTGTCCGAGCGGGTGAAAACGGCGGCAACTGACGAGCCCTCGTCGAGGCGCATCAGCAGCATGTCGTCACGCCCCTGATATTTCATTCCCGAGGCCGCGGTCGCCAGCGTCACCCCGTCGATCGCGGCAAGCTCGGGCCTGGTTTCAGGGGCCAGGGGCGAGACCGTCATTGTTGTGCCGCCGCCGCCGACTGGGCCTCGTCAAGAACCTCGTCATAGGGGCGCACTTCGACGGCGGCACCGGCGCGAAGGGTCTCGACAACGCGCGCGAAGCTCTGCCGTGACAGGTTGCTGACAATCTGTTCACGCATCTGGTCGAGGCTCGGTGCCGGGGCGACATCCCTGGCGCTGACCTTGATCACATGCCAGCCGAACTGGGTCTGCACGGGCGCCGCCGAATAGCTGTCGACCGGCATGTCGAACGCGGCGTTCTCGAAGGCTGGCACCATCTGCCCGCGACCAAAGCTGCCAAGCTCACCGCCATTCGGCCCGCTTGGCCCGGTGGATGTCTCGCGGGCAAGTTCGGCGAAATCGGCGCCATCATTCAACTGGGCGATGACCGCCTTCGCCTCGTCCTCGGTTTCGACCAGAATATGCGAGGCTGTCACCGTCTCGCGCGACGCCTCGTCGGCGACGAAATTGTCATAGGCTGTCTGGATGGCCTCATCGGTGATCTGCGCTGCCACAAGGTCGGTCATGTAGGCCTCGGCCAGAACGCGGTCGGCGGCAAGCTGCATGGCGTTGGCCACCTGCTCCTGCTGATCAAGGCCGCTGTCACGGCCGGCCGCCGCGGCAAGCCGCGAATTCGCAACCTCGTCGACAAGCTGCGAATAGAGGCCGGCAAGTCCGCCTTCGCGATATTCCGGCGGCAGCGTCTGCGCAACGGCCATGATTTCATCAAGCCAGATCGGGTCCCCGTTCAGCGTACCGACGGCGATACGCTCCTGGGCCTGCGCCATGACCGGTGCGAACAATAATGTGGCGGAAACAATGCAGGAGGCCGCGAGGGTAGTAAGACATTTCATCATCTGTCCTTTCGGATGAACGGGATGGGCCCTGGCGACCCGCGGCGCGAGCCGGCCGGTTGGAGCCGAACTGGGTGCCGCGCGATTGTTGCCGAAGCGCCGGTCAAATTCAAGCCTTGCCATGCGCGGCAAAGCACCACCGCCAAAGGGTTTCCGGGGTCAGGTGAATCTGCTCGCACAGGCTGCGGTTTGATTGACAATGACAGGCGCGCGCACTATGTCCAGACTAGTCGGAAACGCTTGCAAATCCGCGATGATACGGGTCTGCTGGCGGGCCGGTCCGGTTCGGGCGCGATGTGCCCGGCGGTCCATGGGATGCGGGGAATCATATGTTTGGGTCTTTGGCAAAGAATCTCTTCGGGTCGGGCGGTGACCGCGCGACCAGGCAATTCACCTCGCAGGTGGCAGCAATCAACGCTCTCGAGGATGAAATCGCCGCGCTCAGTGATGCCGACCTCGGCGCGTCGGTCACCACCCTGAGGGCCCGTCTCGGGGATGGCAGCAATCTTGACGATCTTCTTCCCGAAGCCTTCGCGCGCGTTCGCGAGGCGGCGAAACGCGCCCTCGGGCAGCGCCATTACGACGTCCAGCTGATGGGCGGCATCGCGCTTCACAAGGGCCAGATCTCCGAAATGAAGACTGGTGAGGGCAAGACCCTTGTCGCGACATTGGCGGTGTTCCTGAACGCGCTGCCGGGCAAGGGGGTGCATGTCGTCACGGTGAATGACTATCTGGCTTCGCGCGACGCCGCCTGGATGGGCCGGGTCTATGAACGGCTTGGCATGACGGTGGGCTGCATCACCGGCAACATGCCGGATGAAGACCGCCGCGCCGCCTATCGCTGTGATGTCACCTACGGCACCAACAATGAATTCGGATTCGACTATCTGCGCGACAATCTGAAATTCCGTATCGAGGATATGGTGCAGCGCGACCACCATTTCGCCATCGTCGACGAGGTCGACTCGATCCTGATCGATGAGGCGCGCACGCCGCTGATCATCTCCGGCCCGGCCGAGACGACATCGGAACATTACGCTGTCGCCGACAAGATCATCCCGCACCTTGTCCCCGATGATTACGAGCTTGACGAGAAGGGGCGGACGGTGGCGCTGTCCGAGACCGGTATCGAACATGCCGAGGAACTGCTCCGCGGCGCCGGGGCGATGGGCGAGGGTACGCTGTACGACATCGAGAATGTCGGGCTTCTGCATCATGTCAACCAGGCGCTGCGGGCGCACAAGCTGTTCCAGCGCGACACCCATTACATGGTCAAGGACGGTCAGGTGGTGATCATCGACGAATTCACCGGCCGGGCGATGGAGGGGCGGCGCTTCTCGGAAGGGCTTCATCAGGCCATCGAGGCGCGCGAGGGTGTCGAGATCCAGGCCGAGAACCAGACGGTTGCCTCGGTCACCTTCCAGAATTACTTCCGGCTCTATGAAAAGCTGTCCGGGATGACCGGCACGGCGATGACCGAGGCTGGCGAATTCTCGGAAATCTACCGGCTCGAGGTGACCGCCATTCCGACCAATGTCGAGGTGCAGCGGATCGATCATGATGACGAGGTCTACCGGACCAGCGAGGAACGTGACAATGCCGTTATCGATCTGATCGCCGATTGCCGCGAACGCGGCCAGCCGGTGCTTGTCGGCACTGTCAGCATCGAGAAATCGGAGGCGCTTTCGGCGGTTCTGAAAGGCCGCAAGATCGAGCATCAGGTGCTGAATGCGCGTTTCCACGCCGAGGAGGCGAAGATCATCGCCGAGGCAGGCGTGCCCGGCGCCGTCACCATCGCCACCAACATGGCTGGCCGCGGTACCGACATCCAGCTTGGCGGCAATCTCGACATGCGTCTTGAGGCAGAGGCCGGCGGCGGCGAGTTGCCAGCGAAGAAACATGACGCCATTGTCGTCGAGGTGACAGCGTTGAAGGAACAGGCGCTGGCTGCCGGCGGGCTCTATGTCATCGGTACCGAACGCCATGAATCACGGCGTATCGACAATCAGCTTCGGGGCCGGACCGGTCGCCAGGGTGACCCGGGCGCGTCGAAATTCTTCCTGTCTTTGCAGGATGATCTGATGCGGATTTTCGGATCGGAGAAGCTTGACGGGATGCTGCAGAAGCTTGGTCTTGAGGAAGGCGAGGCCATCGTCCATCCCTGGATCAACAAGGCTGTCGAAAAGGCCCAGTCCAAGGTCGAGGCGCGCAATTTCGAGATCCGCAAGCAGCTGCTGAAGTTCGACGATGTAATGAACGACCAGCGGACGGTCATTTTCGAGCAGCGCAAGGAAATCATGCGCGCCACCGATGTCCAGGACACGGTCACCGAGATGCGCCGCGAGGCGGTGGCGCAGCTTGTCGAGAGGTCGGTGCCGGCCGGCAGCTTCAGCGACCAGTGGAACGCCGAACAGCTTCGCACCGATGCCACACGGGTTCTGGCGCTGGACGTGCCAGCCGAGGAATGGTTCGCCGAGGATGGTGTGGCCGAGACCGAGATCGAGGAGCGTCTTGCCGACATGTCCGACCGCTACATGGCTGAAAAGGCGGTGCGGATCGGGCCGGAGACGATGCGGATGGCCGAGAAGTCACTGCTCCTGCAGGTGCTCGACCAGCAATGGAAGGAGCATCTGCTGAGCCTTGACCAGCTTCGTCAGGGCATTTCGCTGCGCGCCTACGGACAGAAGGACCCGCTGAATGAATACAAGCGCGAGGCCTTCACGATGTTCGAATCGCTGCTGGCCGGCCTTCGCGAGACGGTGACGATGGTTCTCAGCCACGTCGAGGTTCGCCAGCCCGAGCCGGAAGAGGCCGCGGCGGAGGCGCCGGTGCCGCGGGCCATGCCACAGCGCAAGGTGTCACGGAACGAGCCCTGCCCCTGCGGGTCCGGCAAGAAATACAAACATTGCCATGGTCGGCTGGCCTGACTGGTGGCACGGTAGGGGAGCGATGATCAAATATCAGCTCATATGCGAGGATGGTCATGAGTTCGAAGGCTGGTTCGGTGATTCGGCCGCCTTTGAATCACAGCAGGACTCCGGGCTGTTGACCTGTCCGGCCTGCGGGTCGGCCACAGTGCGGCGGGCGCTGATGGCGCCGAACCTCGCCAGTCCGAAAACCCGCAAATCCCCGCCGGCACCGCAGAAGGGTCCTGACGCGCCGGCAACGCCAGGTGCTGCCGCGCTGCCTGCGGATGCGGCGCGCCGGATGCACGCGCTGATGTCAGAAATGCGGGCGCTACAGTCGAAGATCAAGGATGAATGCCGCGATGTCGGCGATGACTTCGCCGAGGAAGCCCGCAAGATCCATTATGGTGAGGCCGAGGCGGAAGGCATTTACGGCAATGCCACGCCCGAGGAGCGCGAGGCGCTCGACGATGAGGGCATCGCGGTGATGGATATTCCCTGGCTGCCAAAGGATAACTGAACGCCGTCCCGGCTTTCACTCTGGCCCCTTGGGTCCTTCCATCCGGTGTTCAGGCGTGCGTGCCGCTGGCGCCGTAATTCACCGCCAGGCTTCCCACCCGCATGAACCCGTTGCCGCCGATCCGGCGCGCCGGTAGCGGCGCAAAGCCGGTCATGTCATCAAGCATGATGCCGGCCCCGGCGAATTCATCACGTAGTTCGGCCGGCTTCACGAAACGTGCCGGGTCATGCGTTCCCGCCGGCACCGTCCGCAACACATATTCCAGCGCCACCTTGGCCAGCGCAAAGGAGGCCAGGGTGCGGTTGATCGTGGTGATGACGATGGTGCCGCCGGGGGCCAGAATGGTGGCCGTCGAGGCGGCAAAAAGCCGTCTGTCAATGACATGCTCGATCACCTCGGAGGCATAGACAAGATCATATTGCGCGCCGGTTTCGGCCAGCGCCTCGGCGGTGGTGCAGTGGTAATCGATGGCCAGCCCCGACTTGTCCGCATGTGCCTTCGCCGCGGCGATCGCCTCCGGCGTGGCGTCGATGCCGGTGACCTGCCCGCCAAGCCGCGCCATCGGCTCGGCAAGGATCCCGCCGCCGCACCCGATATCGAGGATTCGCAGCCCGTCAAGCCTGCCATCGGCGGATGTGCCAAGGCGCCGGACACTGTCCAGAATATAGTCGATTCGCACCGGTGCAAAGGCATGCAGCGGCGCCATCGGGCCGCGCTCGTCCCACCAATGCGCGGACATCGCCGCGAAATTGTCGATTTCTTTTTGATCCGCTGTGGTGTCCACGGGCTTGCCCCATCCGGCCGTAATCGCTATGAAAGCTGCGGTTTTCACTGGCTGCAGCAACCATAAGACAAAAATGGCGCTCATTGTTCAAAAATTTGGTGGTACTTCGGTCGGGGATCTCGACCGTATCCGGAATGTCGCCTCGCGCGTCAAGGCCGAGGTGGAGTCCGGGAACGAGGTTGCCGTTGTTGTCTCGGCGATGGCCGGCACAACAAACCAGCTTGTCTCATGGGCGCGCGATATCGGTCCGATGCATGATGCCCGCGAATATGACGCCATCGTTGCGACCGGTGAACAGGTGACGGTTGGTTTGCTGGCCATTGCCTTGCAGAATCTTGGCATTGACGCCCGCTCCTGGCTTGGCTGGCAGATTCCGGTCCATACTGACGAGGTGCATGGCGCCGCCCGCATCCGGAGCATCGACACCGATGTGATGCGCGCGCGGCTTGCTACCGGCCAGGTGGCCGTGGTTGCCGGCTTTCAGGGGCTGGCGCCGGATGGTCGTATCTCGACGCTGGGGCGCGGTGGGTCCGATACATCGGCGGTCGCGCTGGCGGCCGCGCTGAATGCCGATCGTTGTGATATCTATACCGATGTCGACGGTGTCTACACCACCGATCCACGGATCGCGCCGCGGGCGCAGAAGCTGGATCAGATCACCTTCGAGGAGATGCTGGAGATGGCATCGCTCGGCGCGAAGGTGTTGCAGACGCGGTCCGTCGCCATGGCCATGCGCCATAATGTCAATCTGCAGGTGCGCTCGAGCTTCACCGACGCGCCGGGAACGCTTGTCGTCAATGAGGATGCAATCGTGGAACAGGAAAAAATCAGCGGCATCGCCTACAGCCCCGACGAGGCCAAGCTCACCATCCAGGGCTTGCCGGACCGGCCCGGCATCGCGGCGGCGATCTTCGGCACACTGGCTGACAGCCATATCAATGTTGACATGATCGTGCAGACGGCGGCTAGCGAGGGACAGAAGACCGACATCACCTTCTCGCTTGGACGCGGTGATCTGGCAAAGGCTCTGGAAATCATCGAGAGCGGCCGCGAGACACTGGGCTTTGACGGGGTCGATGCACAGGATGATGTGACCAAGATCTCGGTTGTCGGCATGGCCATGCGCTCACAACCCGGGGTCGCGCGGACGATGTTCGAGACGCTGGCCGAGCGGGGAATCAACATCGAGGTCATCTCCACATCCGAGATCAAGATTTCGGTGCTGATCGCGGCGGAATATACCGAACTGGCAGTGCGCAGTCTCCACACCGCTTTCGGGCTCGACGCCGAGGATTGAGTCGCGCGATCGCCAACAACGAATTCGCCCTGAAAATTTCACCTTGATTTGAGCCTCAAACGGTTGCAATTCCGGTAATTTGGGCTATCGTTATAGACAGGGTGTGAGGAATACCGCGTGGGCTGCTATGGATCATGAGGCGCGCGAGGAGAGCGTAGCAACGGACAGCTTCCGTCAGATCGGGGCTGACCTTAATTCTGCGCGTCTTGCCCGTGGGATGCAGATCAATGAACTGTCCCAGTTGCTGCGCATTTCGAGGCATTATCTGAAGAGCATCGAAGCCGGTGATTTCGACGCCTTGCCGGGCCCTACCTATGTGGCCGGTTATCTGCGCAGTTTGGCGCAGGAGGTCGGCCTTGACGCGGCCGAGATCGCACAGCGCTATCGGGCGCTGCTTGCTGACGATGAAAAAGGTCCGGTCTACAGTTTTCCGGTCAATATGCAGCGCCCCCAGCGGTCCGGCGCGATGCTGGCATCAATCATCGTCATCTTCGCGGTGGCGGGATATGGCGGCTGGTATGCGCTTGGCAAGCCGGACGTCCTGACCGCGCTGACCGGCGAATCGCCGCCGGAAATGGTGGCGATGCTGCAGGTTGAATCGACCGTCACGGAACCTGATGACATGTCGAGCCCCGATATTGAGCCGGTTGATCTTGCCGCATTGGAAAGGGCTGTCACAGCGGCACCTGGCCGCATCGCCGGGGGCGACAACGCGCCGTCAGGAACGGCTGCGCAGGCTGTCATTCCCGTCGTCACCGAAGCTGTGGAGAATGCAGCATCAAATAAAGTGTCGGGAGAGGTGGCCCTGCCATCCACATCCGGGACCGACCCGAGCACTGACCTTGCCAGGGCTCCGGCGGCTGCTTCGGTTGCCGCCCCGGCGCTTGAAGCTGCCGGTCCGGCGACATCTGCAGGGCAGATGTTGGCCGACGACACACCATCTGCCACGGCCGGGCCAGCTGCATCGTCCGGTGCGGAAAATGGTTTGGAAAATACGACCGAACTTGCCGCTGATGCCAGCGCACCGATAGCCGCCGCGCCGGCCGATGTGGAGGTCGATGACCGGATGGTGGCTGCCACCCCGGGTGCCGTTGATCCAACCGACAGAATGAGCGGCCAGATCGGCACCGGTGTTGCCTTTGCGCGTCAGCGCCTTCCCGATATGGAGATCACCTTGCGTGCCACCGGTGCCAGCTGGGTCGAGATCATCCGCAATGATGGCGAGGAAGTCATGACGAAGTTGATGCGGGCCGGTGACACCTACATGGTCGACAGCCGTGACCGCCTCTATCTCAGCACCGGTAACGCTGGCGGGCTGGAGCTGGTGTTCAATGACGGGACGACGCGGTCGATTGGCGATTCCGGCGAAATCCTGCGCGACCTGCTTCTTGACGCCACGAAGCTTCGCAACCAATTCTAGGACACCAGAGCGCAAAATTTCCGCCTGTTCGGCCGGGCGGAACCGCGCAATATGCTGTCCAGCCTGACCCAGAGGAGTGCGCCGGCCGTGGCCAACGCCTATCGAGCCTACAGAACAATCGAACGCCGGCCTTGCCGCCAGATCATGGTCGGTACTGTGCCGGTTGGTGGTGACGCGCCGATCTCGGTCCAGACGATGACCAACACGCCGACAACCGATGTCGCCGGCACGCTGGCGCAGATCAACGCCGCTGCCGAGGCCGGCGCCGACATTGTCCGCGTGTCCTGCCCTGATCAGGACAGCACGGCGGCGCTCCGCGAGATCTGCGCTGCAAGCCCGGTGCCGATCGTCGCCGATATTCATTTCCATTACCGCCGCGCCATCGAGGCCGCCGCCGCCGGTGCCGCCTGTCTGCGAATCAATCCCGGCAATATCGGCCGCGCCGACCGGGTCCGCGAGGTGATCAGCGCGGCGCGCGACCATGGATGTTCGATGCGGATTGGCGTCAATGCCGGGTCGCTGGAAAAGCATCTTCTGGAGAAATATGCCGAACCCTGTCCCGAGGCGCTTGTCGAATCGGCGCTTGAACATGCGCGCATCCTGCAGGACAACGACTTTCATGAATTCAAGATATCGGTGAAGGCGTCCGACGTGTTTCTGGCTGTCGCCGCCTATCAGCAGCTCGCCGATGCCATTGACTGTCCGCTTCATATCGGCATCACCGAGGCGGGTGGCCTGCGCTCCGGCACGGTCAAGTCGGCGATCGGACTTGGCGGGCTGCTGTGGGCCGGGATTGGCGATACGGTCCGCGTCTCGCTGTCGGCCGACCCGGCCGAAGAGGTGCGCGTGGCCTATGAGATGCTGAAGTCGCTCGGACTGCGCCGGCGCGGTGTCACGGTGATTTCATGCCCGTCATGCGCGCGCCAGCAATTCGATGTGATCAGCACCGTGCAGACCATCGAGGAGCGGCTGGAACATATCGACATCCCGATGACGGTGTCGATCATCGGCTGTGTCGTCAATGGTCCGGGCGAGGCCCGCGAAACGGATATCGGGTTGACCGGTGGTGGTCGCGGCACGCACCAGATCTATGTTTCGGGCATGGCCGATCACAGGTTGACGGATGGTGACATCGTCGAGCATGTTGTCGGCCTTGTCGAGGCCCGCGCCGCCGCCATCAGATCAGGCGAAATCGAAGCTTAGCCTCTGGCGGGGGTCAATTCATTCCGTTGCAGGATCATGCCAAGGACACGCTGAAAATGTCTCGTTTGCAACCAGCCAGAGGGACCTCGGACCTGCTTCCCGAGGCGATGGCCGCACACCGCCGGGTGATCGATACCGCCCGCGACGCGGCGTCGCTATACGGCTTTCAGGAAATGGCAACGCCGATCTTCGAGTTTGCCGAAGTGTTCTCGCGCCCGCTTGGTGACAGCAGCGATGTGGTGACCAAGGAAACCTATAATTTCACCGATCGTGGCGGCGAAACGCTGACCCTGCGGCCGGAAAATACCGCCGGCGTCGTGCGGGCGATGATCTCGAACGGGTTGACGCAGAGCCTGCCGCTGAAATTCTTCTATGCCGGCCCGATGTTCCGCTATGAACGGCCGCAGAAAGGGCGGATGCGGCAGTTCCACCAGATCGGGATCGAATATCTGGGACCGCGTAACGGGCTTGCCGATGCCGAGATCATCGGTTGCGGGGCGCGCGTCCTTGACGGGCTTGGCGTGCTCGACCGCTGCACGCTGCATCTCAATTCGCTTGGCGACACCGAAAGCCGGCAGGCCTATCGGACAGCCTTGCTGGCGTTTCTCGGCGCGCATGCAGGCGATCTGTCCGCGGACAGCCAGGCGCGCCTGAAGACGAACCCGCTCCGGATTCTTGATTCCAAGGATCAGGGCGACCGCGCCATTCTGGCCGCGGCGCCGCGGCTTGACGGGTTCCTGAATGCTGAATCAAAGGGGCATTTCGACACCGTCACGGCGGCGCTCGACAAGGCTGGTATCGTCTGGCGGTTCGATCCGCTGCTGGTGCGCGGGCTTGACTATTATTGCCATACGGCGTTCGAGTTCATCACCGATGCGCTCGGGGCGCAGGGCACGGTGCTAGGTGGTGGCCGTTATGACGGGTTGTCGGAGATGCTTGGCGGGCCGCCGGTGGCCGGCGTTGGCTGGGCAGCCGGCGTCGAACGTCTCGCCATGCTGGCCGGTACGGTGCCGCTGGCCGCGCCGCCTGTCGCCGTGATGCCGATGGATGATGAGGCCGGTGTCGCGGCCTATGCCGTCGCCGAGACGCTGCGGAACGCAGGGATCGCGGTCGATGTGCCGGCCGGCGGTGCCATTGGCAAGCGTCTGAAGAAAGCCGACCGGGCGGGTGTCAGACTGGCGGCCATTCTTGGCAGTGACGAGGTTGCCGGCAGCACGGTGCAGCTTCGCGACCTTGCGGCCGGCACACAGGAAGAAGTCGCGCAGGCCGATCTGGCATCGCATCTAGCCGCCGTGTTGGCAAAGGCCGTGGGCGGGACCGGCGCATGAGCCTCGATCAGAGCATGGACCGGGTGATGGCGCGCCGCACCGAGGTCGAGACCAGGCTGTCGGAATCGGCCGGTCTGGCGCCCGACGAGCTTGCCGGCCTGTCGCGTGAACTTTCCGAGCTGCGCCCGGTCTGCGAGCAGATCGAACTTGTGCGGCGGCTCGAGGCGGACCGCGCCGCGGCGGCGCAGATGATTGACGAGGCCGACGGTGATGCCGAGATCATGGAGATGGCGCGCGCCGAGATCGAGGAGGTGGAGGCGCGGCTTCCCGACGAGATGAAGGCGTTGCAGCTTCTGCTGCTGCCGCGCGACAGGGATGATTCGCGTAACGCGATCCTCGAGGTACGGGCCGGCACCGGCGGTGACGAGGCGGCATTATTCGCATCCGACCTGTTCGGCATGTATCAGCGTTTCGCGGCCAAGCATGGCTGGCGGTTCGAGGTGATGGAGGTGTCCGAGACCGGCATCGGCGGCTATAAGGAAGCCACCGCCAATATCGCCGGGAGCGACGTCTTCGCCAGGCTGAAGTTCGAGTCCGGTGTGCATCGGGTGCAACGCGTTCCGGAAACCGAAGCGGGCGGGCGTATCCATACATCGGCGGCCACGGTGGCGGTGCTTCCCGAGGCGGAGGATGTTGATATTGATGTGCAGGAAAGCGACCTTCGGATCGATGTGTTCCGCGCCTCCGGTCCGGGCGGGCAGTCGGTCAACACAACTGATTCGGCGGTGCGGATCACGCATATTCCGACCGGCATCGTCGTCAGCCAGCAGGATGAGAAGTCGCAGCACAAGAACCGCGCCAAGGCGATGAAGATCCTGCGCGCCAGGCTGTATGATGCCGAACGGGCCCGCCTGCAGGCCGAACGTGCTGCGTCACGCAAGGGCCAGGTCGGGTCGGGAGATCGCTCGGAGCGTATCCGCACCTACAATTTTCCGCAGGGTCGGGTGACCGATCATCGGATCAACCTGACGCTCTACAAACTCGACAAGGTGATCGCCGGCGAGGCGCTTGACGAGGTTGTCGAGGCGCTCGTCGCCGAGGATCAGGCACAGCGTCTTGCCGAGGGTGGTGGCGAGGGCGGTGAATGAACCTGCCGCCGGCCGGTCCTGACGCCCCCGAGGCACGCAGCATCCTGGTGCCGGCGCAGACCCGCCTTCGTGACGCCGGCATCGAGAGCGCGGCGCTGGATGCGCGGCTGCTTCTTGGCATTGCCCTTGGCCGCGATGATGCGGTGCTGCCGCATGAGATGCTGGCCGGCTGGAGCGCTGCACATGGTGGTGCCTTTGATGCCATGATCGGGCGCCGCATTGCGGGCGAGCCGGTCAGCCGGATCCGCGGATGGCGTGAATTCTGGTCGCTGAGGCTGTCCCTTTCATCCGATACGCTGGACCCGCGGCCCGATTCTGAAACCATTGTCGCCGCCGCCCTGTCATGGGCGAAGTCACGTGGCGGACGGCTGCGCCTGCTTGATCTTGGCAGTGGGTCGGGCGCGCTGCTTCTGGCCTGCCTGTCGGAACTGCCTCATGCCAGCGGGCTCGGGATCGATATCAGCACCGGTGCCGTCAGAACAGCCACTGCCAATGCGATGCGGCTCGGCCTTGGTGACCGCGCGTCCTTTGCTGAAGGGGATTTCGCTGATCCGGATATTGTAAATTTGGATTTGGTCGGCAACGGGTTTGATCTGATTCTGTGCAATCCGCCCTATATCCCGCAGGCCGAGATTGCTGGTCTGGCGCGCGAGGTGACCGGCTTCGACCCGCATCTGGCGCTTGATGGCGGGGATGACGGGCTGGCCGGCTGGCGGCGTGTGATGCCGCGCATCGCCGCAGGGCTGGCGTCAGGTGGCCATGCCTTTGTCGAGATTGGTGCCGGCCAGCAGGCGCCGGTCACTGCGCTCGCCATAGCGGCGGGCCTGCAGGCTGTTGATGACGCTTGTGATATGGCCGGCATCGTCAGGTGCCTTGTCTTTGCAGCGGCTGAATGACCGCATAGATGCTGGCGGATATTTTGCGTTGGCGCATCTTTTGACTTGATATGGCGGGTCACTGGTGGCTATTGTGCGGACGTTGACGGCGGCGCCGGGTGCGCCGCGAACGAACCTCCGAAGATGGCGGTGACGTCTGGTAAGCCGAACAGGGCCCTGATGGGGCACGAGCCGCTTGCCGCAACAGTTGTAATAACCGGTAAACAGGTCGATGAGACAACCTCAGAATGCAAAGCGCGGCCGCGGACGTGGCCGCCGGGGCAACGGTAACGCCCAACCCAATGTGCCGAACAGGAATACTTCATATGAATCCAACGGGCCGGATGTGAAGCTGCGTGGCAACGCGCAACAGCTAAACGAGAAATATCTGGCGTTGGCGCATGACGCCGCCGCTGCTGGTGAGCGGATCACAGCCGAGGCCTATACGCAGTTTGCGGATCACTATTACCGCCTGCATCAGGCGGCCATCGATGCTGCCGAGGAACGCAAGGTGCAGCATGCCGAACGCCAGTCGCGCGGCGGTGGCCCGCAGCCGGTGATTGACGAGCAGTCGGTGGTCGAGGCCAAGCCTGCCGGTGAGGATGCCGAAACTGGTGACGCCAAGCCGAGTGGCGGTGCCGAGGTGGTCGATCTGACGCCGGCGCAGCTTGCCGAAAAGGTGCAGGACGATCAGGATCCGGCCTCTGCCTGAGGACGCCGGCGCGGCTGGCTAGTCAAGACGCGTCAGCCGGTCGCCCGGTCTGACGGTGCCGCTCTCGATGATTTCTGCGAAAATCCCCAGATCGGTGTGGCCGAAGGCAGCCTCCATGCGCGGCAGCAGGTGCGGGCCGCGTGTCCCGTCCTCGGGATCGACATCGATGGCGGCGCAGCGGCCAACCGGTGCCAGCACCTGCAGAACAGCGTCACCAAGGGCAGCCCGGTGGCCGATCAAAGCGACCTCCTCGAACGGGGTGTCTGTTGCCAGCATGACATTCAGCCGATAGCGGCGCGCGTCGGGCCGGTGGCCCATCGTGCGCGCGACATGCGCGACCGAGGCGGTGCCGCCAAGGCTGATCCAGGTGGCCTTTGTGTCAGTATAGGCGCCATCTTCAATCCGCATCAGCCGGGGGGCGCCCGGAATGGAGTCGCCAAACATGTCACCAAAGAACGCGTTGATGGCATCGGCACCGGCGGCGCTGTCCATATCGGCGCCGAGCTGTTTCCTGCCATTATGGGTAATCGTCATCACCGTTCCGGCAAAATGACAGTCGAGCGTGGCAAGCTGTTCATGCCTCATCAACTGCAGGAAGGCCGCCTTTTTCTGCCAGCTGCCGTCAGGCATGTCGGCGAATTTGGGATGACCGGCGGTGATGGCGAATTGCCGATCACCGGGGAAATGCCGGCCGGCAACAAGATCGGCGCTGTCCAGCCGGATGCCGCAAAGCCCTTTCACGGGAAACTGCCAGAGTTCGTCAATGATCATGCTGGTTTGCGTTCACCCGGTCAGGGGGCAAGCTGCGGCCCGTCCCCGGATGGCAGTGGCGCCATCGCGGCAAACCGCATATTGCCGGTCGCCAGCATTTCGGCTTCGACAAGCTCGACCTTGGCGTTGAATTTCCCCAGAAGCTCCGGCGGGATCCGTTCACCTGTCGGCAGGCTGACCGTCAACGGGTTCACCTTGCGATTGTTCACCAGGATCTCGTAATGAAGATGCGGTCCGGTCGAACGTCCGGTTGACCCGACATAGCCGATGACCTGGCCCTGCTCGACGCGTGCCCCGGCCCGGACGCCGCGGGCAATCCGCGACATATGGGCATAGGCGGTGTCATAGGTGCTGTTATGACGGATCCGGATATAGCGGCCATAGGAGCTGTACCAGCCTGCCTCGGTGACCACACCGCTGCCGGCGGCAATGATCGGGGTGCCGGTCGGGGCTGCGAAATCGACCCCGCGATGCATCGAGTTATAGCCACTGACCGGATGCCGGCGCATGCCATATGAGGAAGACAGCCGGGCACCCGAAATCGGCGTGCGAATGAGCGTTCGCGCCGCCGAGTTGCCGGTGCGGTCATACCAGCCGACGCGCGAGCCGTCATGGTCATAGCGGTAATAGCCAAGCTGCTTGCCGGACAGTATGAGGCCGGCATAATGCAGTTCGGTGCCGACCACCTCGCCGGTGATCTGGTCGACCTGCTGCTCATAAAGAAGCTCGAACGCATCGCCGCCGCGAATCTCGCGCTGGAAATCGACCGAGAAGCCCATCACGCGGATATATTCGGCAAGCGCCGGGTCGGGAATGTCGCTGGCACTTGCGGCGCGGTAGATCGAATCTTCGATGACGCCCTGCGCATAGGCAAGGTAGCGCTCGATAGGCCGGATCGCGGTGAAGGCAAGCCAGCCCTCCTCCGGATCGCGGATGGCGAAAACATCGCGCCCGTTCCGTGCAGTAAACGCAAAGCCATCGCGCGTCGCGCGCACTTCCAGTCCAACCGGCAGAGAGCGCAGGCTGGCGCGCCCGATCACCGCTTCGATCGCAGCTGCCGCGTCGGCGCGATCGAACCCGGCGCGGCGCAGCAATGTTGCCAGACCCTCGCCCGATTTCAGCTGATAGGTCGCTTCATCACTTGTCAGCTTGCCGGTCTGTCGCAGGAACATTTCGGTCACGGTGCGGGTGGCGTGCGGCAAAATCGTTGCCAGATCGGGCCGCGGAAGGGGAATTTCGATGTCGACAGGTTCCGCAGGATACATCAGCGCCGGATCTGGCTTTGGCAGGGGAAGAGGCATGCCGTCACTGTGCAACGGCTCCAGTGCCGCGCTGCTTGCGACGGCGGGCAGCAGCATCGACCCGAGAATCACCAAACGCGCCAAACTGCGAATCATATTAACGGTCCCGTATGCCTGTTGCGCTCTATGCCGGTCCGGCCACCCGCCGGGATGTCAATTGCAAGATGCGCCACATCATTCAGCAACTTACGGTTCTGGTCAATAGATCAGACAGGAAATCCGATATGATTCAGAAATTTGCACCGGGACATTAGAGCGGCGTCTTGGTCTGGCGCTGGCCGTAACGCCCTGCCTGAACACCGCAAATTGAGGAAAACCGACCTCATCCCGGCAAAATGACTCACGCCATGCCAACGGAATGTGTTATGGACAGGTTGCTTTTCAGATCGGCCGCAAAGATGGTTTTCTGGCGGGTTTCCGGGGCCTTGACAGGTATCCCTATAACGGAAATCGGCCGGCTCTCCGGGCCGGTGAAAAAAAAGTGAGAAAAGCGCATTTTAGGGCTGGACAGTGTCAGTGGTCCGGCATATAAACCGCGCTCGTTGCCCCGCCGGGCAGCATCTACCAACAATCAGCGTTTGTCGCCGACTGCTTGGTCGCTATTTGAAATCGTGAGATCATTTGGAAGAGATTCGCGGGTGGCGGTTCGTGTGAACGTATCGTCCTTTGTAAACAACAAAGTCAGCCCGATGGATCTTTGAACGCTTACTTCAATGTGAAGTAGATGAACATGGATTAAATTGGGCGGGCTAAGTTCACGGAGCAATCCGTTGAACCAGTCTAACCTAAGAGTTTGATCCTGGCTCAGAACGAACGCTGGCGGCATGCCTAACACATGCAAGTCGAACGCTATCTTTGA
>RFZL01000041.1 GCA_009920665.1 Alphaproteobacteria bacterium | reverse complement strand
ACGCGCTGCGCTGCTTTCGCGCGCCCGGCGATGTCGGTGTCAGCTATGCCCGCAATGTCTGGCATCACCCGCTTCTGATACTGCGGCCGGAACAGGATTTCCTGATCATCGACCGCGCCGGCCCGGCTGGTGAGGACAGGGCAGCCAACCTGCAGGAACATTGGTGCGATGCGACGGTCGCGGTGATCACGGTGCCCTGATTCTATTTGATCCCACAAGGCGCAACGCAATGATTTCTAATTCCTGATTGCAAATGCGACTCATTATCATTATAATATAGGAATGACGCGGTTCCTCCGCCCGGTGCTGTCATGGCGTCAGATATGAGCCACCAGCAAGAATAAGGAGCCCGCCATGACCACACGGCCATTTGTCTCATTCCTCGCCCGCATGTTGCCAGCCTCCATCGCGCTTGGCCTTGCGGTTGCCCCTGCCCTGGCAAGCGACTGCACGATCACCTACAGCGAGTTCGAGGACAACATCCCGCATGTCGATCTGATGATCTGCCCGAACAGCAAGCCTGACGAGGATACCGGTTTCTGCCGCCTTGCCTTCAATGGCAAATCGGCGACGATCTTCGTCTTCCATTATGGCGAGGATGATTCCTGCCTCGCCGACGTAAAGGTGATGCCGGTCCGGCATTTCCTGACGAAATAGGCCCATTGCCCGGCAGGCCCGACATTTCATTAGAATGTCTCCCACCACCCGTCGCAACGGGTGACGGGTTGCTACAATGTCAGTCGACTGGATGACAGGACAAAGCCGAGCTAACGCCAATGCGATCTGTAAGCAACTGAAAATTAATCCATATCCGACATATTGTTCATGAAATGTTCTTAATTGGGGGCCGTCATGAACAGACGAACCGGGCTGCGGCCCGTGACATCGGGCGAACGGGTCTTCGGCATCTGGCTGGTTGTTGTTTCGGCAATGTTTTTCAGTACGGCCGGGGTCTTCAGCAAGGGTGTTGCTGCTTTATCTTCTGGTGGCTGGGCGCCTACAGGTAGAGATACGAGACTTCAAATTTCCGTCCCTTGCACTCACCGCGATCTATGCGGCCAGCACCACAACCTTCATTTTGGCTTTCAAACTGACCTCGATTGCCAATGTGGCGCTGATCTGGTCAACCGCCCCGGTGCTTGCCGGGCTGTTCGCCTGGTGGTTGTTCGGTCAGCCGGTCAGCTTCGGATTTGCAATGGCCTGCGCAGCGGTGCTTGGCGGCACCTTCATCATTGTCTACGGGTCCTTTGGCGGCTCAGGCCTTGCGGGTGATCTGCTCGCACTACTGATGACCTTGATGATGGTGCTGATCATGATGGTCTTTCGTCGCTTTCCGGAGACGCCGGCCACCTTGCCAACGGTCAGTTCCTCCGTTCTGTTGTTGCCGATTTGCTGGTATCTTGGTGACCCGTTCGTCGCCGAACCGGCTGAGATCGCCCTGATGGCCTTGTTCGGCGTCACGTTCGTGATTGCCTCCATCACGCTGGCGCAGGGCTCAAAATTTCTGTCACCGGGCGAGACGGCGCTGCTCAGTATCAGCGAATCCCCTTGGGCGATCATCCTTGCCATGCTTCTTCTTGCCGAATTTCCGTCGATGCAGACGGTGATCGGCGGTTCCATCATCATGGCGTCGGTGCTGTGGTATCAGTCAACGGCGTTTCGCAAGGGTGCGTGACACTGGCCTACCCGGCGAGGCCGGCGCGCTGCATCAGATCATGCGACATGGCGGCGTGGCGGGACAGCAACCGGTCCATCTCCATCGTCGCAAGCTGTCCCTCGGCGACCACGACGCGGCCATTGATGATGGTGTAGCCGGCCTTGACCGGCCCGCAGAAGACAAGGCTTGCCAGCGGGTCCCAGTCGCTGCCGGCGAAATCGATGTTGCGCCGGTCAAAGGCGGCGATATCGGCGGCGCAACCCGGTGCCAGCATGCCGATATCATCCCGCCCCAGCACGCCGGCCCCGCCGCGCGTCGCCGTGGCCAGCGCCTCGCGCGCGGTCATCGCATCGCCACCCTGATTGACGCGCTGCAGCAGCATCGCCTGGCGCGCCTCGTTCAGCATGTGTCCGCTGTCATTCGATGCCGACCCGTCGACACCGAGCCCGATCTTCATGCCTGAATCAAGCATCCGCCGCACCGGCGCGATGCCACTGGCCAGCCGCATGTTGGAACAGGGGCAATGTGCGACGCCAGTACCGGTGCGCGCGAACAGATCGATCTCGGCCGCATCGAGCTGCACGCAGTGGGCGTGCCACACATCATTGCCGGTCCAGCCGACGGCCTCGATATATTCGCCGGGGCGCATGCCGAAATGCGCCAGGCTGTAGTCGATATCCTCGACATTCTCGGCCAGATGCGTGTGCAGCCCGACACCAAGCGCGCGCGCCATGCTGGCGGTCTCGCGCATCAGATCCATCGACACCGAGAAGGGTGAGCATGGCGCCAACCCGACGCGTTGCATGGCATGGCGCGCCGGATCGTTGAAGGTTTCGACGACGCGCTGGCAGTCGGCAAGGATGTCATTCTCGGCCCAGCACAGAATGTCGGGTGGCAGGCCGCCGCCGGATTCGCCGATGCTCATCGACCCGCGCGTGCCGTGAAAGCGCATGCCGAGATCGGCCGCCGCGGCCAGCGAATCATCAAGCCGCGCGCCATTCGGATAGAGATAGAGATGGTCCGAGGAGGTGGTGCAACCGCTGAGCGCCAGTTCGGCCAGCCCCAGCGCGGTGGACCAGTAGATATGCTCCGGCCCGATATGCGACCAGATCGGATACAGCGTCTGCAACCAGCCGAACAGCGGCGCGTCCTGTGCCGCCGGTACCGCGCGGGTCAGGTTCTGGAACAGATGGTGGTGCGTGTTCACCATGCCGGGGATGACAACATGGCCGGTCATGTCGATGATTGAGTCGGCGGTGTCCGGCAGCGACCCGCTTGGCCCGACCATCTCGATCACCCCGTTGCGGGCGAACAGCCCGCCGCCGCGAATCTCGGCCCCGACATTGTCACCCGCGCGCCCGCCCTCCGGCGTGGTGGCGTCGGCCGGGTTCATCGTGCAGAGCAGATCGGCATTGCGGATCAACAGGGTATTGTCTGTCATCTTGGTCTCATGTCTCTCACAGTTCCTGTTGCGCTGTCCGGATCATGCCAGAAGCGAGGCAATTGTGCTGTCGGTCACCAGTTCACAATAAGCGTCAAGCGACAGTCTGCCATCTTCGCGGAACCAGGTGTAGGTCCAGTTCAATGTGCCGAACAACATCATCGCGCGTGGCCCGTCAAGCGGTGTCGCACGGCCGGCTTCGGTTGCCGCCGCCGCCAGCGCCCGATCAAACCGCGCCATGATGCGGCGTTCGGCGGCGCGCAGCTCGGCCTGTTGGTCGGCCGGGAGCACCGGCATTTCGAAGGTCAGCAGCTTGTGCGTGTTGCCGGCCTCGCGATATTGCCGCAACAGCGCGCCAATCAGGTTGCGAAGATGATCGCGGGCAGTCGTCGCCGTTGCCGCGTCAATGTCAACGACCCTTTCCAGATCGCGAAGATAGGCCCGCAGGATATCGAACAGCAGCGCTTCCTTGCTGTCGAAATAATGATAGAGAAGCGCCTTCGAAACACCGCAGGCACCGGCAAGCTCGGCCATCGAGGTGCGGCTGAACCCGTCGCGGGCGAACAGCCCGGCGGCGGTATCGCGGATATGTTCAAGCTTGGTGTCATAGCTGACGGCGCGGCGGCGTGGCATCGAGGCGCGGTCCCTCAGCCGTCGCGGCGGTCGATGATGCGGACCGCCTTGCCGGCGGACCGGTCGACGGCGCCGACCGGGGTCACATCGATTACCGCCGAAATGCCGACATTCTGCTTGATGTTGTCGCCAAGTGTGGCCGCGAGCGCGGCACGGCGATCCCCGCCCTCATGCCCCGGTGCCGCCTCGACCCTGATCGTCATCGCATCCAGCGGCCCATCCTTCCACAGCTCGATCTGGTAATGCGGGCTGATGCCTTCGATCTGGACAATATGTTCCTCGATCTGGCTTGGAAAGACATTGACGCCGCGCAGAATGATCAGATCGTCGCTGCGGCCTGTCACCTTGTCCATCCGCCGCATCGTTCTTACGCCGCCCGGCCGAAGCCTGGTCAGATCGCGCGTGCGGTAGCGGATGATTGGCAGCGCCTCCTTGGTCAGCGAGGTGAAGACCAGCTCGCCTGTCTCGCCATCGGGGCGCGGGGTGCCGGTCTCCGGATCGATGATCTCGGGCAGGAAATGATCCTCCCAGACATACAGCCCGTCCTTTTCCTCGACCGCCTCATTGGCGACTCCCGGGCCCATCACCTCGGACAGGCCATAGATATCGACGCCATGCATGTCGAATCGCTGTTCGATCTCGGCCCGCAACGCGTCGGTCCAGGGCTCGGCGCCAAAGATGCCGCTCTTCAGGCTGGTGCTTCGCGGGTCGACGCCCTGGCGTTCGAACTCGTCGGCGATGGCCAGCATGTAGGATGGCGTGACCATGATGATGTCGGGCTTGAAATCGACAATCAGCTGCACCTGCCGCTGGGTCATGCCGCCGCTGACCGGAATCACCGTGCAGCCCATCGCCTCGGCACCGTAATGCGCGCCAAGCCCGCCGGTGAACAGCCCATAGCCATAGGCGACATGAACCCGGTCACCGCGGCGCCCGCCCGAGGCGCGGATGGAACGCGCCACCAGATGCGCCCAGTTGTCCACATCCGTCTGCGTGTAGCCGACGACGGTCGGCTTGCCGGTGGTGCCGCTTGAGGCGTGGATCCGCGCCACCTTCTCAAGTGGCACGGCCATCATCTCGAACGGATAGCCTTGCCGCAGATCCTCCTTCGTGGTGAAGGGGAATTTGGCGATATCCTCGACCGTCTTCAGATCATCCGGGTGAACGCCGGCCGCGTCGAACTTGCGGCGATAGAGCGGCACATTCTCGTAGGCATGGGCAAGCGTCCATTGCAGGCGCTGCAGTTGCAGGGCCTCGATCTCGTCACGCGAGGCGATCTCGATGCGGTCGAGAATGTCTTTTGAAGGTGTCAGGTCACGCATATTGGTCTCGTATTTTCTGAAGTTAGTTCAGGGTCATGCGGGGGAAGGTATGACAGGGTCGCTGAGCGTCCGTGACATGCCCCTGAATTCGGCGATCACTGTGCCATCTCCGGTGGCCACGGTCACGTCATAGAGGCCGGTGCGGCCGCTGCGGGTACGCCCGCGCGCCGTGGCGGTCAGTCTGTCGCCGGCCTTGCCGGGCTTCAGGAAATTCACCTGGCATTGCTGCGCCACGGTCACGATGTTCCCGGAATTGCAGGCATGGGCGAAGGCGGTGTCGGCAAGCGCGAAGATAGCACCACCATGGGCGATGCCAAAGCCGTTCAGATGCCGCGCGGCAAGCGTCATCCCGACGATGGCGAAATCCGGTCCGGAATCGACAATCTGCATGCCAAGAAGCTGTGAGAATCCGCATTTCCCGATCATTGCCTCGGCAATGGCGCGGGCGGTCTGTGCCGCATTCACGCCGGCAGCCTGTTCGCTTTCATCCGACATTGCCGGTCCCCCTTTGCCTGCCTGTTTCCGGGCGTGTATTCGGGCCTGTATTCGGGCCTGTGTCCAGAGCCGTCGACCAGCTTGACCGGTCCCGCGAAACCGGCAAGGATCATGCCACGGTAAAGATTGACCGTCCGGTTAGTCAAGGGTGCCAGCCACAATGTGGTCTTGGAAATGGCAGGAGGTGGAGCGATGTCAGAAACCGGTAACGAGCCGTCGGAAGGCGCTTTCGATGTTGCCGCCGCGCAGGCGCTCATCGATGAGGTGACGGCGCCCTGGGTGCGTGATCTGGAACTTCGGGTGATGGCCGTCTCGCCAGCGCAATCCTGCTTTCATCTGCCGTTCAGCGACAGGCTGACGCGCGATGCCGGCATGATCTGCGGCCAGGCCATTGTTGCCGCCGCCGACACGGCGATGATCGCGGCGGTCACCGCGGCCATCGGCAGCTACGCACCGATCACGACGGTGGATATCGCCAGCCGGTTCCTGCGTCCGCTGGGCAATGCGGGCGGCGATGTCACGGTCGATATCCTGAAGGCCGGGCGGCGGCTGATTGTTGGCCGCATAACCATCACCGACAGCGCCAACGGCAAGCTGGCGGCCGACCTGACAAGCACCTACGCACGGCTCTAGCCTGGCCGTGGGTCAGTCAAGCGGTGTGGCGATCAGCTCGCAGAGCTGGCTCTGAGGGTCGGTCATTGTCTCGATAATGGTGAAATGATTGTGGCCGGCCAGGAGCTGGCCATAGCCCGGAATGCCAAGCCCCTGCCAGGCCAGCGGCAGTAATGCGTTCTGGCGGATAAATTCCGGCCTCTCCTCGGCACCGGCGACACAGACAAGGTCGATATTCTGGCGCGGCGTCTGCAGAACCGGGCTTTCCTGTGCCGATTCGGCATCATCAAGCCGCCACAGATCATTCTTTGCCAGCGCCCGCAACGGGCGCAGATCGTGAAGCCCGCTGATCGACACCACCCTGTCAAGCCGCTCCAGCGCCGCGCTGCCAAGCGTCACATCGCGGCACATCATGCGGGTGACAAGATGGCCGCCAGCCGAATGTCCGGCAAGCCGTAGCGGACCGGTCCCGACCTCGCCAAGCGCGGTGACAGCGGCGGCGATTTCGCCGGTGATGTCGGCTATCCGGGCCTGCGGTGCCAGCCTGTAGCCGATCATCGCCACGGCCCATCCGCGTGCCAGCATCCCGCCGGCCAGATGCGAGACATCATCCTTCGACAGCGCCACCCAATAGCCGCCATGAACAAAGGCGACGACGCCCGGTGCCGCCTCCAAACCACCGTTCGGCAGAAACAGATCATAGGCGGCGCGTTCGCCGGCGCCGTAGCTGCGGTCGCAATCGCTGTCCGGATGGCGGTCGCGGAAGGCGGCTGCGTCAACAGGCCAGGCGGACAGATGTTTGTCGGCATTCGGAATGTGAAGCCTGTTCTCATAGGCGTCGTCAGGGTCGGCCGGTGGCGTGAAGGCCAGCGGCATGTCCGAGGCGGCGAATGGCAGGAGAGTGCTCATGCGGGTCTGTCCATTGACTGATGAAATGCAACTTAAATGGAACAGGCGGCCCGTGGGCCGCCTGTCAAAGTGTCTGGTGCAATGAGATGCCTTGCCCTACTTCAGCTGCGAGCGGAAATAGTCCAGTGCGGCCTTGGCGTCGACGCCGCGACCATCAATGGCGGCAAGAACCTCGGCTTCCACGCCGGCGGTCTTCTCGCGGAAATAGGCCTGCTCGGCGGCGCTGGCATCGGTGACGGTGCCGCCCATTTCGCCGAACTTCTCATAGCCGAGCGCATCGGCCTCGTCCCACCATTTGCCAACCCGGCGCGCCATGTCGACACCGGTCATGCCGTCGATGCACTTCTTGTGCGCGGCTGACAGATCGTCATAGGTGTCGCTATTCATGATCAGGCCGAAGGCGGTGGTGTACATGCCTTCCGGGTTGCGGAAGGTGTATTTGGCAACCTCGGCGACCTTGAAGGCATACATGGTCTCCATCGGGAAGAAGACGCCCTCGGTGACGCCCGAGGATACGGCTTCGTAAACAGCCGGGGCCGGCATGTTGACACCGGCGACGCCAAGCGCGGTGCCGATATCATTGGCAACACCGCCGCCGACACGAAGCTTCATGCCGACAATCTCCTTGTAGGAACTGACCGGCTTCACTGTGTTCACATGGCCCGGGCCGTGAACATAGTTGGTGAGAATCTTGACGCCCTTGGCTTCCTTCGCTGCGGCGAGATACTTCTCATGCGTCATCTGGAAGGCCACCGACATGTCCTCGGCGTTGCCGCCATTGCCGGGAAGTTCGGCGATCTTCGTGGTCTCGAACTTGCCCGGCGTGTAGCCATAGACGATCCAGCCGAAATCCGCGACGCCGTCGCGAACGGTGTCATATTGCGCCGGCGGTGGGGCCAGACCGTATTCGACCTTTGCCGACAGGCTGCCGCCCGAACATCTCTCCATCTCGGAGATCATCCAGGGGAAAATATCCTTGTTCATGGTGTGAACAGGGGCCGCCCAGGATGAGATAATCAGCTCCTTGTCAGCGGCCATCGCCTGACCGGACGCCAGCATCGGCAGCGCCATGACCAGACCAGCAACAATCTTCTTCATGCAATTCCTCCTTGCAAGATAACGCCGGGCCGCATCAAGGTCCTTCATGGAGCCTCTTCTGCCATGCCCGGGTTGGACAAATGATCATGCAACAGCCTGTGATGGGTCTTTTGTTACAGTCAAGCAAAAACCGGCACTTTGGGCACTTTGGCAATCTTATGACGCATCATTTTGGCGCACCGGGCATGCTGCTGGCCGATTGCCCCAATTCGGGGTGTCTGTTACCGTCAGGTCCAGTCGCAGCGATTTTATGCCAAAGAGGTGGACAGATGCAGATGACAGCCGGTGTTACGAAGTCGAATGAAGGAATGGAGGATATTACCTGGAACATCCTTGGTCAGACCTATGTCCCGAAACAATGGAGCGAGAATTCCTTTTCCTGGCATGCGACGCTGCCGCCGGGCACTTTTGTGCCGCCGCATATCCATCCCGAACAGGATGAGTTCATCTATGTTCTCGAGGGCAAGTTCGACCTCATTCTCGACGGCTCGGAGGCGATCGCCACGCCGGGCGACCTGATCCGGCTGCCGCGGGGCATTCCGCACGGCATCTTCAACAATTCGGAAGAGACCAACAAATGCCTGTTCTGGGTGTCACCGGCGCGCAAGCTCTATGACCTGTTCTGGGGCATCCACAATCTAGGGCCGACCGCCAACCCGGCCGAGGTGGTCGAGCTGTCCGCCAAGCATGAGGTGGATTTCCTGCCACCGCCCGAGGACGGCTGACATGAAGGTCATCATCGCCGGTGGCGGGATCGGTGGCCTGACCACCGCCCTGATGCTGCGGGCCAGGAACATCGATGTGCAGGTATTCGAATCCGCCGCGCAAATCCGCGAGGCCGGGGTCGGGATCAATATCCTGCCGCACGCCATCCGCGAGCTCGAGGCACTCGGCCTGCTTGGTGCGCTGGACAAGGTCGGCTTGCGGACCCGCAGCCTGACCTATTTCACCAAGTCCGGTCAGGAAGTCTGGTCCGAGTTGCGGGGCATGCATGCCGGTCACGAGGTGCCGCAATTCTCCATCCATCGCGGCAGGCTGCAGAAACTACTCTTTGACGCATTGATCGAGCGCGCCGGTCCCGAAACGGTTGTTGCCGGCAGGCGGCTTGCCGGGTTCGTGCAGAACGAAGCCGGCGTCACGGCGAATTTTGTCGACACGCTGGAAGGTGCCGGCGGCATGACGGCGAAGGGCGACATTCTGGTCTGTGCTGACGGCATCCATTCCTGTGGCCGGAAAATCTTCTATCCCGACGAGGCAAGCCCGAGCTGGAACGGCGTGATGATGTGGCGCGGTGCGTCTGAATGGCCGTCCTGGCGTGATGGTGAAAGCATGGCCATTGGTGGCGGGCTTGGCGGAAAATTCGTGCTGTATCCGATCGATACACCGAAGGATGGCCGGCAGTTGATGAACTGGGTGGTCAATATCCGGACCAAGGATCCGGCGGTCACGCCGCCGCCGGACAATAGCTGGTCACGCGGTGTGTCGTTGTCGACAGTGCTGCCGCACGCGCTGCGTTTCGCCATCCCGGATTTCGACATTGAGGGTCTGGTACGGGCAACCGACGGGATTTTCGAGTATCCGATGGCCGACCGTGACCCGCTGCCGCGATGGACGTTCGGGCGGGTGACATTGCTTGGTGATGCCGCGCATCCGATGTATCCGGTCGGCTCCAACGGTGCCAGCCAGGCCATTCTCGACGCGCGCTGCCTCAGCGACCAGCTGCAACAGGCCGAACACCCGCGCGCCGCTCTCTGGTTCTATGAAAAGCAGCGGCTGCCGATCACCGCCGAGATTGTCGTAAACAACAGGAAGGGCGGACCCGAAGGTGTGATCGACGAGGTCGAGAAGCTGGCCCCGGCCGGTTTCGACAATGTCGATGACGTGCTCAGCTATGAGGATCGCAAGGCGATTGTGTCAGGCTATGCGGCGAAGGCCGGGTTCTCCCGGGTAAGGGTGGATCGCGCAAGCTGAAAAAAGGCAGAATACCGGGTTGGTTGTCCGGCCAACAATTGCTATTCGGGTTCTGGGGAGACTGACGCGCGGCGCTGCAAGGCGCGGCGCCGGGGAGGAGAATGACGACGATGAATGATGTCGCCAACGACCATCCGCTGATCGCACGGCTCAATCGGTTCGCCGGCAGGATCGCTGATATCTGCCTGATGCTGGCCTGTCTTGTGCTGCTGTGGCTTGTCGCGCTGACCTGTGTCGATGTGATTGGCCGTTATTTCTTCCGGGCGCCGGTGGTAGGCGCAACCGAACTTGTGCAGATCTCGATGGCGGGCACCATCTTCTTTTCGCTGCCGGCGATGTTTCTGCGTGATGACCAGGTTGTGGTCGATCTGTTCAGCTTTGTGCGCAAGGGCTGGTTCGGCTGGGCTGTCTGCGTGGTTTTCAGCCTTGTCACGGTGATCGCCGTGTTCATCGTCGCCGACCGCGTGTTCGATTACGCGGTGCGTGCATGGGAAGATGGCGACAAGACGATCTATCTTCACATCCCGCGCTATCTCATTGTCAGCCTGATCACCGCCATGATCTATCTGTCGGCTGTCTTTGCCGCCTTTCGCGGCCTTCGCCTGCTGTTGCGGCCGGGGCGGATGCTGCCCGATGAAACCGGTGGCCGGGTGCCGGGGGACTGATTGATGATTGTTTCGCTGATCGGCTTTGCTGCCTTGCTGTTCCTCGCCTTCCTGCGGATGCCGCTTGGCCTCGCACTCGGCATTGTCGGCGGTGTCGGCTTCTCGCTTCTTGCCAGTGAACGGGCGGCGATCTCCAACGCCGCGCGCCTTGTCATCGATTCCGGCCAGAAATATGAATTGTCGGTGCTGCCGATGTTCATCCTGATGGGGCTTCTGGTCGAGCGCGGCGGCATGGCGAAGGAACTCTACCGCGCCGCCTATGTGTTCCTTGGCCACCGACGTGGCGGCCTTGCCATGTCGACCATCGCCGCCTGCGGCATGTTTTCGGCCATCTGCGGGTCCTCGCTGGCGACGGCGGCGACGATGTCGAAGGTCTCGATGCCCGAGATGCGGCGCTACAAATATGATGATTCGCTGGCCACCGCCTCGATCGCCGCCGGCGGCACGCTCGGCATCCTGATCCCGCCAAGCGTGATGCTGGTGATCTATGGCTTTCTGACCGAACAGTCGGTTGGCAAGCTGTTTGTCGCCGGTGTGCTTCCCGGCCTTCTCGGCATCCTGTTCTACATCCTTGCGGTGGTGTTCGTGGTGACGCGCAACCCGGCACTTGGCCCGGCGGGTGACCGGTCGAACTGGCGTGAGCGGTTCATGGCCCTTCGCGATGTCTGGACGACGCTTGGCCTGTTCATTTTCGTCATTGGCGGCATCTATGCCGGCATGTTCACCCCGACCGAGGCGTCGGGCATGGGGGCGGCCGGCGCGCTGCTGATCGCCTGGCGGCGCGGGGCGCTTCGCGACGGCGCGCTGATGCAGGTGCTTCGCGAGACGACGATCACCACGGCGAAGCTGTTCTTCATTCTGTTCGGGGCGCTGATCTTTTCGAATTTCGTCAACCGGGCCGGCCTTCCCGACGGTTTGATAAGCATTGTCACGGCGTTCGATCTGTCGCCGCTCGGGGTGATTTTCATCATCCTGCTGATCTATGTACTTCTTGGCTGCGTGTTCGAATCGCTGTCGATGATCCTGCTGACCGTGCCGATCTTCGCGCCGGTGGTGGCAAGTCTGGGGTTCGATCTGATCTGGTTCGGCATCCTGGTCGTCGTGGTGACCGAGATCAGCCTGATCACACCGCCCATCGGGCTGAATGTGTTTGTCCTGAAAGGGGTGCTGAAGGATGTGTCGGTCGGCACCATCTTCAAGGGCGTGACGCCCTTCTGGGTGGCCGACATCATCCGCCTGATCCTGCTGGCGGCGGTGCCGTCGATCGCGCTGTTCCTGCCCTCGATGATGGGCTAGGGGCGGGATATCCGGGTCAGGATACGAGTAGCGCCCGCACCTCGTCGGCGACGATCTTGCCAAGGGCGTTGCGCGGCAGCGCGGCGACAAAGACCACATCCTTCGGCCGCTTGAAACGGGCCAGCCGCCCGTCGAAATGCGCCAGCACGTCGGCGTCGGTGACCGTGTCATCGGTGCGTGCCGCGACGACGACGGGCACTTGCCCCCACCTGTCATCATCGCGCCCGACAACGGCGAATTCGGCCAGCCCCGGCATGTCGCGAAGCACCCGTTCCAGTTCGGCCGGGTAGATGTTCTCGCCGCCCGAGATGATGACATGCTTCAGCCGGTCGGCGAACCAGTACAGCCCCTGATCATCGACCCGCGCCATGTCGCCGGTATGGAACCAGCCATCACTGATGCTGGCCCGGCTGGCCGCCTCGTTGTTCCAGTAGCGGGTCAGGATATTGGCGCCGCGAACCCAGATCTCACCCACCTCACCAACCGGCATGTCGATCCCGTCCGGCCCGGTGATGCGAATCTCGCAGGCGCAACCCGCGCGCCCGATCGAACCGGCGGTGTCAAAGGCGATGTCGGCGGTCTGGTAGATCGCTGTCGGCGCCGTTTCGGTGGCACCATAGACCTGCACCACCGGAATGCCGCGATCATGCACCGCCTCGATCAGCGGCACCGGCACATCGGTCGACCCGATGGCGATCATGCGCAGGCTGGCCAGATTCGCCGTCGGCCATCCCTCCTGCGCCAGCAATGCGGCCAGCACCGTCGGCACCACCGTCACCTGGGTGATGGCATGGCTGTCGATCAGGGCCAGCGTGGCGGCCGGGTCGAAGGTCGGCGCGATCACCACATGCGCGCCAAGAAGCAGCGCCGGCAGCGGCTGGATATTCAGCCCGCCGACATGGAACAGCGGCAGGATGTTCAGCACGACGTCATCGGGCCGCATCGCATAGGCGTCATGGCTCATCATGGCGTTGGCGATCATCGCCGGCTGTGCCAGCACCGCACCCTTTGGCCGGCCAGTCGTTCCCGAGGTGTAGACAATCATCAGTTCGGCGTCGGGGCGCCCGGCGCCATCCGTCTCGGCAAGGTGATGGCCGTCACGTGCCGCATCCAGCTCGCTGCCAAGCGCGATATGCGGGCAGGTGGTCTCGGTGGCCAGCCTTGTCGCCATTTCGGTGAAATCCGGTCCATGGATCAACAGCGCCGGCGCGGCATCGGCCATCTGCCATGACAGCTCGGCTTCCGACAGCCGCCAGTTCAGCGGCACCATCATCGCGCCAATCCGCGAGACGGCGAGGAGTGTGACAAAGCTGTCAGGGTGGTTGCGGGCATAAAGGGCGACGCGGTCGCCGGCAGCGATCCCGCGCGCCGTCAGCCAGCCTGCCATCGCGGCGACCGCGCGTTCCAGCGCCCCGTAATCCAGTGTCGTCCTGTCAAAGCTCAGGGCCGGCCGGTGCGGGGCCGCCGCGGCATGCGCCGCCACCAGGCTGTCAATCCGGCGGTCCTGCACCCTAGGCCTGATCCTCGTCAGTCTCGCCGGCCTCGTACAACACGCCCTTGCCAAGCATGTCGGTGCACAGCTCCGCTGTCCAGGGCAGCATCAGCGCACCACAGCGGCTGTCACGATAGAGCCGCTCCAGCGGCAGCGATTTCAGCATCGCCTGGCCGCCGCAGGTGCGGATCGCCAGCTGCGCGATCTCGTTGGCGTTCTCCATCACGCTGTATTGCGCCGCCCAGGCCCGCAGCAATGAATCCTTGCCCGGGTTGGGGCGCGCCTCGCTGATCGACTGGAACCACAGTGACTTGGTCTGTTCCAGCATGATCTTCATCTGCGCGACGGCAAGCTGTTTGGTCGGGTACATGCGGCGTTTGACTGGCGGTGTGCCTGGCATCTCGCCGCGAAGGTAGCGCACGGTGAAATCATAGGCCGCCTGCGCGATGCCCATATAGCTGGGGGTCAGGGTCATGAACATGTGCGGCCATTGCCTGGCGGCGTTGAAATAGACGCCGCGCGGCATCAGCTGTTCGCTGAACGGGATGAAGACATCCCTGAAGATCAGCGTTCGCGACACCGTGCCGCGCATGCCAAGCGGGTCCCAATGCCCCTCGACGGACACGCCAGGGGTGTCGCGCTGGATCGCGACATACATGGTGTTGGCGCGGGACGGGCGGCTGTCCGGTGTGTCCAGCTCGGTACAGAGGACGCCGTAATAATCGGCATGACCTGAAAGCGAGGCAAAGATCTTGCGGCCATTGATGATCCAGCCGCCATCCGTCCGCAAGGCGGTGGTGCCGAAGGCCGCCTTGCCGGCCGCCGCGTCACCGCCCTCGGAAAAGGGCTGCGCATAGATCGCACCATCCTCGAGGATGCGTTTGTAATGACGGGCCCGCATGGTGGCGTGCTCGGCGCGCTGGGCCTCGGTCATCTCGACGCCATCGGCCAGAACGCCGGTCCACAGGCAGGAACTGACATGCATGTTGAAGGTCAGTGCGGTGGCCCCGCAATAGCGACCGATCTCGGCCGCCGCCAGCATATAGGCGCGCAAATCGGCGCCGCGCCCGCCATGCTCCGACGGGATGCAGATGCCCAGCAGATCCTGCGCTTTCAGGTCGACGTAATTCTCGGTCGGAAAGCGCGCCTCGCGGTCGATCCCGGCGGCGCGTGGCGCGAATTTCGCCTGCGCCAATGCGCGGGTCTCGGCGCAGAGAGCCGCCTCGAATTCGGTCAGGTTCCAGCTGTCCGGGGTGAAAATCGGTGTGTCGACAAGCTGCCCGTCAAACTGTGATGTACCCCCGTCATGCATCCTGTTACTGGTCCTGATTGTTGATGTCACTGCCCCGCAGGCGTCGCAGGAAGGCGCCAATGGCCTTGTTGCAATCCCGGTGCGCTTCACTATTCACCAGATGGCCGGCATTTTCAATCACCAGCAATGCCGCATCCGGCAAGCGGTCCGCCATCCTTTCCATCACCCGTGCCGGGCTGTTGTCGTCCTTGCCGCCGGCGATCAGCAGGCAGGGGCAGGTGATGAGATGCTGGTCCTCGCGCCGGTTGAAACTGACCAGTGTCGCCAGCACCTGTCGATAGGCGGCCTCGGGAATCGCCGCCATGGCGGCGATGGCATCATCGCGGGTGGTGCTGTCGACATGCGGGCCAAGTACGGCCGGAATGGCCTCGGCGGCAAGTGCGCCCATGCCGACCCCCTGGTCAAGCGGCGCCAGCCTCGCGGCGAGGAAGGCATCACGGAAACTGTCATCACGCCCGCCAAAGCCCGGTACGGTGGCGATCAGCACCAGCCCGGCAACACGGCCCGGATGGCGGATCGCCATTTCCTGCGCGATCATGCCGCCGATTGACTGGCCGGCAATGATGACGCGGCCCAGGCCAAGTTCATCCAGCGCGGCGCAAAGCCGCTCGCACAGCGCAGCAAAATCCATCGCGGCAAGTGGTGCCGACCCGCCATACCCCGGCATGTCCCATGACAGGACCCGCTGGTCCGGTCCGGCCAGCCCGGCGATCTGCGCGCGAAAACTTGTCGCATCGCCGCCAATACCGTGAAGACAAACAAGAGGCGGGGCGCTTGCATGTTCGCTGCCGCCGGCAAGAAAACCGGTTCCGGCGGCGGTCAGACGTTCCGGGTCACCATCCGTGCCGGTCATACCGGCACGCCATCGCGGACGACAAGCCTATCATCGAGGCTGATGGTGCATCCCATCATTGGCAGGTCGAAATGTCCCTCGGTGAAGCGCCCGGCGAATTCATTGGCGCCGGTCGAATAGAGGAAATTGCCGGCCAGGGCGCGCAGCTCGGTGCCATTGAGATCGGCCTTGTCATACATCGTCAGCGCCTCGTAGCGCGCCGCCGGGTTGAGCCCCCAGCCAACATGGCTGGTGGCGAAGGCCAGCGGGTCGTTGAAGCCCGCAAGATAGTGTTTCATCAGCTGTGCATCGGTGCCGTCACCGCTGATCCCGGTGATGAAATCATCACGCACGACACAGCGCACCTCGCTTTCGAAATAGCGCTTGAAGGTCAGATTTATATCACCCGGGGCAAAGACAATGGTGCCATTGCAGCTGGCCCGGCGCGGAAAGCTGACAACAAGGCCGCCTGGCCAGTGCGCCAGCGTTCCCGGCCGGTCGGTCCAGCCCCAGACACCAACCGTCGGAATGTCGGTCATTGTCACGCGCAGCTCGGTGCCGGCCGGCGAGGTGATTGTCATCATGCTGGCGGCGCGGCAGGCGGCAACGGCGCCGCGCACGACATCCTTCATCGCCGGGTCCGGGCGAAGCCGTGACAGGATTTCCGGGTGCTCGTTCGAGATCGTCATGATCCGCGCGCCGGATTGCAGGATGCCGGCTGTTTGAGGGGCGTGCATCAGCCCCTCGACCGTCAGGTCGATGACAAGGTCCGAATCGCACAGCTTGCGGATGGCCGCATCCTCACCGGTCAGCGCCGTCGAAGCGCCGGTCGACCTGATGATCGGACCGGATTTGGGCGGCTTGCTGGCAACATCGACGATCCGGTGCGGCAGCTGCATACCGGTCAGCGCGTCAACGGCCAGATCGATATTGACCCGCCGGCTCTGCGTTTCGGTCAGTAGCGTAATCGTCTCGTCGGCGCGGGCGCCGCACAGGGCGAAAAGCTCGGCAAAGGAATCAAGCCAGGCAGCTTCATACGGCGTCGCTGACAGGGCATCGGATGACATCGGTCAGATGCCCCGGTCCTTGGTGAACGGGTTGAAGCAGACGATGGTGTTGGTGTCGCGTACGCCATCCACCTTCTGAATGCTTTCACACACATAATGGCCGATATCGTCATTGTTATCGAGCCGGAACATGGTGAACAGATCATAGTCGCCCGAAGTCGAATAGACGATCGGCGCTTCGGGAAGATCTGCCAGCGTGGCAGCGACATCATAGGTGCGCCCGATCTCGCATTTCACCATCACAATCAGATTGCGCTTGTCCATTTTATGCTGCCCTCCCGGCCCTGTATTCGTGCCCCGTCAACATGCCCTGCTTCGCCGCGGAAAGTCCAGTGCCCTCATGTCCCGCCGGCCAGAGTGAGCGGCATCAATTCAAAGCCGCGGAACCGAACCCGCGGCGAGCGCCGCATGCCGGCCGCCACCTGCAGATCAGGCCAGCGGCTGAACAGGCTTGCCAGCGCGATCTGTCCCTCGATCCGGGCGATGCTGTTGCCGGCGCAGACATGCACCCCGCCGGCAAAGGCAAGATGCGGATTGTCGCTACGGTCGAGACGGAATTCATCGGGCTGGTCAAACATCGCCGGATCGCGGTTGGCGGCACCCATGCCAAGCGTGACCAGGGTGCCGGCTGGCCAGCTCCGTCCCCCCATCTCGAAATCGGCGACGGCACGCCGGTTGCCAAGCTGGTTCGGGCTCTCCATCCGCAGGATTTCCTCGATGGCGGCCGGCCATAAATCCGGATTGTCGGCCAGACGGGCGACGATCTTCGGGCGCTGCGCCAGCAGGAAGATCCCTGAACAGATCAGGTTGGTTGTCGTTTCATGACCGGCATTGAGGATGAAGATGCAATTCTGGAGAAGCTCATGCGGCAACAGGTTGGCATCCTCACCGGCTTCGCCGGTTTCGCGGATCAGCCGTGCCATGATATCGCCGGCCTCGTCCAGCCCTTCGTCACGCCGCCGCGCGACAAGTGCCTCGAGATAGGCGAGGAATTCGCGGACCGCTGTCTCGCCTTCATCGAATTGCTGCGGTGAGATTTCCGGCTCCAGCGCGCCGAGGATGGCCAGCGACCAGTCGCGCAGCGGCGCCCGCTCGGTCCGCGGAATGGCCAGAAGATTGCCAATCACCTCGATCGGGATGTTCTGCGCGAAATGCGCCACCGCGTCGATCTGGGCACCGGCCCGGTGGCGGGCTTCCAGATCTTCGATCAGCCCGTCGACAAGCCGCTGTACCACGACATCCATGCCGGTGGTGGCGCGCGGCGACAGGGCGCCGGCGATGGCCCGCCGCACGCGGGTATGGAGCGGCGCGTCATTGAAGACAAGCGAGGTCGTGTGATGCTGATAGAGGAGCGAATCACCGAATTTGGGATAGAACTCGACCTTCTTGTCGGAGGAGAAGGTCTTGCGGTCCTTATAGACCCGGACAAGGTCGGCATGGCGTGACAGGAACAGCCCGCCACCCGGCATTTCATAGACCGGGTCGCTCTCGCGCAGCGCCGCATAATGCGGGTGCGGGTTGTCGATGAAATCGTCGGGAAGTCTTGTCAGGTCAAAGGTCATGGCACAGTGGCGGTGTTTCAGCGTCCGGTGAAACGGGGTGGGCGTTTTTCAAGGAAGGCGGTGACCCCCTCACGGTAATCATCGGTGGCACCGGCGCGCGACTGCAACGCGGCCTCAAGGTCAAGCTGTTCCTCAAGCGTGTTTTCCGTCGCCGCCCGAACCGCCTGCTTTGTCAGCGCCAGGCCGGCGGTCGGGCCGTTGGCGAGCTTGCCTGCCATCTCCAGCGCCTCGGCCATCAGCAGGTCATCATCGACCGCCTTCCAGATCAACCCCCATTCGGCGGCTGTCTCGGCCGGCAGCGGTTCGGCCAGCATCGCCAGCGCGCGCGCCCGCGCCGGCCCGACCAGTCGGGTCAGCGTCCAGCTGCCTCCGGCATCCGGGATTAGTCCGATGCGGGCAAAAGCCTGCAGGAATTTCGCGCCGCGTGCCGCGAGAACGATATCACAGGCCAGCGCGATATTGGCGCCGGCACCCGCCGCCGCGCCATTCACCGCCGCGATGGTCGGTTTCGGCATATCGCGGATCAGCCTGATATGCGGGTTGAAGAAATTGCGAAGTGTCTCGCCAAGGTCCGGTATCTCGCCCTTTGCCGGGTCGCGGTCGCCCAAATCCTGGCCGGCGCAAAAGCCCCGCCCGGCGCCGGTCAGCAGGACAGCACGGCAAGATTCATCATCATGCGCCGACTGAAGCGCCGCGCGGAAGGCAAGATGCATCTCCTCGTTAAAGGCGTTGAGCTTGTCCGGCCGGTTCAGCGTGATCATCCGAAGGGGCCCGTCCGTCGTCACAAGGATGGTGTCACTCATAACCTGTCTCCACTGTCCCGGGATGGGCTGCGTCAGGACCCAAAGCCTATGCATGTCGCCCGGTCACTGACCAGCAAAAAATGTCGGTGGCCTTGGCCGGCCGCCGCGCCATGCTGCCATCATCGCCGCGATGGATGATGGCCTGACGGCGAAGCGCCCGCGATGATATGGCTTTACATAGACTGACCGGTCGGTCAATAATAGAACATGAAGGCAGCGGGACTGATGCAGGCGCCGGTCTGCCGACCGCCGCGAAGGAGGGACCCGGTCATGAGCCTGATGCAGGTTCAGTCATTTGTCGCCGGTAACTGGGTGACACCGTCGGACGGTCTGGCACCGCTTCACAGCGCCTTTACCGGCGAGGTGATCGGCCATACCGGCACCGGCGCGCCTGACGTGATGGCGATGTACCGGCATGCGCTGGCCCATGGTGGTCCGGCGCTGCGCGCGATGAGTTTTCATGACCGGGCGCGGATGCTGAAGGCGCTGGCGCAATATCTGTCCGACCGCAAGGCCGAGCTTTATGAGCTGTCCTATCTCACCGGTGCGACAAAATCCGACAGCTGGATCGATATCGATGGTGGCATCGGCACGATGTTTGTCTTCGCCTCGAAGGGGCGGCGCGAGATGCCGGATTCGCATGTCTATCTCGATGGCGATGTCGAGATGCTGTCGCGTGGTGGCAGCTTTGTCGGCCAGCATGTCTGCACACCGCTGCAGGGTGTCGCCGTCCATATCAACGCCTTCAATTTCCCGGTCTGGGGCATGCTGGAAAAGCTTGCCCCGACCTTGCTTGCCGGCATGCCGGCGATCGTCAAACCGGCCACCGTGACAGGCTATCTTGCCGAGGCGGCCTTCCGCATGATCCTCGAATCAGGCTGCCTTCCGGATGGTGCGGTGCAGTTCGTCTCCGGCCGGCTTGGCCCGTTGCTTGACGAGCTTGGCCCGCAGGATGCGGTCAGCTTCACCGGTTCGGCCGATACCGCGCTGGCGCTTCGCGGCACTTCGAACCTGCTTCGAAATTCGGTTCGCTTCGCAGCCGAACAGGATAGTCTGAACGCCACCATCCTTGGTGATGATGTCGCGGTCGGTGACCCAGAATTCGATCTGTTCGTGAAAGAAGTGGTGACCGAGATCACCGTCAAGGCCGGCCAGAAATGCACTGCCGTGCGGCGAATCCTGGTGCCGGAGGCGCTTCGCGGTGCGATGGCCGAGGCGCTGTCGGCGCGGCTCGCCGAAGTAACGCTTGGCGATCCGCGCCTGAAGGAGGTCGGCATGGGCGCGCTTGCCGGGGCCGGCCAGAAACGGGATGTTCTTGGTGCCTGTGCGCTGTTTGCCGACGAGGCGCGCTGCATCATCGGCGGCGAGGCACCCGAACTGACCGGCGAGAATCTCGATGGTGGTGCCTGGGTGGCGCCGACAATCTTTGACTGCGCCGACCCCGACGCCGCAACCCATCTTCATGAAAAAGAGGCTTTCGGGCCGGTGGCCTGCCTGATGCCTTACCGCGATGCCGGCCATGCGGCGGTGCTTGCCAACCGCGGCGGCGGCGCGCTTGTCACCTCGGTGGTGACGCGGGATCCGGCGCTGGCACAGCGGATTGTCGCCGCCAGCGCCAGCCACCATGGCAGGCTCTATTTCAACAACCGCGATTCGATGGCCGAGGCCACCGGCCATGGCGCGCCGCTGCCGCATATGGTGCATGGCGGGCCGGGCCGGGCCGGCGGCAGCGAGGAACTTGGCGGCATCCGCGCGGTCAAGCATTACATGCAGCGCACCGCCCTGCAGGGCCCGCCGGCCTTGTTGTCAGCCGCCGGTGAAACCTGGCTTGCCGGCAGCCCGACGCATGAAGGGCCGGCGCATCCGTTTCGCCGCCGATTTGGCGATCTGGCGCTTGGCGAGACGCTGGTCACCGCGCCGCGCCGGGTCACCGCCGCCGATATCGCGCATTTTGCCGAATTCACCGGCGACGGTTTCTATGCCCATACGGATGCCGAGGCAGCGGCAGAAAATCCGTTCTTTCCGGGAATCGTCGCGCATGGCTATCTTCTTCTCAGCTTTGCCGCAGGCATGTTTGTCGACCCGGCGCCGGGCCCGGTGCTGGCCAATACCGGGCTGAACGGGCTGACCTTTGAAAAGCCGGTGACCCCCGGCACCGACATCACCGTCCATCTGACGGTAAAGCGCAAGACCAGACGCACCGATGAATATGGCGAGGTGCGCTGGCATGTTGAACTTCGCGACCATGAGGATGACCTTGTGGCGCGCTATGAGCTGCTGACCATGGTCGCCATTTAGGGGTGGCGATCCAGACGGAAAGGACCAACGGCCATGTATTCGCAAGGACTGATCGGCGCTGACGGGCGCACCATCGAGGATGAGGAATTTCTCGCCCGTTTCCAGGCGCGGATCGATGACGAACAGAAGATCGAGCCGAATGACGAGATGCCGGAAGGCTATCGCCGCACACTTGTCAGGCAGATTGGCCAGCATGCGCATTCCGAGATAGTCGGCATGCTTCCCGAGGGCAACTGGATCACCCGCGCGCCGTCACTTCGCCGCAAGGCCTCGCTTCTGGCCAAGGTCCAGGATGAGGGCGGGCATGGCCTGTATCTATATTCAGCCGCCGAGACACTTGGCGTCAGCCGTGAACAGATGACCGAGGAGCTGATCGACGGGACGGCGAAATATTCCTCGATCTTCAATTATCCGACGCTGAGCTGGGCCGATATCGGCACCATCGGCTGGCTTGTCGACGGTGCCGCGATCATGAACCAGATCCCGCTCTGCCGCTGTTCCTACGGTCCCTATGCGCGGGCGATGATCCGCATCTGCAAGGAGGAAAGCTTCCACCAGCGCCAGGGCTACGAAATCGTCATGACGCT
>RFZL01000005.1 GCA_009920665.1 Alphaproteobacteria bacterium | reverse complement strand
CTGATTGGACACACTTTTTACACATTGCTCGATTAAAGGGTCAGTCATTGCCAGCTGTCAGATTATGGGTAGAACATGAAAGACGACTACAAACTGGGTAAGATCCTCGCCACCAGTGCCATCAGTGCCGATGCTCCACTGGGCCCGGTAAAACCCAAAAGAACACGACTCAAGCTGGCCATTGCGCTGATGATCCTGGGGTACATAGCCTTTGCTGTGTACAGCAATAATGCTGATGCCCAGGACCGGGGCAACACAAGCACGCCTGACAGGTTGATTGCAGGCGTTTTGGACACACCATCCGATATCTGATCGAATGCCCAGACTATGACAGCCTGTCATCACTGCAAGTGTCGGAGGCAGGGCTGTGCGATGTCCGGGTGACGTCTTTGATCCAATCGGTGGCTTGCAGATGGCGGGCGTTGGCCGGGGACAGGGATCAGGCAAAAGCTTTGTATCGGGTGTCCTTGGCATCTGGCTGAACAAAGTGACGACAGGCCAGTCTGGCCTGCCGCCCTATCACGCCAGGTGACCAACCTTGACATAGATCAGCGTGCCATCTTCTTTTGTATAAGGGCAATGTTCGCTCAAATGTGGGCTTCTTAACCAGCTTCCCGTGGGATAGCTGCCATGCTCATCATGGAAAGTGCCTTCGAGGACGAGGATCTCTTCACCGCCCCAGTGCTTGTGTAGATTGAACTGTGTGTCGGGCGCCCATTTCACAAGCGCGACATTCTCGCCCCCATGTTGGTGAAGCGGCATAACAGTCAGTCCCTCTACCACGCCCTGATGCCACGGCTGAACGTTGGTGTTGAGGGCAAATTGCTTCTGATCGTGAAGGCTGAACTGGTGAAGCTTCACAAAAATCGTCGCGCCTTCCGCGCCGATCACCGGCTGATGTCTGGTGCCTATCGGATTGCGGATATAGGTGCCAGCGGGATATTCACCGTGTTCATCCCCAAACACTCCATCAAGCACAAGGATCTCTTCGCCGCCTGAATGTTCATGTGGCGAGAAGCTGCTGTTGGGTGCATAGCGCACCAGAGAGGTGGCGCGCGCAACCTCATCACCGATACGGTCAAGCTTCATCCGCTCGACACCGGGCATTGGCGAGGCTTCCCAGACATAATCAGCAGGTTTAATGACCACGCGTCGGGAAAAGTCGGCATTCAGCTCAAAGGATGTATCGATCTCAGGCATAATCATGTCCGGCGTTGGAGGTTTTTATACAATACAACTTATATGTGGGGATTGCCCGGACCATTTATACGAGCACAATATCTGACCATTACCCACCCCGGCAACGCAGACCTTTCATTGCCATTTGCCAAAGAAGGGTTTGTCAGATCATTCACCTGTCTGTCACAGTAGCATGATATTCAAACAGGATTGATCCAGGGGAGACAAGAATGGGTTTCAATGTTGGCCATACCACCTTCGGTTTTACCATGCGCGTGCCTGATGCGGACGTCGCCGCGGTTGATGATCTGATTTCCTCTCACGCGGCGTGGATGCAGGAAACGCACTCGCTATCCGGGGAAGAGGGGAAACTTCACACCCTTGAATATTACGTGTCCAAAGCCGCAGAGCTGAACGACATGATGGACCCTTCAAAAGGCACAACGGGGAACGTCGTTTACACTGTTAGCGAAGTTCACAAAGATGACGAGCATTTCGGCAAGCATGTCGAGTTGGGGCAAAGCTGGGACCGCATCAATGAATTTTTTGGGCTTTTCGAGACATACAGCCCATTGGTCACGATGGCGGGCAGAGTAACAGCCAAGCTCTGACGAAAACTGACAAACAAATCACCCCCAGCCGGTGAGTTGGTTGGGGGTGTGAACAGCTCGAAACGCCATGCGACCGGTTTATCGAGTCTGCAGCGTCAATCTTATCGCCAGGGCGATGAAGAGAGCGCCGAGGCATCGATTGATCCATTGGCCGAGATCCGGGTTGTTCCGTAGCCCCGCTGTCAGCCTTTCCCCGATGAGGACAAGGGGAGGTTCGACAACGGCGGATACGCAAATCAGAAGAACCCCGTGAAGCAACAGCTGCGCCCAGGCTGGGCCGGCATCAGGCACGACAAATTGCGGCAGGAACGCAAGAAAGAAAATGGCAACCTTCGGGTTGAGGAGCGCTATGAGAACGCCCTGCCAGAATACATGACGCGTCAAAACATGGCCCGCCCTCGCGCCTGAGGGCAAGGTTTGCGAAACGAAGGAACCGCCCTTCGACCTGAACGCCCCAAATCCCAGCCAGATCAGATAGGCAACACCAATCCATTTGACGACGGTAAAAGCCGTCGCCGAGGCCGAAAGCACTGCCGACAGGCCAATGACAGCCATGATGATATGGCCGATCGTACCACCCCAAATGCCGAACATTGCGGCAAAGCCGGCCTTTCGACCACCTTTGATCGTCTGCCCGAGAATAAAGGCGATATCAGGACCGGGAGACAGGGTGAGAAGAAAAGCTGCTGAAAAGAAGGTCACCCAGTGGAGAAGCGGGTAGTCAAACATCGGCTGAAACCCTGAAGAAGCTGGATCGTGACCTCAGGGCCGTGTAAGCCCGGTCCGTAACCGATATAATCTTTTGGCAGGATGATCTTGCGGGTTCCACGATTTGCCTTTGCCTCTGCGCAAGAGCAAACCCACTAACCCAACATCATAATTCGCTGTTGCGTGGCAAAAGGAGACGGGAATTCGCGTTGCCTGTCAAGACATCCGCCCCCGGCCACAGGGCCCGGGTCACGCCGGAATGAGGAAGGTCGTGTCATGTTTCACCCCCGGCGTTTCGGCAATGCGGACATCACCGAAGCGCTGCCGCAATTCGGCAACAATCTCCTGCCTGTCGGCATAGAAGATGTTGTTCGTGATGACCCTCTGCCGCCGGCACAGAAGGTTCAGCACCATGCCCTGCCGACAATATGGAAGGCAGGCTGACAGCTGGTCCAGGATGTAGCGCTGCCAGCGCAGCGCATCATCAATCATGCACAGATTGAATGTGCCCGAGAACAATGCGTGATCGACCGGTTGCCGAGGTGTGGCGCCAAGGTGGAATCGTGCGGCTTCGCTTGCAAATCGTTGCTGGCAAGCCCGGATCATCGCCGGGCTGATATCAAGGCCGACATAGCCCCAGCCGGCAAAGTCACTGCGGCTCCGCATATAGCCATAAAGCGCACCATAGCCGCAGCCGATATCGGCGATCAGTGGCAGGCGCCCGGCGGTACCGGTCTCGGCCCGGTGCGCGCGGATCATCGCAAGCAGCGCGGCAAATCGGGCATTCTGGCTGGCCGCCGAATTCCAGAACACGCCCTGCGGGGTGGCGCCATGCCGGCCAAGGGCACCGGTATAGGCGCGGATCACCTCGGATTCGATCGAGAATGGCCATGATGCTGCCAGCCTGCGCCTCATCATCCCTCCTGCCATTTGGCAAATTCTGTGGATATGGCAATCCTGATCAGGCCCTCAGATACATGATTCAAACAGCGCCCGCAGATTGTCCGCGGTCAGCGGCACCGGGTTGCCGCCGCAGGAAGGATCCTCCAGCGCCATCGCCACCAGATCATCCATCCGGTCGGCGCTCACGCCCATCTCGCCAAGCCGGCGCGGAATCGCGAAGCTGTCATTGAATTCCTGAACAAACGCACAAAAGCCGTCAAAACCGCCCTCGATCCCGAGATAGGGCGCTGCGCGGTCGAACCGGTCCCTGATCACCGGTGCGTTCAACGCCAGCACCGCCGGCATGCACACCGCGTTGGTGGTGCCGTGATGCGTGTTGAAGACCGCGCCGACCGGATGGCTCATCGCATGGATGGCGCCTAGCCCCTTCTGAAAGGCAGTGGCCCCCATCGCCGCCGCGCTCATCATATGGGCGCGGGCCTCGATATCGTCCGGCCGGTCATAGGCGCGCGGCAGATTGTCGATCACCAGCCGCATCCCCTCGAGCGCGATACCCTGCGACATCGGGTGGTAATGCGGGCTGCTGAAGGCCTCGACGCAATGCGCAAAGGCATCAAGCCCGGTGCCGGCGGTGATGAAATCAGGCATGCCAACCGTCAGTTCAGGATCGGCGATAACGATGCGTGGCAGTACTTTCGGATGGAAGATAATCTTTTTCACATGCGTCCGAGAATTGGTGATCACGCTGGCCCGCCCGACCTCGGAGCCGGTGCCGGCGGTTGTCGGCACGGCGATGATCGGCGCGATAGCGTCGGCATCGGCACGGGTCCACCAGTCGCCGATATCCTCGAAATCCCAGACCGGCCGTGTCTGTCCGGCCATGAAGGCGACCATCTTGCCAAGATCAAGCCCCGAGCCGCCACCAAAGGCAATCACTCCATCATGGCCGCCAGCCCTGTAGGCTTCGATGCCGGCATCCAGATTGACCTCGTTCGGATTCGGGTCGACCTCAGCGAACAGGGCGTGTTCCAGCCCGGCCGCCGCCAGACAATCCAGCGCCCGCGCGGTGATCGGCAGGCCGGCAAGCCCGCGGTCGGTGACCAGCAACGGGCGGGTGATACCGGCCTCTGCGCAGGCCTCGGCAAGTTCGGCAATCCTTCCGGCACCAAAGCGCATCGCCGTCGGATAGGACCAGTTTCCAGTGAGATTCATGATGTGACTTTCTTCAGATGATAGGATTTCGGCCGCGTCAGATTGTGATAGCCGATGACCGACAGCCCGCCGCCACGGCCGGTATCCTTGACGCCGGTCCAGCACAGGCCGGGATCAAGATAATCGGCACGGTTCAGGAACACGGTACCGGTCTCGACCCGGTTGCCAACGGCCTCGGCGCGGTCCAGATCGCCGGTCCACAGGCTGGCCGTCAGCCCATAATGGCTGTCATTCATCATCGCCACCGCCTCGTCATCATCCCGCACCTTCATGATGCCGACAACGGGACCAAAGCTTTCCTCGCGCATCACCTCCATCGCGTGGGTGACATCGGTCAGCACCTGCGGCGTCAGATAGGCACCGCCATCATCGCCATCCATGCGGGCGATATGCGCGGTGGCGCCGGCAGCGACCGCCTCGTCGATCTGGCGGCGGACATGCGCGGCAAAGCGCCGATGCGCCATCGGCCCCATTGTCGTATCCTCGTCAAGCGGGTTGCCAAGCCGGTAGTCATTCACCGTCGCCACGGCACGCTCGACAAACGCATCATACAGGCTGTCATGGACATAGATCCGCTCGATGCCGCAGCAGCACTGCCCGGAATTATACATCGCCGCATCGACAAGCGTCGCCACCGCGGCCTCGAGGTCGGCATCCTCCATCACATAGCCCGGATCCTTGCCACCAAGCTCGGTCCCGACACCGGTGAAGGTTCCCGCCGCGGCGCGTTCCATGGCGCGGCCACCACCAACGGACCCGGTGAAATTGACAAAATCGAACATGCCGTCACCAATCAGCCGCGCCGTCATGTCATGGTCAAGGCACATATTCACGAACAGCGCCTCCGGCACGCCGGCGCTGTGGAAGGCGGCGGCAAGCCGGTCGCCGGCAAGAAGCGTCTGGCTGGCGTGTTTCAGCACCACGGCATTGCCGGCGATCAGCGCCGGCGCGATCGTGTTGATGGCCGTCAGATAGGGATAGTTCCAGGGCGCAACAACGAAGACCACACCATGCGGCAGGCGCCGGATGAAGCGCCGGAATTGCGTGTCCTCGCCAACCTCGATATCGGCCAGCGACGTGGCGGCGATCGACGCCATATGGCTGGCCCGCTCCTCGACGCCGCCGAACTCACCGCCATAGCGGACCGGTCGTCCCATCATGCGGGCAAGTTCGGGCACGATCTCGTCATTCGCCGCGCCGAGCGCCGCGACGCCGGCACTCACCAACGCGACCCGCTCATCCAGCGGCCGCGCCGCCCAGGCGGTTTGCGCCGCCCGCGCGCCGCGGATGATGGCGCTTGCCGCCTGCTGGTCCATCGCCTCGCGGACGGCCACAACAGTTCCGTCGATGGGCGAAATGCATTGTATTTCTGTCATGGCAGCCTTCCCTTCGGTCAGGCGCGCTCAAACCCGCGCGCCACCTCGTAATCCGTGACAACACGGTCGAATTCCTCGATCTCCCAGGCCGCCGCGCGGGCATAATGCCGGACAACGCCCTCGCCGAATTCCGCACGAAGCATCTTCGAGCGCAGCATCGCGCCGCGGGCCTCGCGAAGCGTCGCCGGCAGCATCGCCGAGCGGCCCTTATACACATCACCCCTTGTCGCCGGTGGCAATTCAAGGCCCTCTTCAATGCCGGACAGCCCGGCGGCAAGCTGCGCCGCCATCGCCAGATAGGGGTTCAGATCGGACCCGCCGATCCGGCATTCAACCCGCACCCCCGGTGTGCCGTCGCCGCAGACGCGAAAACCGGCGGTGCGGTTGTCGACCGACCAGATGATCCGCGTCGGCGCGAAGGTACCCTTGGCAAACCGTTTGTAGCTGTTGATGTAGGGGGCCAGGAAATAGGTTGTCTCACCAGCATATTTCAGCAGTCCGGCAAGGTAACGCTTCATCACGTCCGACATGCCGAGCGGGTCATTCGGGTCATGGAAGACGGACATGCCATCCTTCCACAGCGACTGGTGGATATGCGCCGACGAGCCGACCTTGTCATGATGCCATTTCGGCAGGAACGAGACAGCATGGCCCTGCTGCCAGCCAATTTCCTTGGCCGCATGTTTGGCGATGGTGTGGTAGTCGGCGGTCAGCATCGCCGTGGCATATTTGATGTTCAGCTCTTCCTGCCCGGTCTCGGCCTCGCCCTTGGAATTCTCGACCGGGATGCCGGCCGCCCGCAGATGATTGCGGAGCGGGCGCATGACATGCTCCTCCTTGGTGGTCTGCAGAATGTGGTAATCCTCGTTATAGCCGCTGATCGGAGCGAGGTCGGTGAAGCCCGACTTGCTGATGTCCTCGAAACTCTTCTCGAAAATGAAGAATTCCAGTTCGGTCGCGGTCATCGCCTCGAATCCCAGCGCCGCCGCCCGCGCGACCTGCTGCTTGAGAAGCGCGCGCGGCGAATGCGGCACCTCCTGATGCGTGTGGTGGTCCAGAACATCGCACAGCACCAGCGCCGTGCCCTCCAGCCACGGCACGCGGCGCAGGGTCGAAAGATCGGGCTTCATGATGTAATCGCCATAGCCCGATTCCCAGGACGTCGCCTCATAGCCGTCCGGCGTCGCCATTTCGAGATCGGTCGCCAGCAGATAATCGCAGCAATGCGTCTCTTCCCAGGCGCTCTCGACAAAATGCTCGGCATGGAAGCGTTTACCGGCAAGCCGTCCCTGCATGTCAACGATACAGGCAAGCACCGTATCGATCGTGCCGGCCGCGGTTTCCGATTTCAGATCCTCGAACGAAATATTGCCCGCCATGGTCACTTCGAACCCCCTGTTGATACTCCGATATGTCTGTCCTCCAGATTAGCCGGTCAGCACCGGGACGCCAGACATTTTCGACCTGAAAATACATGTTGATAAGGTTACACTGGCATCACCAGCCTGTCCTGCAGACAAGAGCGCCCATGCCACGGATTGACCCTGACCGACTGCGAAACTTCATTACCGATATCTATCTGGCGATGGATGTGCCGGCCAACATGGCGGCGCATCTTGCCGATACGCTTGTGGCAGCCGATCTGTGGGGGCACTCCTCGCATGGCGTGATGCGAACCTTCTGGTATGGCGCCCGGATCGAAAGCGGCGCGACCCGGCTTGACACGACACCGCGCATCATCAGCGATACCGGCCCGCTTCTGGCACTCGATGGCAGCGACGGTATCGGCCAGCAGGTCGCGCAGAAGGCGGTCGATCTGGCAATGGAGCGGGCCAGGCAATATGGCATCGCCGCGATCAGCATCCGCAACTCCGGACATTTCGGCACCGCCATGTATTTCACTCGCCAGCTGGCGGTGCAGAACATGATCGGCTTTCTGGCGACGAATGCCAGCCCGGCGATCCCGCCGGCGGGTGGGCGTGAGAAGCTGATTGGCAACAATCCTCAAAGCTGGGCCGCGCCGACCGGCCTGGCGGTGCCCTACCTTCTTGACTTCGCACATTCGGCTGTGGCGCGCGGCAAGATATATCTGGCGCGTGAACAGGGCGAGGCCCTTCCCGTCGGATGGGCGCTTGACAGCACCGGCCGGCCGACCACCGACCCGTCAGCAGCCATTGCCGGCACATTGCTGCCGATGGCCGGCCACAAGGGGGCCGGCCTGTCAGCCATGATGGATGTCCTGTCCGGCCTGTTGTCGGGGGGCGAATTCGGCGAACGGGTCGCCGGCCCCTATATCGCCGACAGGCGGAGCGGGGCCGGTCATTTCCTGATCGCCATCGACATTGCCAGCCTGCGCCCGCTGGACGGGTTTCTTGCCGACATGCAGGCGATGATCGCGTCCTGGAAGGCCAGTGCGCCGCAGGATGGTATTGCCGAAATCCTGTATCCCGGCGAGCCGGAACATCAACATGAAACAGCGTCCCGCAGCACCGGCATTGCCCTGCCAGCCAAAATTCTTGATGACCTTCTCACAGGGGCCGCATCTCTGGGCCTCGATGTATCTGCCCGGAATCTGGAATTCCAGGCGCAGCCTCAGACGATCTGACAAGCCTCGTCGAAATCAAGCCTGGCAGCACGGCCATGGAGTTTTTCGCCGTCACCATGGCCAAGATTGATCAGGAAGTTGGAGCGCCATGTCGTGCCGGCATAGAAAAGGTCGTCCACAACCGCATTCTTGAAACCCGACATCGGCCCGCAATCAAGCCCCATGCCGCGCGCCGCGGTCATCAGGAAGCCGGCCTGCAGCGAGCTGTTGCGCAGCGCCAGCTTCTCCACCGCCGCCTCGGGCAGCGAGGCCTCCTTCGGCGGGCTTTCCATATGCGGCGCCAGACGGGAATAATTCTCGAAGAACGCCATGTCATAGGCGATGATTGCGGTCACCGGGGCCGATTTGATCTTTTCCACATTACCCGGCATCGACGCCTGGAGCAGCTTTTCCTTGCCATCCGGAGAGGTCACGAAAGTGATCCGCATCGGGCAGGAATTCGATGCTGACGGGGCGAATTTCGCCACATCATAGAGCGCGCGAAGCTGATCTTCGCTGACCGGCTTGTCGGAAAAGAATTTATATGAGCGCGCCTCGGTGAAGAGCTGCGCGAACGTCATGTCATTGGCCATGGTTGCGTCCTTCCGGATAGCGGTGGGCCGGGGCGAACCCCGCAGAACCGGCAACATCGCCGGCAACGTTCCTTTATGTAGGTATGGCGAACCGAATTTACCGCATGTCAGCCGCAGATTTCTTGGCCGGCCGGCCAGTCACCGGATTTGCCGATGATGGCAATAAATCCGGCTTTGGGCATGGGTCAGGGTTTCTGGATCTCTTCGGGAGACAGGCTCCGATAGAAATTGAGCTGCTGCCACTGCGTCTCATTCATTTGATTGGCATCGGCAAGCCGGTTCGTCAGGTTCCGGATCAACGCCCACAACACCGGGTCAGCCTCGCCAAGCTTGCGCTGCATGGTTGAGGCATCAATCACGTCGATCACCGCATTGGTGGCCGTTACGGCGCGCGCCGTCCGTTCACGTTCCCCCATGATGGAGGCCATCTCGCCAAAGAGTTCACCCTCGCCAAGTATCGCCAGCAGCATCCCCTCACGCGACCTGATCTCGACCTTGCCAGTATGGATTAGGTAGAGCTCATCACTCCTCTCGCTGCTTTCAAAGATGACATCGCCCTTCCTGAAGGGCTTGCGCACCATATTCATCACAAGCTTCATCGCACCTGCCTCCTGTCATAAACCGGTCAGGCCATTAATGCGCCATTATAAACTACTATTTTTAAGATATATAAAATTTTATTCTATAAATAATCATTATCAGTGATTTAACCACACTTTCTTCCACCATATGCATCGGCTCGACAAGCCGCCGGCACCATGCCAGCATGACGCTCCGGCTGACCGGTTACAGCAGAATCAAGCAAGGGAGACAAAAGTCATGACGGCGTCGGACAGCTTCAGCGGACCGGATCTGTGCCGTCTGCAGGCGCATGAGGTCATCGCCATGCTGCGGGTGGGACAGATCAGCCCGCGTGACTGTCTCGATGCGGCCTTTGCGCGAATCGCGACGGTCGAGCCCGACATCAACGCCATGCCCACCATCTGTCCGGACCGCGCCTATGAAGCCGCCACCAGGCTTGACCGGCAGCATCCCGACATTGCCGGCGGACTGGCCGGCCTGCCGATCGCGATCAAGGATCTGACCATGGTGGCGGGCGTGCGCACCACCTTTGGCACGCGCGGTTTTGCCGATTTCGTACCGGAGACCAGCGATCCACTCGTGACAAGGCTGGAGAGGCGCGGCGGCATCGTCATCGGCAAGACAAACACGCCGGAAATGGGGGCCGGCGGCAACACCTTCAACGATGTGTTCGGTGCCACGCTGAATCCCTGGAACAGGTCATTGAATGCAGGCGGGTCGTCCGGCGGCGCGGCAGCCTCGCTCGCAACCGGCGAGGTCTGGCTCAGTCACGGCTCCGATCATGGCGGCAGCCTTCGCACGCCAGCTTGCTATTGCGGTGTTGTCGGGCTACGGCCAAGCCCGGGCCGGGTCGCCAGCGCCGGCCCGGCCGGTTTCGCTACCGAGGGGGTGCCGGGGCCGATGGCACGCTCGGTTCGCGACTGCGCGCTGTTCCTCGACGCCATGGCCGGTTTCAATCCCGATCTGCCGATATCCTATCCCGGCCCGGATGGCGGCAGTTTCGAAGATGCGGTCATTCACGCATCGCCAAGGCTGAAGATCGGATTCTCGCCGGATTTCAACGGAATGGCGAGAGCCAACCCCGAGGTTCTGGAACATCTTCGCGGTGTTCTGGGCCAGATGGAACGGCACGGCGCGGACATCGAGGAAGCCTGTCCCGATCTGCCCGATCTTGCGCGTATCTATTACACGCTTCGGGGGCTCGACATGGCGATCACGGCCAGACAGGTGCCGGACAGTATTTCATCTCATTTCAAAAAGACACTGGCGGACAATATGGCTTTCGGGCGAGGCCTCACAGCCGACGACATCGCCGATGCGCAGCTTGGCAGAACCACAATTTTCAACAATATGGCGGGCTTTCTCCAAACCTTTGATGTTCTTGCCTGCCCGACTGTCGGGTGCATGCCGCACCTGCAAACCGAGGAATGGGTCAGTGACATCGACGGGCATCATCTGCCGGGATATATGGACTGGCTCCGCTTCGCCTTTCTCGCGACAACGACAGGCCTGCCCGCCATTTCGGTGCCGGTGGGGCCAGGGCCGGGCGGTCTGCCAATCGGCATCCAGCTGATCGGGCGGCCGCGCGGCGAGGCGGCCTTGCTGGCCGCGGCACAGATTTTCGAGAGCGTGACCGGCGGGCCAACCATGCCCATCGATCCGGCGCCGGGCAATCCGCCAGCCAGCCCGGCCGTCAGGCCGCCTGTATAACAAAAGGTCAGCGACTGACTTTGTTCAGCATGCCAGGCAGAATCGCACTGGCCGGCACAAGCATGCCCCGTTCAAGAGGCCGCATCTGGCGGTTGATGGGCGGCGGGGTCATGACTGTGACGGGCCTGACATGTCCGCACCAAGCTGGTGACGGATGTCAGCAAGGCCGCGCCGTTGCCGGCCCCCGGAATCGAAATTGTCCGGTGCAAGCCAGGCCTCGAAGGCCGCCGCGACGACCGGCCATTCGCTGTCGAGGATCGAAAACCAGGCGGTGTCACGGTTATGGCCCTTGACCACGGCGGCCTGCCGGAACAGCCCCTCATAGGAAAAGCCGAGCCTGATGGCGGCGGCCTTGGAACGGGCATTCAGATTGTTGCACTTCCATTCATAGCGACGATACCCCCACTCCAGAAAAACCCGGCGCATCATCAGATACATCGATTCAGTGGCCAACGGCCGGCGCTGCATCAGCGGCGAGAAATTGATATGCCCGACCTCGATGACACCATTCACCGGATCGGGGCGAAGATAGCTTGCCATCCCGACCGGCCTGTCACTGGCAAGGTCGATGATGGTATGGAACATCGGATCCATGCCGAGGCAGCTTGCCTCGAGAAACGCCTCAAACCCTGTTATGTCATCGAACGGGCCATAGGGCAGCCAGTCCCAGACCACATCATCGCTGTCGGTTCTGAAGGCGGCGTGAAGCCCGGCCGCATGATCCATCCGAAGCGGTTCCAGCCGGCAATGATGACCGACCATGGGTTGCCGGGCCGGGACCGCAGCGCCTGTCCAGCCGGCAACAGGCTGACCAAGATCAACCGCCCGGCGCCGTTCTGTCCTGCCGCCTTCCCCCTTGGTCATTCAGCAATATTTCTCGGGGCCGTCCCACTGTGCCACCGAATAGCGGTCGCCATGCGCCCAGCCAACCGGAAGCGCCGCGTCAATGGCCGCCAGCGCCGCCGCGTCGAGGTCGAGCCGCGCGCCCTCGCAATGCTGGCGCAGATGCTCCGGCGAACGTGTGCCCGGGATCGGAATCACATGCTCGCCCTGGTGCAGCAGCCAGGCGATGGACAGCGCGGCGGCGGATGTTCCCATGTCCGCGGCAAGGCGGCGAAAGGCCTCGCCGGCGGCAATGTTGGCCGAAAGGTTGGGCTCCTGAAACCGTGGATTGACCTTCAGGAACGGCAACTCGGCGGCTTTTTCAGCCGAATGCGGCTTGTCCGTCAGCAGCGAACGGCCGACCGGCGAGAAAGCGACAAGTGCTGTTCCAAGCTCGGCCGTGGTCTGGACCAGTCCAAGCTCGGGATAACGCACGGCCAGCGAATATTCGGACTGCACCGCCATTACCGGATGCACGGCGTTGGCCCGGCGCAATGAGGAAGGCGCGATTTCAGAATAGCCGAAGCCACCAATCTTGCCTTTCCTGATCAGGCCGGCAAGTGTCTCTGTCACCTCTTCAATGGGCGTCGCGGCATCACGACGATGGACATAGAAAAGGTCGACACGGTCAACGCCAAGCCGCGCCAGCGACCCGTCAAGCTCGGCCTCGAGATGCGCCGCCGAATTGTTGTAGGTGCGTGCGCCGGTGTCAGGGTCCTTGGTGATACCGGCCTTCGTCGCGATGGAAAAAAGATCATGGCGCCGGTTTCCCTGTTTGGCGAGAAAACTGCCAATGGCAGCTTCCGACCGATGCGGGCCGTAGGCATTCGAGGTATCAATATGCGTAATGCCTTCATCAAGCGCCGCCGCCAGAACGGCATGCGACTGCGACTCGTCTGTCGTCCCGTAGAAATCGGTAAAGGACATCGCGCCATAGCCAATGGCGGAAATCAGCGGGCCGGAAGTTCCAAGTCGTCTTGTTTTCATGTCAGATCCAATCAGATGTCAGCGTTCGAATGTCAGCACCGGGCAAGGTGCCGGAGGAGACAGGCTCGGGTCGCGCAACAGCAACCCGGAACCGTCACCGGTTCCAATGTAAAGAATCACAGTGCAGGAATTCTACTCGAAATCGCCGCGACAGATAAAGGTCGCCGTGGCCGTGCTGCCATCAAGCGCCATTGTTGCGACCGTGGCAATTTCATACCCGGCGGCCATACAGTCATCACGCGCCAGACGACGCACCTCGATCGGTGGTGACAAAAAAGTGGAAAAGCCGGTGTCCCAGGAATAGACAAGCGGTGGCGGTGCTATCTGTTCAACCGTCGCTTCGGCAGGTTGTACGGCAACAGCCCGCTCCGGTTCGGGATCAATCGTGGCGGTATCGGTTTGCGGCTTCACACCAATGTCCGGCATGCAGGCGGCCAGGACCGGCCCATACAGGCCGATTGTGACGACCGCTGTTATTCGAAGCGACATGTTTCGCACCCCCAACCACAACCTGATGCAGGCAGGAACGTCTCATACATTCCCGAAGCGCCGGATTTTAGGGTGATTCAACATAAAACGTAAACCCGCCTTTCGCGCATTTTGAGAGATTGCCTCGGGCGTCCGCGATCAAATCATCTGATCATGAGCGCCATGCGGATCACAACAGGTATGATGCCGAAAAACCGCGGGGAGCGATGGGTCAGGCAGGGCGGGAGACCGGCGGGACGCCGGCCTTCAGGCGCGTGGTGCGTGCTTGCTGAGAATGCGCTGCAGTGTGCGGCGATGCATGCGAAGCCGCCGTGCTGTTTCGGAGACGTTGCGACCGCATTGCTCATAAACGCGCTGGATATGTTCCCAACGGACGCGGTCCGCGCTCATCGGGTCCTGTGGTGGTGGCGGCATGCCGTCGCCGGTATGGCGAAGGGTCGCGGCGATACTGTCCGGGTCGGCGGGTTTCGGGAGATAATCAAGAGCACCGGCTTTGACAGCCGCCACCGCCGTCGCGATATTGCCGAAGCCGGTCAGCATGACGATCCGGCATTCCGCACGTTTGGCACGCAATTCGGACACGAGGCTCAGACCACTGCCATCTTCCAGTTTCATGTCGAGAACAGCATAGGCCGGCGGCGTCTTGCGAACGATATCGATGCCTTCCGCGACAGACCCGGCATCCATCACCTCGAACCCACGGGACTCCATGGCGCGGCGCAGGCGGGTGCGAAGGGGCGCATCATCATCAAGGATCAACAGCGAATTGTCGGTCACGCACTATCTCACTACAAAGGCTCGCTAAAAAGGCTCACTACACCGGTCGGTTACGCGGGCAGACCGTCTGCCGCCACTGAATCGAGTGGCAGGTGAACCTTCACCTCACCGCCACCGGTCTTCGCATTCCCGTATAATATTGAGCCACCAAGTGACTCAATCAAGGTGCTGGCGATAAAAATACCCAAACCCCGATGCGCGCCCTCTCCCCGACGCGAGCTGTTCCAGGGCGCACCGATCCGTGCCAGCACCCCGGCCGGAAAGCCCGGGCCGTCATCATTTATCGTCACAATCACATCCTGAACCGTGCAGCGGATCATGATGCTGACCTTGGTTCTGGCGAAATCACGCGCATTGCTGAGCAGATCCTCCAGCGCGTGCATCAATTCCGGTCCACGCCTGACAAGCGGCATGGGCACTGCCGATCTCTCGTCGAAATCGATGGTGAAGGAAGCGGCGCCATCCTCAAGCCGGCTATCGAGGATTTCCTCGATCAGTCCCGACAAGGGCACCGGCGTTTCAAGATCGAGCGATTCTGCCGACTGGTAATCATCAAGTTCACCAAGAATGACCCGGCAACGCTCGATCTCGGCGCGGAGCAGCATCACATCCTCATAGAGCGGATCATCGTCGGTAATGTCGCGTGCCAATTCATGGCCAATCACCGTGATCGTGTTCAGCGGGGATCCCAGCCGGTGTGCCGCCGCCGTTGCCAATGTGCCAAGCGCTGCTGCCTGTTGCTCTGCGGCGAGGGCCAGCCGCGCCTCGGACAGCGCTTCATCAAGACGTCGCGCGCGCGAGGCGATCCACCATGTATAGATGCCGATGAAAGTGGCTGACAGAACAAGCGCCATCCACAGGCCGATGAGATAAAGATCAGGATTCGCCGCCCGCAAATCATCGACCGGCAACGGATAATTGAAGAACACCAGAAAGCTGACGCACCCCGCGACAAGGGCGATCAGCTGTAATGTTTCGCGGCGGCGAAGCAATGTTGCCGACACCACGACAGGCGACAGCAGAAGCACGGCAAAGGGGTTCAACAGGCCGCCGGTGAAATAGAGAAGCGCCGACAGCTGAATGACGTCGAAGATCAGCGCCGGAAAGCTCTGGTTGCGGCCCCTCTCCAGGATCATCGTGAGGCGTGTCTGCCAGACATTCATCGCCACCGAAAGGCCGATCACGAACAATGCCGGCCCGATCGGAATTTGGATTTCCAGACCAAGAAAGGTGAAAAGAAGGGCGAAAAGCTGACCGGCCAGTGCCAGCCAGCGGATGTTCAGGATCAGGCGGGCATCCATCGTGCCGGGGGGGCTGCCACGCCGCTCACGCGGTTGCATGAATGTACGTATGGCCGGTGTGTCCGACCATTTGCGTTCGGTGGATTGCGGCTCGATAGCCATCTACCCGGCTTCAGACATCAAGATTGGCAACCCTCAAGGCATTCTTCTGGATGAATTCGCGGCGCTGGTCCACCGCCTCGCCCATGAGGGTCGAAAAAGCGTTGTCGGCCTCTTCCTCCTGCTCGATTGAAACCTGAAGAAGCGTTCGCTGCGACGGGTCGAGGGTGGTTTCCCACAGCTGTTCGGGGTTCATCTCGCCAAGCCCCTTATAGCGTGAAATCTGCGCGCCCTTCCGGCCGGTCTGGAAAATCGCCTGCGACAGGCCAAGCGGCCCGGTAATGACCGATTCATTGGAGCCGAGTCGCAGCGTTGCCGGGTTGACATAGAGCTCCTGGAGATGCGCCGCCATGTCGTCAAGTTCTGCCACTTCCGGTGCCTTCAGCAGGCGCATGTCAATGACATAACGCTCGGTGATTCCGCGCAGCTGGCGTGTGACAACCGTCGCCGGACCGTTCGGTGTATCCTCGACCGCAGCCTGCCAGCCCTTTTCAAGGTCTGACGCCTGCGCTTCCAGCCGCCGCGCCAGATATGCGACGCCCTCTGCATTGCCAATCATGCTTGGGGTCAGCAGGCCGGCGATAGCTGCCTGCTCGATCACATCACGGTTGCCAAGCCGCCTGCCAAGCTGTTCGATCAGCCGCCCGGCAATGGTGGCGCGCGCCGCGCTTTCATGCAGATCGGCACCGGCAAGCTGGGCGCCGTCCTGCAATGTCAGCACGGCATCCTTCAGCCCGGCCTCCATCAGATAGGTGTCCAGCTCACGCTGGTCCTTCAGATAAACCTCGGACTGGCCACGCTTGGCGCGGAACAGCGGCGGCTGCGCGATATAGAGATAACCGGCCTCGATCAGCGGGCGCATATGCCGGAAGAAGAATGTCAGCAACAGGGTGCGGATATGGCTGCCATCGACGTCGGCGTCGGTCATGATGACGATCTTGTGATAGCGGGCCTTTTCGGTGTCCATTTCATCATTGCCGACGCCACCACCGATGGCGGTGATCAGGGTGCCGATCTCGGCCGAGGACAGCATTTTGTCGGCCCGCGCCCGCTCGACATTCAGGATCTTGCCTCGTAGCGGCAGGATCGCCTGGTTGGCGCGGTCGCGGCCCTGCTTGGCCGAACCACCGGCCGAATCACCCTCGACAAGAAACAGTTCCGACTTTGACGGGTCGCGTTCCTGACAGTCGGCAAGCTTGCCGGGCAGGCTGGCGATTTCCATCACGCCCTTGCGCCGCGTCAGGTCGCGGGCCTTGCGCGCCGCCTCACGGGCCGCCGCCGCCTCGAACGCTTTCGAGATGATCTTGCGGGCATCCGCCGGATGCTCTTCGAACCACTGGTTGAGACAGCTTGCCACCGCCGAGTCCACCACCGGTTTCACCTCCGAGGAAACAAGCTTGTCCTTGGTCTGCGACGAGAATTTCGGGTCCGGCACCTTCACCGAGACAATTGCCGTCAGGCCCTCGCGCGAATCCTCACCGGTGAGCGCCACCTTCTCGCGCTTGGCGATTCCCGAGGATTGCGCGTAGCTGTTCACGACGCGGGTCATGGCGGCGCGGAAGCCGGCAAGATGCGTGCCGCCATCGCGCTGTGGAATGTTGTTGGTGAAGCACAACGTGTTCTCATGGAAGGAATCGGTCCAGGCCATGGCCAGTTCGACGGTGATGTCATCGCGTGTTGTCGTCAGCGTCACCGTGTCGTGAAGCGGCGAGCGCGACCGGTTCAGCCATGCGACAAAGGCTGTCAGGCCGCCATCGAAGAAGAATTCCGAGACGACAGGCTCGCCAGCGCGGTTGTCGGCAAGCTGGATCCGCACACCCGAATTGAGGAAAGCCAGCTCGCGAAGCCGATGCTCGAGCGTCGCGAAATCAAACTGGATGGTGGAAAAGGTGTCGGTCGAGGGCATGAAGGTGACATGCGTTCCCGTCAGGCCATCAGCATCACCGGTATCGGCCAGCGGCCCGTCAGCCTCACCATGGCGGAAGCGCACCTTGTGCTGCCGGCCGTCACGATAGATCGTCAGCTCCAGCCATTCCGACAGCGCGTTGACAACCGACACCCCGACGCCATGAAGGCCGCCAGACACCTTGTAGGAATTATTGTCGAACTTCCCGCCGGCATGAAGTTGCGTCATGATCACCTCGGCCGCCGACACGCCTTCCTCGGCATGGATCTCGACCGGAATACCGCGTCCATTGTCGGTCACCGTCACCGACCCGTCGCCATTCAGGATCACCTCGACAAGGTCGCAATGGCCGGCCAGCGCCTCGTCAATGGCATTGTCGACCACCTCATAGACCATATGATGCAGGCCGGAACCATCATCGGTGTCGCCGATATACATCCCCGGCCGCTTTCGAACGGCGTCCAGGCCCTTCAGGACCTTGATAGAATCGGCGCCATAATCAACCGCCCCATTGTCGGTTGCGGGCATCTCTTCAGGTGTCTCGTTGTCGGTCATCACTCATTCCTCCGACTGCGTTATGCTGGCCGTCCCGTCATCCGCCGATATCGACAGTGACTGGGCGTCAAGTCCTTCAAAATCATCCCGGTCGGTGCCGCTGAACCAGGCCTGCGTGCCAACCGCGCCAACAGCCTCGAACAGCGCGGCGCGGCGGGCCACGTCAAGATGCGCTACAACATCGTCAAGCAGCAGCAATGGCGGGCGGCCAAGCCGGCGCGCCTGCAGGCGTGCATGCGCCAGCACCACGGCAATCAGCAATGCCTTCTGCTGGCCGGTCGAGGCCAGATGCGCCGGCGCGTCTGTATGGCTGTTGACTGCGGTCAGATCACTGGAATGGGGGCCAGCAAGCGCCGGATCACCGGCCATCCGGCGTGTCCGCGCCACGGCGATGAACCTGTCCTCGGCCTGCAATGCCGCACCTTCGGCAAGCCAGTTCTCGACCGTGCCATCAAGCGCCAGCCTGACGCCGGGAAAATCAAACCATCCTGCCGCCGCCTCGGCGTTCAGATCGGCAATCAGGGCCTGCCGCGCCGCGGTCACGGCAATGGCGGACTCGGCAAGACTGGCCTCGATGGCGCTGACCCAAGCCTCATCCGCACGGCCCTCGGCAAGCAGCGCACCACGTTCGCGAAGCAGCTTTTCATAGCGGTTCGTGCGCCCGATATGCGCCGCGTCAAAGGCAATCACCAACCGGTCGAGGAAGCGCCGGCGCGCGCCCGGGCTGTCGATGAAGATGCCATCCATGCGCGGTGTCAGCCACGATACCGAAAACAGCCTGCCAATCTCGGTCTGCGACACCGTCTCGCCGTCTCGCCGCATGATCCGGCGGCCGCTGTCACTGTCGGCCGGCACGCCGGTGCCGACACGGGTCTTTTCACCGGCCGTAAGAAGGTCGGCCGCGACGGCCCACTGGTCAGCACCGCTTCGCTGGCGTGGCAGATGCTCGGCGCGGGCGCTGCGCAGACCGCGGCCCGGGGCCAGCAATGACACTGCTTCCATCAGGTTGGTCTTGCCGGCGCCATTCTCACCAAGGAGCAGCACATTCGGCGCATCGATCATCACCCGGCAGTCGGCATAATTGCGGAAGTCCTGCAGCGACAGAGACGTCAGCTGGGCCTCGGCCTGCCGGCCCGGCGCCACCTGCTGTCTTTCCATCAGGACCGTCAAGAACCGCTCACACCCGCATCGGCATCAGAACGAACAGGGTCGCCTCGTCACCCGGTGCGCGCACCAGGCTTGGCGATCCCTGGTCGGCAAGGGCGAATTCGATGGTATCGCTCTCGACCTGCGACGCGATATCGAGGAGATAGCGCGCATTGAAGCCAATCTCCATTTCGGCACCATCATAGCTGACCTCGATGTCCTCATCCGCGCTCGAGGCATCGGTGCTGCTGGCCGAAAGGGTCAGCATGCCGGGTTGCAGCCGCATCTTGATCGAGCGTGATTTTTCGGACGAGATCGTCGACACCCGGTCAACCGCGGCCGAGAAGCTGGCCGCATCCACCTGCATGATACGGTCATTGCCGCGCGGGATCACCCGTGTGTAATCGGGGAAGGTTCCGTCGATAAGCTTGGTCCGAAGCTTCACCGTCGCGATGCTGAATTCGGCGCGGGTGTCCGACAGCGCCACACCGACCTCACCCTCGAAATCATCAAGCAGCTTGCGAAGTTCGGTCACCGCCTTGCGCGGCACGATGATCGAGGGCATGCCGGTCGCGCCGGCAGGAAGTCCCTGACGCGTCAGCGCCAGCCTGTGGCCGTCAGTGGCGACAGCGCACAGATCGCCCTGGTCCGATTTGTGGAGATAGATACCGTTCAGGTAATATCTTGTCTCCTCGGTGGAGATCGCAAAGCGGGTGGCGTCGATCATGTCGCGCATGTCGGCGGCGGTCAGCATGAACGCGTCCGGCATCTCGCCGACGCTGATCGCCGGAAAATCCTCGACCGGCAGCGTTGGCAGGCGGAAATTCGATCTGCCGGCGCTGATCATCGCATGCCCGTCAGCGACGGCCACCTCGACCTCGGCGCCCTCGGGAAGCTTGCGAACAATATCATAGAGAAGATGCGCCGAAACGGTGGTGGTGCCGGCCGTCGCCACCGCGCATTCGACCTGCGTGGCAATATCCATATCCATGTCGGTGGCGGTCATCGACAGGGCGCCATCTGCCGCCTGCAGGACGACATTGGCAAGGATCGGAATTGTGTTGCGACGTTCGACGACGGATTGCACCTGCCCGAGCGGCCGCAGAAGGCTGATGCGATCAATGGTGAATTTCATGGGCTGTCTCTTCTCTGTTGACCGGACCCTGCGGGATTTGCCGCCTGTCGCCAGCGCCAGCGCGCCTGTCAGCAGCCTTTTGCGCCCCGCAAGGTGCGATTGACCACAAAATATAGCATGACAAATTCAAACAAGCACCAAAATATTGACATTGGCGGCATGTTGACCAACGCCGGAAGACAGATGGCAAATGATTGAAAAAAGCGGAGAAATCAGAGCCTAGCTGGCAATTAGCGAGCGCAGCAGCTGGACATCCTCGGCAATCCGATTGTCACTGCCGACAAGACCCTCGATTGTCCGCACGGCATGCATCACCGTGGTGTGGTCGCGGCCTCCGAACTGGCGGCCAATTTCCGGATAGGAAAAGGATGTCAGGGTCTTCGCCAGATACATCGCAACCTGCCGTGGGCGGGCGACATTGCGGGCCCGCCTGGCGGAAAACATCTCGGCCACCCGCACATCATAATGCGCCGCGACACGTTTCTGGATCTCGTCGATGCTGACCTGGCGGCTGCTGGCCCGCAGGAGGTCGGACAGCAGCTCGGCGGCGCTGTCGATGGTGATCTCGCGGCCAACAAGGCTGGCATGCGCGGCGATTCGGGTCAGCGCCCCCTCGAGTTCGCGTACATTGCTCGAGATCCGGTGCGCGAGGAACTCCAGCACCTTGTCCGGTACGGCAATGCGGGCCCGTTCGGCCTTGGCCTGCAGGATACCAAGCCGCAATTCGTAATCGGCGGGGTGGATGTCGGCCACCATGCCCCATCCCAGGCGTGAGCGAAGCCGCTCCTCGAGCCCCTCAAGATCGGTCGGTGACTTGTCGGCCGACACAATCACCTGGCGGCCATCCTCGACCAGCGCGTTGAAGGTGTGGAAAAACTCCTCCTGCGTTGAATCCTTGCCGCTGATGAACTGCACATCGTCGATCATCAGCACGTCGACGGAACGGAACTGCTCCTTGAACGACATGGTATCGCGGAACCGCAGCGCCTGCACGAACCGGTACATGAATTTCTCGGCCGACAGATAGACGACATTCCGGCTGGGATCCTGTTCGCGGATATGCCAGGCGATGGCATGCATCAGATGTGTCTTGCCCAGCCCGACACCGCCATAGAGGAACAGCGGGTTGAAGGCGACGGTCGCGGATTCGGCCGTCCGGCGGGCGACCGCGAAGGCCAGCTCGTTCGGCTTGCCGACGACAAAATTGGCAAAGGTGTACCGCGGGTCGAGCCCGGCACCAAGTGGCGCGCCGGCCGCCGCCCCGGCCGTGGATGGCGCGCGCTTCTGCTGCGACATACGTGGTGCCTGATGGCTGGCAAGGCTGATCTCGACCTTGCGAACGGTGCCGTACTCGGCCGCGGAAATCACCCGCAGCCTGTCGGCATACTGGCTGGTCACCCGCTCGCGCGCCAACATCGAGCTGGCCTCGAGAGTCAGCGTGCCATCCTCGAGCCGGCTGACCCGCAGCGGCTTGATCCAGTTCCGCCACGCCGCCTCGCCGATGTCCTGGCGCATGCGCATGGTCACCCGTTCCCAGGCATCACCGCCCGCCGCGGCGCTGTCCGTTGTCGCCACTGTTGAATCGGTGGCCGGCATGTCCGGCTGGATCGGCTTGCTGTCAGACTGCTCTGGATATTGTCTGCCTGACATGCAGCGTGCCCCCGTATGCATGAACCATATTTGTGCATGAATAATATTCAAGCCGGTCGACGTCAGCGACCTTGGCTCGACATTACTTGCTGGCGATCGATCTGCGCAAGATGGTCAGAAGGCCCAAACAGCAAATAAAGCCATGCCTGTTGCAGATATTTCTATTGACAGCCAGCGGCGCTCAGCACGGGCGACAGGATATGAAAGTGAAAAATTTCAGTGCCCGAATCGGTGTTGCATGACATTTCATCTCAACATCACCAGCCAAGTTCACCTGTCACCCCGGCCCACGCCACGCATCGCAGACACCGCACCAACCGCAGGCACCAACGAAAAACGCCCGGCCGCAAGCGGACGGGCGTTGGATTTCAGGCGATTCGGGCGGCTGCGTCAGGCAGCGACAGCCTTTACACGGGCGGCAAGACGGGAAATCTTGCGCGAGGCGGTGTTGCGGTGCAAGACGCCGCGTGTCACACCGCGCTGGATTTCCGGCTGCGCGATGCGCAGGGCCGTGCGGGCACCCTCGGCGTCGCCACTGTCAATCGCCGCTTCGACCTTTTTCACGAAGGTGCGGATACGGCTCATGCGGGCGCCATTGATGGCTGCGCGACGCGCGTTGCGGCGGATCCGCTTCTTGGCAGAAATATGATTGGCCATCGGACCATCCTGTCAATTTCAGTTGCGGAGCGGTGTATCGCTGATTTCCGCAGCTTCGTCAAGCGGTTTTGCACCGGAAAAGGCGCTGTTACCCTACCTCAGCGCGGGCTCAACCGGATCCGCCATAGGCGTCCCACCGATGTGTCGACCTGTGCCAGGCCAAGGCTTTCACCGCCCCGCTCCCAACTGCCGTCGGATCCAACCCAGCCAAGGCTGGACAGCGCGTCATTATAATAGGCCAACACGCCCTCGGTGTCGGTTGATGATGACGCAAAGACAAGGACAATCCGGCCCCCGGGCGAATCAAAGGCGAAACCGAGCTCCGGTTCGATGGTCATGCCGGCCATGATCGGCAGGTCGCCAACCCATTGCTGCTGCGGGCTTTGCGCGCGCAGGGCGGAGCCGCCAAATGCGATGGCGGCAAATGTGATGGCGGCAAAAAGTAGTGCGGAGCAAAGCAGCGCTGACAGCGAGCGGCGGGAATTCGGCATCGATTTCAAGGACAGGTATGACATCGGCTCAGGCTACCTCAGCGCTGGCAGCCGGGACAGTAAAAACTGCTCCGCCCGGACTGCACAAGGCTGCGGATGGGGGTGCCACAGCTGTGGCAGGGCGCGCCAGCACGCCCATAGACCGACAGACGCTGTACGAAATAACCGATTTCACCGCCGGGCTGGACATGATCGCGAAGGCTGGTGCCACCATCCTCGATGGCCCGCACAAGGACATCCTTGATCGCGGCGGCAAGCCGGTCGGCGCGCTGCCGGCGAATGGTATAGCTCCGCCGCCGCGGCGATATGCCGGCACCGAACAGCGCCTCGCAGGCATAGATATTGCCGATTCCTGCAACAAGTCGCTGATCAAGAAGCGCTGTCTTCACCGGACCGCGCCGCGCCGCCAGCCCGTCCATCAGCGTTGCCGCCGAGAATTCATTGCCAAGCGGTTCCGGCCCCATGCCGGCCAGCATCGGGTGGGTGCCGTCGCCGAACAAATCGATCCAGCCAAACCGGCGCGGGTCGTTGAAGACAATCCAGGCCGGCGCGGCCGCCCCTGCCATTTCCAGAACCATATGATCATGCCTGCCGATGGCGGGCCTTTTGTGATGAATCCGCACCGACCCCGACATGCCGAGATGCATCAGCATCGTCTCGTCACCGTCAAGCGACACCAGCAGGAACTTGCCACGTCTGGAAAGTGGCCCCACCATGCGGCCGGTCAGCCGCGCCGCCAGATTGTCCGGCAACGGCCAGCGCAGATCCGGCCGCCCAATATAGGCGTTGCTGATACGGCGCCCCTCCATTGCCGGCACCAGCGCCCGGCGCACGGTCTCGACCTCGGGAAGCTCAGGCATGGCGCACCGTTACGGCGTCGGTCTGGTTGATGGCGGGTCGCGACATTATATTCGGTCCTTCAGACGTATTTTCGTGTATCACATGAAGCGAAACTCTATCCGGCGCCAGCATAGCCGGAAAACCCCCTGACGGAAGAGCCGTCGCGACAGATTATGGACCGGTCAGCATGAGCCAGCGTCAAACGCCCCCGGCATCTGATTTCGGGGACGAGAATATCGATTTCGGATTTCGCACGGTACGCCGTACGGAAAAGGCCGGGCTGGTCCGCGATGTATTCGATTCGGTGGCGACCCGCTATGACATCATGAATGATCTGATGAGCGGTGGCGTGCACCGGCTGTGGAAGGCCGCAATGGTCGACTGGATGGCCCCGCAGCCCTATCAGCATCTTGTCGATCTGGCCGGCGGTACCGGCGATATCAGCCTGCGATTCCTGAAAGCCGGTGGCGGCAGCGCGGCGGTCACCGACATCAATGAATCGATGCTGGCGGCCGGGCGCGGGCGGCGCGATCTTGGCAAGCTTGCCGACCGGCTGACCTGGTGTGTGGGCAATGCGGAGGCATTGCCCTTCGCGGCCGCCAGCGCCGATGTCGTGACCATCGCCTTCGGGCTCCGCAATGTCACCAATCGCGAGGCGGCACTGGCTGAGGCGCATCGGATTCTGCGGCCGGGGGGACGCTTCCTGTGCCTTGAATTCTCGCAGGTGAGCAACGAGATGCTGGCGCGGGCCTATGATTCCTGGTCATTCAATGTCCTGCCGCGGCTTGGTCAGATTGTCGCCGGCGATGGCGACAGCTATCGCTATCTGGTGGAATCGATCCGCACCTTCCCGACACCGGAGGTTCTGGCCGACATGTTCGCCGGGGCCGGCTTTGCACAGGTGCGGGTGCGGCGGATGTCGGCCGGCATTGCCTGCATCCATTCAGGATGGAAGCTCGACTGATGCGCGCGTCCGGATGGCAGATCATTCTGGCCATGCTGCGCCTGCCGGTGATTGCCTGGCATCTTGGCCGGGCCGGCACGCTTGGTCATATGGCACAAATCACGCTGCTGCCGGGCTGGATGCGGCGGCTCTGTTCGCTTGTCGACAGGTTGATCCGGTCGCGCGGCGCGCGGCTTGATGCTGGCAGTGCGCTTGCCGAGGCGCTGATCAGGCTTGGCCCCGGCTTCATCAAATTCGGCCAGGCATTGTCGACGCGGGCCGATCTCATCGGGCCACAGATGGCGCATTCGCTGAGCCTTCTTCAGGATCGCCTGCCAGCCTTCGGGCCCGATCTGGCGCGCCGCCAGGTGGCCAGCGAGGCAGGCCGGCCACTTGCCGAGATCTTCCGCCGCTTTGACGATGTGCCGGTGGCGGCGGCCTCGATCGCGCAGGTGCATTATGCCGAACTTGTCGATGGTCGGCAGGTGGCGGTGAAACTGCTGCGGCCCGGGATCAGGCGGCGCATGCAGTCCGACACCACGCTGTTCTATTCACTGGCGCGCATTCTTGAATGGCTGGCGCCAAACCTGCAGCGACTGAAACTTGTCACCGCGGTGGACCAGTTCACGCAGATTTCGGATATCGAGCTCGATCTTCGGCTTGAGGCAGCGGCGGCCGGCAAGCTTGCCGACAACATGGCGGAGGATGAGGGCATCCATGTCCCGCAGGTCGATCTCGAACATACGACCACCGCGATGCTGGTGATCGAATGGATCGAGGGAATCCGGATTGACGATGTCGATGCCCTGACGGCGGCCGGTCATGATATCGAACGGATCACCGAAACCGCGGCGCGCTGTTTCTTCAACCAGGTGTTCCGCGACGGATTCTTTCATGCCGACATGCATCCAGGCAATATCTTCATTGCCGCCAATGGCACGCTGGTGCCGATCGATTTCGGCATCATGGGGCATCTGGATTTCGCCGACCGGCTGTTTCTGGCGCGGCTTCTGACAGCGATGATCGACCGCGATTATGACGCGGTGGCGCGGCTGCATGCCGATGCCGGCATGCTGGGCGAGAATGTGCCGCTGGCGCCCTTCGCGCAATCGATCCGCGCCGTCGCCGAGCCGGTTATGGGCAAACCGCTTGGCGATGTATCGCTTGGCACCGTTCTCGGGCAGATCTTTCAGCTGTCGAGCCGCTTTGCCATCGACGTGCAGCCACAATTCAACCTACTGCAGAAAACCATGATGATGGCCGAAGGCGTGGCGCGCCAGCTGAACCCAGAGGCCAATATGTGGATGCTGGCACGCCCGCTTGCCAGCCAGTGGATGCAGGACCAGGCAAGCCTGGCCAAACGGGCCGAGGATCTGTTCGAGGAGGCGATGATGCTGATGGCACGGCTGCCGCGCATCCTGAACGCATTCGAGACGCGCCACGAACCGGCCCCGATGCCCAGCAAAAGCGCATGGCCCTTTGTGACAGCAATGCTGGCACTTGCGGTTGCCTTTGTCGCTGTTTTCACATAAATTCATATAAATTCACAAATTGAGAATCAATATGAAAAACCGTGAGCTTTCCGCCATCATCACCGCGCTTGGCGGGCGGCAGGCGTTGCAGGACCTTCTCGGGGTCGGCCCCAGCGCCATCAGCAATTACCTTGCGAGGGGAGCGCTGCCACAGCGCGCCCACGCGCCTGTCTGCGAAGCCCTGCGCGCGCGCGGCTGGCAGATCGACCCGGGAAGCCTTGTGCTTGCCGATCCGGAGGAGACCGACATCACAGCTCGCCGCCGCGTGCTGCTGGTCGTGGGCGGCGGCATCGCCGCCTACAAGGCGCTCGAAGTGGCGCGCCGCCTGCAGGATCACGATGTGACGGTCACCGGTGTGATGACCCGCGGCGCCCGGGAATTCGTCACCCCGCTCAGCCTGTCCGCCCTGACAGCGAACAAGACCTTCACCGATCTGTTCTCGCTGACCGACGAGGCCGAGATGGGCCATATCCGGCTGGCCCGCGAGGCCGATCTCGTACTGGTCGCACCGGCGACAGCCAATCTGATGGCGCGGGCGGCGAACGGGCTGGCGGACGATCTGGCCACAACCATCCTGCTGGCGACCGACGCGCCGGTGCTGATGGCGCCGGCGATGAACCCGGCGATGTGGGCCCATCCGGCGACGCAGGACAATCTGAACCGGCTTCGCGGTCGCGACGTGCAGTTTGTTGGCCCGGCCGCCGGCGATATGGCCTGCGGCGAGGAGGGCACCGGCAGGCTGAGTGAACCGGACGCCATTGTCAGTGCCGCCCTGCACCATCTTGACCTTGCCGCCGGCAGGCCAGCAAGCAGCCCGCTTGCCGGCCGCCACGCCATCGTGACCTCGGGCCCGACTGTCGAGCCGATCGATGCCGTCCGCTTCATCGCCAACCGGTCATCCGGCAAGCAGGGCCACGCCATTGCCGCCGCGCTGGCCAGCCGCGGCGCACGGGTGACGCTTGTCAGCGGGCCAGTGGCGATTCCGGCGCCGCAGGATGTCGAACTGGTGCCGGTCGAAACGGCGCGTGACATGCTGTCAGCCTGCGAGGCCGCCCTGCCGGCCGATCTTGCCGTCTGCGCTGCTGCTGTCGCCGACTGGCGTGTCACCGGCATACCGGAAGGCAAGATCAAGAAAACCGGGGATGGCCAGCCGCCAATATTGTCGCTTGCCGAAAACCCGGACATTCTGCGCCATCTCGCCACCCATGCCAGCCGGCCACGGCTTGTTGTCGGCTTCGCCGCCGAGGCGGCGGACCTGCAGGAAACCGCGATGGCGAAGCTGGCGCGCAAGGGATGTGACTGGATTGTCGCCAACATGATTTCCGACGCCGACGGCAAACCGGTCTTCGGCAGCGATGACAACAGCGCCACTCTCATCACCGGCAATGAATCCGAAATGTGGCCGCAGATGTCAAAAGTGGCGCTTGCCGACAGGCTGGTCACACGGATCGAGGCGCAGTTCGCATGAGTGTCACCCTGTCCGTCCAGACCCTGCCGCATTTCGGCGATCTGAAACTTCCCGCCTATGAAAGCCCCGGCGCCGCCGGCATGGATATCGCCGCCGCCATCGACTCCGATATCGTGATCGCGCCCGGGGCGCGGCATGCCGTGCCGACCGGGCTTGCCATGGCGGTGCCGGACGGCCATGAGGTACAGATCAGGCCGCGCTCCGGCCTGGCCTTGCGGCACGGGGTCACAGTTGCCAATGCGCCAGGGACCATCGACAGTGACTATCGCGGCGAGGTCAAGATCATCCTGATCAATCTTGGCGAGTCGCCTTTCACCGTCAGCCGCGGCATGCGGATTGCGCAGATGGTTGTGGCACCGGTCATTCAGGCAAGGCTTGCGCGCGTTGACAGGCTGGATGCCACCGACCGCGGCGATGGCGGATTTGGATCGACGGGGGTATGAGCCGATGCTGAATGATGCGGATCTCGAACGCTATGCCCGTCAGGTCATCATGCCGGATGTCGGCGAGGACGGTCAGGAACGGTTGCTGGCGGCCCGCATGCTGGTTGTCGGTGCGGGCGGGCTTGGCTCGCCGGTGATTTTCTACCTTGCCGCGGCCGGGGTCGGTCACATCACCATTATGGATGACGAGACGGTCGAACTGACCAACCTGAACCGGCAGATCCTGCACATAACGGCAAGCATCGGCACCCCGAAGGTCGCGCGCGCCGCCGCCGCCGCCGCCGCGCTGAACCCCGGCATCGAGATTACGCCGCGCCGAGAACGTCTTGATGTCGACAATGTGGATGAGCTTCTGTCATCGCATGATCTTGTCATCGACTGTTCGGACAATGTCGCGACCCGCTATCTTCTTGGTGATGCCGCCTGGCGCACCGGAACACCGCTGGTCTTTGGCGGCGCCGTGCGAAGCGAGGGGCAGCTGTCGCTGTTCCATACCGGCACGCCCGACTCGCCCTGTTTCCGCTGCGTGTTTCCCGACATGCCGGACGCACAGCAGGCGCCGGGATGTTCGGAGGCCGGCATTCTCGGCCCAGTTACCGGCGTAATCGGCGCACTCCAGGCGCTGGAAGCGGTAAACTGGGTCCTTGGCACCGGCGGCAAACAGACCGGCCGGCTGCTGCTGTTCGATGCGCGTGGTGGCGGTTTCATGGAAATCAGCACCTCACGACGCAATGACTGCAACACCTGCGGCGGCCAGAGCGTTTGATACCCGAAAGAGTCTGGGTCCCGTAAGCGTCCTATACCTAGAGCATCGCCTCGATCACGCGGTCACGCGGCGCATGGCCATCCCAGAAAGTCTGGATATTGATGATCACCTTGTCGCCCATTTCAAGACGGCCCTCGATCGTTGCCGATCCGATATGCGGCAGCAGCACGACATTCGGCAACGTCATCAGCGCCGGCGTGATGTTCGGCTCGTCGGCATAGACATCGAGGCCGGCGCCGGCGATATGGCGGCTTGCCAGAAGCTCGGCAAGTGCCGCCTCATCGACCACCTCACCGCGCGAGGTGTTGACCAGATAGGCCGATGGCTGCATCAGCTCCAGCCGCTCGCGGTTCAGCAATCCGCTGGTGGCCGGGGTATGTGGACAGTTCACCGAGACAATATCGACCCGGCTGAGCATCTGATCCAGCGATTCCCAGTAGGTCGCCTCAAGCTCGGCCTCGGTCTCGGGATGCACCGGTTTGCGGTTATGGTAATGGATGCTGAGCCCGAAACCCCTTGCCCGGCGCGCCACGGCGGACCCGATCCGCCCCATCCCGATGATGCCAAGGCGCTTGCCATTGATCCGGTGACCAAGCATGCCGGTCGGCGACCAGCCGGTCCACGCACCCGAGCGGGCCCGCTTGTCCCCCTCGGCAATCCGCCGCGGCACCGCCAGCATCAGCGCCAGCGCCACATCGGCCGTGTCCTCGGTCAGCACGCCCGGCGTATTGGTGACAGTGATACCGCGGGCGCGGGCGGCGGCAAGATCGATATGGTCGACCCCGGTGCCAAAGGAAGCAATGAGTTTCAGCTGGTCACCGGCGGCCTCGATCAAATCGGCATCGATCCTGTCGGTGACCGTCGGCACCAGAACATCGGCTTCCTTGACGATGGCGCGCAACGCGTCGGCCGACAGCGGTGCGTCACTTTCATTGAGCCGCGCGTCAAACAGCTCGCGCATCCGGGTTTCGGTCGAGTCTGGCAGCTTTCGGGTCAGAAAGACGACGGGCTTCTTCTGGGTCATTCCTTGCACTCTTTCAGCGCGGCCCCCGGATGTGTGGCATGGTCCGGGAAAACATCCTACTATATCCCCCGATCAACGGGGGACAATGCCGTGATATTTCAATCCCTGTGACCTTATCAGAACAAGAGACCGATGAAAAAATCTTTTCGACCTGTCGCCAGGCTCCTTTTACCACTTCTGTGTCTGCCGCTTCTCGGTGCCGTCAGCGGTATCGGGGGACAGCATGCTGTCGCCCCCGCCCTTGCCGCCGATGATTCCGGTGAAATCCGGCTGACCGTTCGCGGCAGCGGCCTGCCGGTGCCACGCTTTGTCACGCTGAAATCCGACAATGTGAACATGCGGGCCGGGCCGGGAACCGAATATCCGATTCTCTGGCACTACCGAAAAACCGGGCTGCCGCTGCGGGTCGAGGCCGAATTCGGCGTGTGGCGCAAGGTTGTCGACCATGACGGGACGACCGGCTGGATGCATCATTCGGTGGTATCGCTGAAACGGATGGTGCTTGTGACAACAAGCTCGGCGCGCCTCTATACCGAGGCTGATGACGGTGCCGGTCTGGTCGCGGTTGCCGAACGCAACGCGCTGCTGGAGCTGCAATCCTGCCCGACCCAATGGTGCCGGGTGGCCGCCGGCGATATTCGCGGCTGGGTGTCCCGCACCTCGCTCTGGGGCCTGATCGAGGGCGAGGTTCTGAATTAGGCCCGACGACATAAGAAGACCTCACAAAACATAATAGGCCTACAAAGGAAAACGGCGCCGCGATCATGCCGCGGCGCCGTCCCGGATATATTCCTGTGCCAACAGATGTCAGGCGATTTCGAACCTGTCGAGATCCATCACCTTCGCCCAGGCCGCAACGAAGTCGGCGACAAAGCGGCCCTCGGCACCGGCACCGGCATAGACCTCTGACAGCGCCCGCAGCTGCGAGTTCGACCCGAAGACCAGATCGACCCGTGTGCCGGTCCATTTGACCTCACCACTGGCGCGGTCGCGGCCCTCGAACACATCCTCGGCAGCCGATACCGGCTTCCAATCGGTGCCCATATCCAGCAGGTTGACGAAGAAATCGGCGCTCAGCGTCTCGGGCCGGTCAGTGAACACGCCATGCTGCGAGTCGGCATTGGCGTTCAGGACACGCATGCCGCCGACAAGCACCGTCATTTCCGGCGCCGACAGCGTCATCAGCTGTGCCTTGTCGAGGAGCAGCTCCTCGGCCGAGACAGCAAAATCCGCCTGCAGATAGTTGCGGAAACCGTCGGCAAGCGGCTCGAGAACGGCAAAGGACTCGATATCCGTCTGTTCCTGTACGGCGTCGGTGCGGCCCGCGGTGAACGGCACCTCGATCTTGTGGCCGGCCTTCGCGGCGGCGGCCTCGATCGCGGCACAGCCACCCAGCACGATCAGATCGGCCATCGATACCTTCTTGCCGCCTGTTGCGGACGCGTTGAAGGCAGACTGAACGCCCTCAAGCGCGGTCAGCACCCTGTCCAGCTGCGCCGGCTGGTTCACATCCCAGTCCCGCTGCGGGGCGAGGCGGATGCGGCCGCCATTGGCGCCGCCACGCTTGTCCGACCCGCGGAAGGTCGCGGCCGAGGCCCATGCCGCGCCAACAAGCTCGGACACCGACAGGCCGGCATCCATGATGCTTGCCTTCAGCGCGGTCACGTCTCCGGCGTCAATCAGCGCATGGTCGACCGCCGGAACCGGGTCCTGCCAGATCAGATCCTCGGCTGGCACCTCGGCGCCGACATAGCGCGATTTCGGTCCCATGTCGCGGTGCGTCAGCTTGAACCAGGCGCGGGCGAAGGTGTCCGCGAACTCATCCAGATCAGCATGGAAGCGACGCGAGATCTCAAGATAGGCCGGGTCGGTGCGAAGCGCGATGTCGGTTGTTGCCATCATCGGCGCGTGGCGACGGTCCGGATCATGCGCATCGGGAACAAGATTGCTGGCGGACGCGTCGGTCGGCGTCCACTGATAGGCGCCGGCCGGGCTCTTGGTCAGCTCCCACTCATAGCCGAACAGCATGTCGAAATAGCCATTGTCCCACTTGATCGGGTTCGGCGTCCAGGCGCCCTCTAGGCCACTTGTGATGGCGTGAACGCCCTTGCCACTTTCGAAATCACTGTGCCAGCCAAGACCCTGCTCCTGGATGCTGGCGCCCTCGGGCTCGGGCCCGACAAGCCCGGCATCGCCGGCGCCATGGCATTTGCCGAAGGTGTGCCCACCGGCGACCAGCGCCACGGTTTCCTCGTCATTCATCGCCATGCGGGCAAAGGTCTCGCGGATGTCGCGGGCCGATGCCATCGGATCCGGCTTGCCGTTCGGGCCTTCCGGATTGACATAGATCAGGCCCATCTGCACGGCGGCAAGAGGGTTTTCCAGCTCGCGGTCACCGGTATAGCGCTTGTCACCAAGCCAGGTATCCTCGGTGCCCCAATAGATATCCTCTTCCGGCTCCCACATATCCTCGCGGCCACCGGAGAACCCGAAGGTCTTGAAGCCCATCGATTCCAGCGCGCAATTGCCGGTGAAAATCATCAGGTCGGCCCAGGACAGGCTCTCGCCATATTTCTGCTTGATCGGCCACAGCAGACGGCGTGCCTTGTCAAGGTTGGTGTTGTCAGGCCAGCTGTTCAGCGGCGCGAAACGAAGCGTTCCCGACCCGGCGCCACCACGCCCGTCACCGGTGCGGTAGGTGCCGGCACTGTGCCATGCCATACGGATGAAGAGCGGACCATAATGTCCGTAATCGGCCGGCCACCATTCCTGGGAATCGGTCATCAGGGCGAAGATTTCCTGGCGCAGCACATCGAGATCGACCGTCTTGAAGGCCTCGGCATAGCTGAAGCCCGATCCCATCGGGTTCGACAGCGCCGAATTCTGATGCAGGATCTTCAGGTTCAGCTGGTTCGGCCACCAGTCCCGATTCGACCGCACCCCGAAGGTCGTGTGCTTGATTCCCCCGTGCATCACGGGGCATTTGTTTTGCTCGTTCATCCTTGTCTCCGCTGATTGGCGTCACCGCCATAATGCCCGGCATACCGGGCGTGAAACCTGTTCTGATGGTATGGAGCGTTCCGCGCAAAATCAAGCAGTTTGGAATGACTTTAAACTGTCTATTTTTGTCACATCAACGCGCCCTGTCCGGCGATGATGACGGCGAGCTCTCAATCGTCACGCGGCGAAATATGGATCAGCACATCGACCGACCGGATGGCGTGGCCGTCAGGCGCGCCGGGAAGCGAGGCCAGCGTAACCGCGTCAGCCGGAATATCGATCAGCTGGTCGCGCTCGGCATCATAGAAATGGTGGTGATGGTCGGTATTCGTGTCGAACACGCTGCATTCATTATGGATGGTGACGCGGCGTAGCAAACCGGCCTCGGTGAACTGGTTCAGCGTGTTGTAGACGGTGCCGCCGGCCATATGTGTACCGGTATCGCGAATTTCGCGGGCCAGGCTGTCGGCGGATACATGGCGGTGCCGGCCATCAAGCAGCAGTTCGGCGATCAGCAGACGCTGGCGGGTCGGCCGCAGGCCAGCGTCGCGAAGGCGCTGTGCCAGTACCGTGTCGCCTTGCGCGTGACTGTCATTCCCGATCACTTCAACCATCGTGCAAAGAAACATGCTTGCTTGGTCATCTGTTGTCAATAATCCTTGGCCTCAGAGGCCGTTTCGTGCTTTTTTGGAGACCTGTTGGCGGCATGGTCATGGAGGATGGATGACCGTCGGCGGCCACGAATCCTCTGCCGAATGCCCACGGGCAGATGGCCCCACAGATTTCGGTATCACTTCACATCGGGGACAGACCACATGCCGCCACTGCAGCAGAACGCCTTTAGTTACGACGAACTCATCGCCTGCGCAAAGGGCGAGCTTTTCGGGCCCGGCAATCCGCAACTGCCGCTGCCGCCAATGCTGATGTGCGACCGCATCACCGAGATCAATGATACCGGCGGCGCGCATGGCAAGGGACAAATCATCTCGGAATTTGACCTGAACCCCGAGCTGTGGTTCTTCCCCTGCCATTTCGAGGGCGATCCGGTGATGCCGGGATGCCTTGGCATGGATGCGCTGTGGCAGCTTGTCGGGTTTTTCCTCGGCTGGGCCGGTGGCGAGGGGCGGGGGCGCGCCCTGTCGGTTGGCGAGGTGAAATTCACCGGCCAGATCCTGCCGACAAACAAGCTTGTCCGCTATGAGATCGACATGAAGCGGGTGATCATGCGGCGGCTCGTCATGGGCATCGCCGATGGCCGCGTCATCTGCGACGGCGAGACCGTTTTCGAGGCCAACGACATTCGTGTCGGCCTGTTCAAGCCAGAGGAGGCCTGATCATGCGCCGCGTCGCCATCACCGGTATCGGTATCGTATCCTCGATCGGCAACAATGTCGCCGAGGTCACGGACTCGCTGCGCGAGGGCCGTTCGGGAATCGTCCATGCGCCGGAATATGCCGAGCTTGGTTTCCGAAGCCAGATCCACGGCACCGTCAAGATGGACATAGCCGAGCATATTGACCGCAAGCAGCTTCGTTTCATGGGGGACGGCGCTGCCTATGCGGTGCTGGCCATGGAACAGGCCATCGCCGATTCCGGCCTTGGCGAGGATCAGGTGTCGAACCCACGCACCGGGCTGATTGCCGGTTCCGGCGGTCCCTCGACAGCCAATATGATGCAGGCCTTCGACGTCACCCGCGAAAAGGGCCCGAAGCGCGTCGGCCCCTATATGGTGCCACGCTGCATGTCCTCCACCGTGTCGGCCTGTATCGCCACCTTCTTCAAGATCAAGGGGCTGAATTTCTCGATCACCTCGGCCTGCTCGACTTCGGCGCATTGCATTTCCTCGGCTGTCGACTCCATTCGCAATGGCAGCCAGGACATCGTCTTTGCCGGCGGCGGTGAGGAGCTTCACTGGACGCTGTCGGTGTTGTTCGACGCGATGGGCGCCATGTCCTCGAAATATAACGACACGCCGGAACGCGCGTCGCGCGCCTATGATGCCGACCGCGACGGTTTCGTCATCGCCGGCGGTGGCGGCATGGTCGTGGTCGAGGATATGGAGCATGCGCTGGCCCGCGGAGCAAAAATCTATGCCGAGATTGCCGGCTATGGCGCGAATTCGGACGGGCACGACATGGTCGCGCCATCAGGTGAAGGCGCGGTCCGCTGCATGGAACTGGCACTGGCCGGTTTCGACGGCACGCCGATTGCCGAACAGGTCGATTACATCAACGCGCATGGCACCTCGACACCGGTTGGCGACGTCAAGGAGCTGGACGCGGTGCGCGAGGTGTTCGGCCCGCGCGGCTATCTGCCGACGGTGACCTCAACCAAATCACTGACCGGCCACTCGCTTGGCGCGACCGGTGTGCAGGAGGCCATCTATACGCTGATCATGATGCAGGAAGGCTTCATCGCCGCCTCAGCCAATATCGAGACGCCGGACCCGGCCATCGGCGACATTCCGGTGCCCACCACACGGGTCGATAATGCCGATATCAGGCTGGCGCTCTCGAACTCCTTCGGGTTCGGCGGCACCAACGCCACACTGGCTTTGCGGAAGGTCTGACATGGGGACGTCTGGAGTGGCCGGGGGCATTCTTGCCGGCAAGCGCGGGCTGATCATGGGTGTCGCCAATGAGCGGTCCAGCGCCTGGGGAATCGCCGCCGCCGCCGCCGAGGCCGGTGCCGAGCTTGCCTTCACCTACCAGATGGAGGGGTTCGGCAAGAGGCTTCGCCCGCTGGCCGAATCGGTGGGGTCGGATCTGATGGTCGAATGTGACGTGGCCGAGGAGGGCGCTGTCGCCAACGCCTTCGACTGGCTTGCCGGTCACTGGTCCAGCGTCGATTTCGTTGTCCACGCGCTGGCCTTTTCCGACAAGTCCGAACTGAAGGGCGCCTATTTCAATACCAGCCGCCAGAATTTCATCGACACGATGATGGTGTCGGCCTTTTCCTTCACCGAGGTGGCGCAGGCAGCACGCGGCATGATGCCGGATGGCGGGGCGCTGCTGACCCTCAGCTATATCGGCGCGCAGCGGATTTCACCGAACTACAATGTCATGGGCGTTGCCAAGGCGGCGCTGGAAAGCTCGGTGCGCTACCTGGCGGTCGATCTCGGCGGGCAGAATATCCGCGTCAACGCGCTGTCGGCGGGGCCGATGAAGACGCTGGCCGGCGCGGCCATCACCGGCGCACGGCATATCTACCGCCACGCCGAGGACAGCGCGCCGCTGCGCCGCAATCCCGACATCTCCGAGGTTGGCCGGTCCGGCCTGTATCTGGTGTCCGACCTGTCATCGGGCGTCACCGGCGAAGTGCATTTCGTCGATGGCGGCTTCAATACCGTGGCCGTACCGCCGGAAGCCGAGGACTGACCCACAAGCAACCTGGCAGATCGAATTGCAGGCACGTATCCCGCGCAACAAAAAACGCGCGCCGGCGAGGGCGCGCGTTCGCATATGCGGAGGGGCGGGGCGGGTTTACGCCTCGGCAGCCTCGAGATCGTCGCCGGTCTCCTGATCGACACGCTTCATCGACAGCTTGACCTTGCCGCGGTCATCAAAGCCGATGACCTTGACCTTGACCGTGTCGCCTTCCTTGCAGATATCGGTCGTCTTTTCGGTCCGGCCGTTCTGCAGTTCGGAGATATGGACAAGCCCGTCCTTGGCTCCGAGGAAATTGACGAAGGCGCCAAAATCCACGGTCTTGACGACGGTGCCGTTATAGATCACGCCAAGCTCGGGCTCGGCGACAATGTCCCTGATGCGGGCCACCGCCGCCTCGCCGGAGGCACCGGTGACAGCCGCCACCTTGACGGTGCCATCATCATCGATATCGATCTTGGCGCCGGTGGTCTCGCAGATCTCGCGGATGATCTTGCCACCCGGGCCGATGATATCGCGGATCTTGTCAACCGGAATGCTCAGCGTGGTGATCTTCGGCGCACTGTCCGCCAGCCCGTCACGGGCCGAGGTCAGGGCCTTCGACATCTCGCCGAGGATGTGGAGACGGCCATCCTTGGCCTGATCGAGCGCGATCTCCATGATTTCCGGCGTGATCGAGGTGATCTTGATATCCATCTGCAACGAGGTGATCCCGGCCTCGGACCCGGCCACCTTGAAGTCCATGTCACCAAGATGATCCTCGTCACCAAGGATATCCGACAGCACCGCGTAATCGTCACCTTCCTTGATCAGGCCCATGGCGATGCCCGCCACCGGGCGGTCAACCGGCACACCGGCATCCATCAGCGCCAGCGACCCGCCACAGACCGTGGCCATCGAGGATGAGCCGTTCGATTCGGTGATCTCGGAGACGAGCCGCACCGTGTAGGGGAAATCCTCCTTGCCAGGCAGCAGTGGACGCAGGGCCCGCCAGGCAAGCTTGCCATGGCCGATCTCGCGACGTCCGGGCGAACCGACACGGCCAGCCTCACCGACCGAGTAGGGCGGGAAGTTGTAATGCAGCATGAAGTTCGAGCGGCTTTCACCGACAAGCGCGTCGATGATCTGCTCGTCCTGGCCGGTACCGAGCGTGGCGACAACCATCGCCTGCGTCTCGCCGCGCGTGAACAGCGCCGAGCCATGGGCACGCGGCAGGAAGCCGGCCTCGGCAACAATCTGCCGGACCGTCTTGGTATCACGGCCGTCAATACGCGATCCGGTCTTCAGGATCGAGCCACGAACGACATCGGCTTCCTTGCCCTTGATCAGGCTGCCGACGAGAACGCCGTCATAATCATCGCCGAGCTTTTCCTTGATCTCGGTGCGGACCTCGCCAAGCGCCGCCTGGCGCTCGGTCTTGTCGGCGATCTGGTAGGCGGCAGCGAATTTCTTGTCGAAACCGTCAATGACGCCCTGAATTTCTGCCGCCTCTGCTGGCTCCTCGGGAAGCGGGCGCGGCTCCTTGGCACAGTTCTCGGCAAGCTCGATGATAGCGTCGAGGACCGGCTTCATCGCGTCATGGCCGAAATTGACCGCCCCGAGCATGACCTCCTCGGACAGCTCCTGGGCTTCGGATTCAACCATCAGCACGCCTTCATGCGTGCCGGCAACGACAAGGTCGAGATCGGTTTCCTCCATCTGCGCCACGGTCGGGTTGAGGACATAGGCGCCGTCGATCCAGCCAACTCGCGCCGCCGCAATCGGGCCGAAGAACGGCACGCCTGACAGGCACAGCGCCGCCGAGGCACCGACCATCGCGGCGATATCGGGGTTGTTCTCCATATCATGCGCCAGCACGGTACAGATCACCTGTGTCTCGCATTTGAAGGAGGACGGGAAGAGCGGCCGGATCGGCCGGTCGATCAGACGGCTGACCAGCGTTTCATTCTCGGATGGCCGCCCTTCACGCTTGAAGAAGCCGCCCGGGATCTTGCCGGCGGCAAACGCCTTTTCCTGGTAGTTGACCGTCAGCGGGAAAAAATCCTGTCCCGGCCGCGGGCTGTGCGCCGCCACGGCGGTACAGAGGACGGTGGTCTCGCCAAGGCTGACCATCACCGCGCCATCGGCTTGACGGGCAACCTTGCCGGTTTCCAGAACAAGCGGGGTGCCGTTCCAGTCAAGCTCTTTGCGGAAAATCTTGAACATCGTTGTGTATCTCTTTCATCATCACAATGCCGGACCCGTTAAATGAACATGACCGCCGCACAAGCCGTTCATGGCCGTGCGTCAGCTACAGGAAATGGGTTCGTGGATGTGCTTGGGGGGATGACCGCCGCTCGGTCCGCGGAGTCGGTCTTTTGGGCCCCCGCGCCATCATCTATGGGCCCCGGCGTTTTTGTCTGGTCTCCTGTTCGGCGCTTTTGTGACATGCGTCAGACCAAAAAGCAAACAAGAAATATCCGCGCCGATAATGGCCATGAAGAAGGCCCGGCAGCGCTGGCCGCCGGGCCTGATATCAGGCGTGTATACCCGAAGGTGTCACGCGGATTAGCGGCGCAGCCCGAGACGGCCGATCAACGCCTTATACGCGCCTTCATCGCCCTTCTTGATGTAGTCGAGAAGGTTGCGGCGCTGGCCGACCATCGACAGCAGGCCACGGCGCGAGCCGAAATCCTTCTTGTGCGTCTTCAGATGCTCGGTCAGGTTGACGATCCGTTCGGTCAGGATGGCGACCTGTACGGCGGCCGAGCCCGAATCTGTTTCCGATTTGCCGAATTCCTTGATGAGTTCGGCCTTGCGTTCATTCGTAATCGACATCGAAACCTCCTTTGGTTTCCCCGGCGGCCAAGGGCCGGCGGGTCAGAGATTGAAAACACGAAGCGGCTGCAGCTGGCCGGCCGTCACCGTGACAAGCGCCACCGGATCATCGCCGCACAACGCCACCCCGGTGCCGGTCATCGCCACTTCCCGAAAGCGCGCCGCGGCCGAAGGGCCAGGCGCCGGCAGTGTCTGACCGTGACGGAGTTTTGCCGCCTCGTCCGCCGATACGGGCAACGCCGGGATGTCGTCCAGCGCACTCGTAACGGGCTTCAGATGCTCGAAAGCGGCGGCACTATGCTCCAGCTCCTCCAAAAAAGCCAGCGAAATCGCGTCGGCTTCGCGAAACGGGCCGACCGACAGCCGCCGCAACCGGCTGACATGTCCGGCGCTGCCCAGTGCCAGCGCGATATCGCGGGCCAGCGAGCGGATATAGGTACCCTTGCCGCAGGCGACAAAGAAGCTGGCACTGTCATCGGTCACGTCCTGCAACTCCAGCCGTTCGATCTCGACCGGGCGCGGCGCCAGCTCTGGCAGCGTGTCGAGCCCGTCCGCCACCGCCTTGCGGGCGATGTCATAGGCCCGCGCGCCATCGATCTTGATCGCCGAGAAGATAGGCGGTCGCTGGTCGATACTGCCGGTAAAGCGCGGCAGGATCGCGGCAATTTCATCACGCGTCGGCCGCACATCCGACGTCGCGACAGCGCTTCCCTCGCGGTCATCCGTCGTTGTCTGCACGCCGAAACTCAATGTGAAACTGTAGGATTTGGCGCCCTGCATGGCGAAGGACACCGTTTTCGTCGCCTCGCCAAGCGCGATCGGCAGGATTCCGGTGGCCAGCGGGTCGAGCGTGCCGCCATGGCCGGCCTTGGCGGCGGCAAAGACGCGCCGCACAATCCCGACAGCGCGCGACGAGCTGAGCCCCTCCGGCTTGTCAAGGATCACCCAGCCGTGAACGGGATTGCCCTTGCGCGACGCCATCGGCCCCGGGGCTCAGTCGTCGCTGCGGATGCTGTTGAAAACGACATTCAGCCGCGCGGCATTCTCGAAACTGTCATCAAGCAGGAATTTCAGCCGTGGCACACGGCGCAGATGCACCCGGCCGGCCACCTCGCGCTGCAGCACCGGTGCCAGCCGGTTCAGCGCCGGCAGCACGGTATCGCTGCGCTCGCCGCCAAGCGGCATCGTATAGACGCGGGCATTCGACAGGTCGGGGCTGACGGAGATCTCGGAAATGGTGACCGACACCCCGTCAAGATCGGGGTCGAAGAACGTATCGCGGGTCAGAATGTCCGACAGCGCGTGGCGCAGCATCTCGCCAACACGGAGTTGGCGCTGTGATGGCATGTTGGCGGCAGCCCGCTTCGATTTTCCAGCCATGATGTCCTCATTGTCGCGGACAGCGACGGATCAGTCGAGCGTACGGGCCACTTCACGAAGCTCGAAACATTCGATCATGTCGCCTTCCTGGATGTCCGAGTAATTCTCGAACCCTATGCCACATTCGAATCCTTCGCGCACTTCCTTGACCTCGTCCTTGAAGCGCCGCAGCGTTTTCAGCGAACCTTCATGGATCACGACATTGTCACGAAGCAGGCGCACCTTGCAGCCCCGCTTGATGATGCCCTCGGTTACCATACAGCCGGCCACCTTGCCGATCTTCGACACGCCGAAGACCTGGCGAATCTCGGCATAGCCGATGAAGTCCTCCTGAGTGTCCGGGCTGAGCAGGCCGCCCATCGCCGCCTTCACCTCGTCGATCAGCTCATAGATGATCGAATGATAGCGGATCTCGACGCCGTCGCGCTTGGCAAGGTCACGCGCCTGCGGAATGGCGCGGACATTGAAGCCGATGACAATGGCATTCGACGCCGTGGAGAGCGAAATGTCGGATTCACTGATCGCGCCGACACCGGCGGACAGGATCCGTACCTTCACCTGGTCGGTGCCAAGTTTTTCCAGCGCCACGCGAATGGCTTCCAGCGAACCATGAACGTCGGTCTTGATGACAACCGGCAATTCCTCGGCCTCGCCGGCGGCGATCGCCGACAGCATCTGTTCGACCGACCCGCGGGCGCCGCGGGCAGCCTCGCGCTCCTTGATCTGGCGCGTGCGGTATTCGGCGATCTCGCGGGCCCGTGCCTCGGATTCGACAACAACACAATTGTCACCGGCCATCGGCGTGCCGTTCAGGCCAAGAATCTCGACCGGCCGACCCGGTCCGGCGGTTTTCAGGTTCTTGCCACGATCATCGAGAAGTGCACGCACACGGCCACTCTCGGCGCCGACCACAAAGATATCACCAAGCTTCAGTGTTCCTTTCTGAACCAGCAGAGTGGCCACCGACCCACGGCCACGCTCGACCTTCGCCTCGACGACAACGCCGCTGGCGGCGCGGTCCGGATTGGCGGTGAGTTCAAGCAGTTCGGCCTGAAGCATGATGGCTTCCTCGAGCTTGTCGAGCCCCTGGCCGGTGATCGCCGAGACATCGACACACAAAACATCGCCGCCATATTCCTCGGTGATGATCTCATGCTGCAGAAGATCGTTCCGCACCCGCTTCGGGTCCGCCTCGGGCTTGTCACATTTATTCACCGCGACAATCACCGGACAGCCGGCGGCCTTGGCGTGATTGATCGCCTCGACGGTCTGCTGCATGACAGAATCATCGGCCGCAACGACCAGGATGACGATATCGGTGATGTTCGCCCCGCGCGAGCGCATCTCGGTAAAGGCCTCATGGCCCGGCGTGTCAATGAAGGTGATCGCATTGCCGCCCGGCGTCTTGATCTGATAGGCGCCTATATGCTGGGTGATGCCGCCGGATTCGCCCGCCGCGACATCGGTCTGACGAATGGCGTCGAGAAGGCTCGTCTTGCCATGGTCGACATGGCCCATCACGGTGACGATCGGCGGCCGTGGCTTCAGGCTGGCGGCCTCGTCCTCCTCACCATCGAGCCCGATCTCGACATCGGACTCGGACACTCGCTGCACACGGTGGCCAAATTCCTGCGCGACCAGCTCGGCGGTCTCGCCATCAATTGTCTGCGCGGCCGTCGCCATCACGCCTAGCTTCATCAGTTCCTTGACCACATCGGCGGTCCGCTCGGCCATCCGATTGGCGAATTCCGCCACCGAGATGGTGTCCGGGATCACAACATCGCGAACCTGCTTGACCTGCGGCTGGTCATCACGCATCCGCGCCTTCTCGCGCTGCCGGCGGACCGAGGCCAGCGAACGCTGACGCCGCTGTTCATCGCCTGACAGCGCCTGGGTAATGGTCATCTTGCCGGACTGCCGGCGACCGGCTCCGTCACGGCGCGGCGCGGCCGGCCGGCGCGAGGGAATTTCCTCAACATGACGGCGACGGCGGCCCGGGGCGTCGGCTGTTGACGGTCCAGCAGGCGTCGGCGCGGCCGGTGCCGTGACATTCGCGGCAGCGGCGCGGCGGGCATTTGCCTCGGAATGTTTGCGCGCCTCTTCATCGCGGCGACGCTCTTCCTCGGCTTCGATTTCCTTCAGCTCGGCAAGCTCGGCGGCTCGGCGCGCCTCAGCCGGATCAAGCGGCGCGGCCGGCACCTCGGGCGGCGCTTCCGCCGCTGGCGCGTCAGATGCCACATCCGCGTCACCGGCAGGCTGTGCATCATCGACCGGCGCAGGCTTTTTCATGCCTTCCTGAAGCGCCCGAACACGGGCGGCACGTTCCTGCGCAGTCAGCCGGTCTTCCGTTGCTTCGACGGGTTCCGCCGGCACGGCTTCGGGTGGTGGCGGCGCGGCAACAGGCTCCGCCTTCGGCGTCGTCGCGCGATGCGGTGCGGCTGGCGCGCGCTTGCGGCGCACCTCGACCTGGACGGTACGACGTCCGGCGCCACCTGCATTGGCGCGCATCGCCCCCGCCTCGATTCCGCCAAGGGTCAGCTTGCCACCACCGGACAGGCTGAGCTTCTTGGATTTTCCGCTCTCGTCGCTCATTTACGAACCCTTTCCTGGCAATTGGCGTGCGCCGCAATGCGTGTCGCACATCCCATCGCCCATATGCGCAAGGTGATACACCGGTATCACCGTGCCTGACAAGCCGAAGACACAGAAAAGGCCTCCATGCGCATCAACTCAAGACGGAGTGTCTCCGCCAATTTTGGTGCCCTGCCAACACGAACACCGACAAAGGCAAGGCTGTCGCGGCCGAAGATCCGGCCGAGTTCCCCGGCGTCCAGGCTGCGGCTTGTCCAGTCGACGGCAAGCCGCGAGGACAGACGTCGGAATTCCCGCTCCGAAGCGTCAGGTGCGGCAAGCAGCCCAACAAAACCGGCAGCCTCGGCAGCCAGTTTTCCCGCACCACCAACCACACAGCCGGCGCGGCGCGCCATACCAGCAGTAGCAATGGCCCGCGCCCTCAGCATCGCGGCAATCTGCGTGATGTCGCTTTCGGCATCCTGAAACCCGGCACCAATCCGCCGGTTCAGCAATTTCCTGTCATCGGCCCGGCGCAGGCTGTCGGCACTCAGCTCGATCCAGGCACCACGACCGGGCAGCCTTTCCGCCAGATCGACGACAGCATGCCCCTCAGGGCCGGCAACGAACCGGATCAGCCGGTCACGTGGCAAGCTCTTGCCGGACAGGATGCAGGTGCGCTCGGCCATGCGTTCCTCCGGACCATCGTACTAGCTTGCCGCCGGCGCGTCGCCGGAACCAGCATCGGCCTCGGCGTCACCGGCCGGCATCTCTGCCGCCTCGGCATCCTCGTCATCAAACCAGTGTGCACGTGCGGCCATGATGATGTCGCCTGCCTCGGTATCATCCTCCAGCCCATGCTCCGACAACAGTGCGACAAGCTCGTCACTGTCGAGATCGGCAAGATCGTCAAGCGTGACAACGCCGTTCTCGGCAAGCTTCAGCATCATGCCGAGGCTGATATATTCGAAGTTGCGGAGATCATCGGCAACCTTAAGCGCGTCCAGCGCCTCATTGATCCGCTGTGATTCACGCTCGACAAACTCGACAGCGCGAGTCTGCAGTTCATCGGCAATCGATTCATCAAAACCCTGGATCGTTGACAGTTCCTCGATCGGGGTCTCGGCGATTTCCTCGGGCAGAACGAAACCTTCGGCAACAAGAAGATGGGCGATGACATCATCGATGTTCAGCGCCTCGATGAAGCGTGCCGAGCGGGTGCGGAACTCCTCCTGGCGGCGCTCTGATTCCTCGGCCTCGGTCAGAATGTCGATGTACCAGCCCGACAATTGCGAGGCGAGGCGAACATTCTGGCCACGCCGGCCGATGGCAAGGCTGAGCTGGTCGTCCGGAACGACGACTTCCATGCGGCTTGCCACCTCATCCATCACCACCTTGGCGACCTCGGCGGGTGCCAGCGCGTTGACGACGAAGGAGGCAGGATCCTCGGTATAGGGGATGATCTCGACCTTCTCGCCCTGCAATTCTCCGACAACCGCCTGTACACGGCTGCCCCGCATGCCGACACAGGCACCGACCGGGTCGATTCCCGGGTCCTTCGACAGCACGGTGATCTTGGCCCGGCTTCCGGCCTCGCGGGCAACGCCCTTGATCTCGATGATGCCGTCATAGATTTCCGGCACTTCCTGGGTGAACAGCTTGGCCATGAATTCGTTGCAGGCACGCGACAGGAAAATCTGCGGACCGCGCGGTTCTTCACGAACATCGATGATATAGGCCCGCACCCGGTCGCCCTGACGCAGGTTCTCGCGCGGGATCATCTCCTCGCGGCGGATCACCGCCTCGGCGCGGCCAAGATCAACCGTGATGGAATAGCTCTCGGCGCGTTTCACCGTGCCGACAACGATCTCGCCCACCCGGTCCTTGTACTCCTCATACTGGCGTGCCCGCTCGGCATCGCGGACTTTCTGCGAGATGACCTGCTTGGCCGTCTGCGCAGCAATGCGGCCGAACTCGATGGGGGGCAGGGGTTGGCGCCAGAATTCACCAACCGCCAGCGGCGGCGTCTGCCTGGCGCCTTCATCGACACTCATCTGCGTGGCGTCATCCTCGACTTCCTCGACAACCTCGATCCAGCGTTCAAGGGTGATGGCGCCGCTCTTCCGGTCGATCATCGCGCGGATGTCGCGGTCCAGCCCGTATTTGGCACGGCCGGCCTTCTGGATGGCCTCTTCCATGGCCACCATGACCTCTTCGCGATCAATCGATTTCTCACGCGCCACCACGTCGGCGACCTGGATAAGCTCAAGCCCTGGGATCGATGATGTATCCATTTTTTCTTCTACCTGCTCAGTTGCGTCCGTCAGGACGTGTAGATGTTGCCGTTCAGGACCTGGCGGTCGCCTCACGGGCCAGAATTTCAGCTGGATCGATTCGCGCCGAATCAATCTCCTCAAAGGCAAAGGCGAACCTGCCAAAACTGGTCTCGATGATGATCTTCCCATCCTCATCAAGACCGCCAAGACGCCCGTTGAACCGCTTGCGCCCGTCAAGCATGAAGCGGAGCGTGAGTTTCGCCAACTCACCGGCAAAGCGTTCATAATCCTCGATACGGGTCAGTGGCCGGTCGATTCCCGGCGAACTGACCTCGAGCGTGTAGGCGCTGGAGATCGGATCATCGACATCGAGGAGAGCCGCGATGTGCCGGCTCAGCTGTTCGCAATCCTCGACTGTCATGTCGCGGTCTTCCTTCGGTTCGGCCATGATCTGAAGCTGGCTGCGGCCGGTCTTCGCGCCGGAATACCGCACCCTGACGAGATGGAAGCCAAGATCGTCCACCGCATCTTCAATGATCTGGCTGACCCGTGATTCGACCAATGTCCGATCTACCCGTTTCCGCCATCAAATCCGTGTCCGGCGGCGCCGGACGTGACCAGATCTTCAGGCAATAAAAAAGTGGGCCAGCGGCCCACCATCTGAAGCGACAGTATGTTGTTAGGTTGTATATAATCGGTTGCCGGCGGCAAGGCAAGGGCGAAGCGACCCATGCCGGAACCCCGAAACAGAAATCCAAATCAGTCCAGCCGGTCAGAACGGTAAGTCAGAACGGCACTTCACCCCCGCTTGCGTTCAAACAGAAACCAGTTCGGGATGCGGGATTCTCGCTCCGCCTTCTTCATATAACGGGTCGGCACCAGTGCCTGTGGCCGCGCGCGCCAGTCCGCCGGCCGGCGCGCGGTCCAACGGAAATCGGGGTGCGAGCAGGCCGCCTGGAGAAGCCAGGACTTCGCCACCGGATGATCGCTTGCCAGGACAAGGCTGCCCTCCGGCCGGATCAGCCGTGCCAGCTCATCCAGCACGGCGGGGGCAAGGATCCGCCGCGCCGCATGGCGGCGTTTCGGCCAGGGATCGGGAAACAGCACATAGGCACCGGCAAGGCAGGCCTCCGGCATGCCAGCCAGAATCAGGCGCACATCATCGTCCCAGATCCGGATGTTGGACAGCGCCTGATCCTCAATATGACGAAGCAGGCTTGCAACCCCGTTGATAAAGGGCTCGGCACCGATGAAGCCGGCATCCGGGCGCGCCGCCGCGACAGCTGCCAGATTCTCGCCGCCACCAAAGCCGATTTCGAGAAATATGTCATCGGGCGAATGACTGAACTGCACAACCGGTGCCGCGGCCGGATCGTAACGCAGCGTTGGAAGACGCCCGTCGAGCAGCCCCTGCATTGTCGTGCGGAGCTTCCGCCCCTTGCGGCGCCCATAGAAATGGAGGCCACGGGAATGGGGGCCCTGGAAATCGGGATCGTTACCTTCGGGCCTGGTCATCGTACTGGCGCCGGAATGCCGGCCCCCTCAGACCGACGCGGCCAGCTTGTCAGCCAGATCAACAGCTTCCCAGCTGAAGGTGCCCTCGCCAGCTTCACCTGCTGTCCGGCCAAAGTGACCATAGGCGGCTGTCGGTGCATAGATCGGTCTGTTCAGACCAAGATGCTGGCGAATGTTGCGCGGCGTCAGCGGCATCGCACCGACCAGCGCCTCTTCAAGGCGCGCGTCATCCAATGTCCCGGTGCCATGCGTGTTGGCATAGACCGAGACCGGCGCGGCTACACCAATAGCGTAGGCAAGCTGGATGGTGCACCGCTCGGCGAGGCCGGCGGCAACAACATTCTTGGCAAGGTAGCGCGCCGCATAGGCCGCCGAGCGGTCAACCTTTGTCGGGTCCTTGCCCGAAAAGGCACCGCCACCATGCGGCGCGGCGCCGCCATAGGTGTCGACGATGATCTTGCGGCCGGTCAGGCCGGCATCCCCGTCAGGGCCACCAATGACGAAATTGCCGGTCGGGTTGACCAGCAGATCCTCGGCACCGACCATCCAGCCTTCGGGCAGGATGTCGGCGATCACCGGTGTGACCAGCCGGCGGATATCATCCTGGCTGGCGCTGGCGTCATGCTGGGTCGACAGCACGATCTTGTGCGCGCCGGTCGGACGGCCGTCATCATCATAGGCAAGCGTGATCTGGCTTTTCGAATCCGGCCCGAGGATGGAATCGGCATCCGCCTTGCGGATCTCGGCAAGCCGTTTCAGGATCTGGTGCGAGTAATGGATCGCCGCCGGCATCAGCACATCGGTCTCGCGGCAGGCATAGCCGAACATCAGACCCTGATCACCAGCACCTTCATCCTTGTCATCACCTTCATCCACTCCCATCGCGATGTCGGTTGACTGCTCATGGAGATAGTTCTGGAACTCGAAATGCGCGTGGTGGAACTTTTCCTGCTCATAGCCGATATCGGCAACGGCGCCGCGCACCGCGCCCTCGATTGAATTCAGGATGCCGGCAAGCTTGCCCCCGGATGCACGAACCTCGCCGCCGATCACCACACGGTTGGTTGTGGCAAAGGTTTCGCAGGCAACACGGGCTTCAGCCTCTTCAGCCAGAAACAGATCAAGGACGGTGTCCGACACACGGTCGCACACCTTGTCAGGATGTCCCTCGGAAACCGATTCAGAGGTGAAAAGATGACCCATATTTATCTCCAGTTTTTTTGATGTCTGCTCTACTGCCTCATCGGCCTGCCCCGGTCAAGGCAGATGACGATACCGGCAAGCATGACAAGCAGCATCAGAAATCCAGCCTCCCGCCACCGCACATAGACAGTCGGCGACAGTGACGGCGGCACTTCCACATCCAGAAAGCCTGTCTCGCCAAGACCGATTTCGCCAAGCTTCCGCCCCGCACCATCGAAACCGGCACTGATACCGGTATTGGCCACCCGGATCATCGGGATGCCCTCCTCGACCGCCCGCATGCGGGCCTGTGCCAGATGCTGCCACGGCCCCGGCGTGCGGCCAAACCAGGCGTCATTCGTCAGATTGACCAGCATGTCAGGACGCGGCCCGGCAGATACAACATCCCCCGGAAACAATGTTTCGTAGCAGATCAACAGCTGCAGATGGCCGTAATGCGGCAGGGTGAACAGCCTGTTGCTGTCAGCCGGTGAAAAATCGGTTGGCCCGGCGAGAGCGTCGGCGAAGGGAAGAAAGCGCCGAAACGGCACATACTCACCGAAAGGTACAAGCCGGCGCTTGTCATATAGCGCCTCGATGCGGCCCTGCGGGGTGATCAGCGCGGCGGCATTGAACAGCCGGTCCTGCGAATCAAACCGCGGTACGCCGGTGATCAGCCAGCCATCGAATGGCAAGACCTGCCAGCTGGTCTCGCGAAGCAGCGCCGCCTCGCGATCAAGAAGGCCGGCAAAGGCGGTTTCAGGCCAGATCACCAGCTGCGGAATTGGATGGGCGTCGCGTGACAGGGATGTCAGCCTCTGCAGATGGCCGGGGCGAAGCGTCCGGTCCCATTTTTCATGTTGCGGGACCGCCGGCTGCACAATCCGGACCTTTTTCGGCAACGCATCCTCAGCCTCTGGCGGCAGATCCGCCAGCCGCGCCATTCCGGCAAGCGCTGCCAGCGGCACGATAAGGAATGTGACAGCCGCCAGCCGCCGCCAGCCAAGCCACCAGAGCGCTGGCGCCATGGCCCAGAGAAGCGCCAGCAGTGTCAGGCCGTAAAGCCCAAGAAACGCCGCTATCTGCAGCAGCGACAGATGCGCCGAAAACAGATATCCGGGCGCGTTCCACGGGAACCCTGTGGCGACATGGCCACGCGCCCACTCGCACAGTGACAGCATCGCCACGAACAGCAACAGCCGCGCCAGCGGTGCCCGGCCAAACCGGTGTGCCAACAGCCCTGCCGGCAGCCAGAACAGGGCCAGGAGCGCCGGAATGCCGAACAAGGGAAGGGGAATCAATGGCCAGTGGCCGGTCGCCCCGGTCACCATTGACAGTGAAATCCACCAGAGTGAGGCCAGAAACCAGCCAAAGCCTGCGGCGGCGGCGATCAGACCCGCCCCGATCATCGAGTCCGCGCGGGCCAGCATCACGGCCGGCACCGCCAGAGCCATAATCAGCGGCACAAGACCAAATGGCGGCAATGAGAGCGAGGCTGCCGCGCCGGCCACAAGGGCAATGGCAAGATGCCGCCAGGGCCAACGGCCCTCGGTCACCAATGCGTCAGTCACCAATGTTTTGCGGTTGCCGCGAGACACCGCGAATCTTCAGCAATGCCAGCCGCCGCGGATCACCCTCGACCACCTCGAACTGCAGACCTGACGGATGGCGCACCACCTCACCGCGGCCCGGTACGCGGCCGGCAACAGCGCAAACAAGGCCGCCAAGCGTGTCAATCTCGTCGCGGTCATCATCCTCAAGCAAGCGCCCGGTGAGGGTTTCAAGCTCCTTCACCTCGAGCCGTGCCTCGGCCAGAATCGTGCCATCCTCATTGAAGGTCATCTGCGGTTGTACTGTCTGGTCGTGCTCATCCTCGATTTCGCCGACAATCTCCTCGACAAGGTCCTCGATGGTGATCAGCCCGTCGACACCGCCGAATTCATCAACCACCAGCGCCAGATGGCGGCGGCGCAGTCGCATCTCATGCAGCAGATCAAGGAGCCTGATGGTCGGCGCGACAAACAGCGCCGGCCGCAACAACGTGCCGATATCGGGTGCCTTGCCGGCATGAAGATGCGCAAACACATCCTTGATATGGATGATGCCGGCAATGTCATCGAGGGTTTCGCGCCGCACCGGAAGGCGGCTGTGATTCGCCGCTGTCATCTGCGCGATAATCTCGGAAAAGCTCTCCGCCATGCTGACCGAAACGATGTCGGCGCGGGGAATCATCACATCCGACGCATTCAGGTCCTGAAGGCCCAGAATATTGCGAAGAAGCGCTTCCTCATGCGGATCGAAACTCGCCATGTCGGCGGACGGCACGGCAAGCAGGTTTTCCAGCTCGTCGCGCCGTGACGCCGGAGGATTCAGCGCTGGAAACAGTTTGGCAAGCAGCGTGCGTACCATCACGCTGTCTCCCCGGCCGGCTCATCTGCGGGCCGGGCATAGGGGTTGGCGATGCCAAGCCTCTCCAGAACACGGATCTCGCCAGCTTCCATGCAGTCAGCCTCATCATCGGTCTCGTGGTCATGCCCCATCAGATGCAGCAGACCATGAACCCACAAATGTGTCAGATGGTCATGAATGCTCTTTGATTCCCGCGCCGCCTCGCGGCGCACCGTTTCCCAGGCAATGGCGATTTCACCCGGCGCCAGCCTGGCCGTATCCATCGCGCCAGAACCGCCGTCGGTTGCTTCCATCATCACGCCGTCATCGCCTGACGGGAAGGACAGCACATTTGTCGGCGCATCCTTGCCGCGAAACCGCAGATTGAGATCCCGGATCCGCCCGTCTCCGCCGAGCAATGCTCCCACCTCCAGCCGCGGCCAGTCGAAGATCTCGCAGGCGATATCCGTTGCCCGAACCAGTGACGGACGGACAGCGTCAATCACATCGTCCGGCCATATATGCCGGTCGATGACCAAATCCAGATGGCTGCCGCCACCGGTCTGCCATTGTTCGGATGAGAGAGGGTCCGGGTCCGGACTGTCAGGCTCCAGGGGCATCGTGATCATGCCAGTAACTTCTGCGGCTCCTTGCAGGTCTGTCGGCGTCATGCGCCGGAACTCCATTTGGACTGATTTTGCGCCATCTGTCCAGTGGCTTGCTTGTTTCAGCTGTCGCTTTCATAGGCGTTGAGGATTCGCGCCACCACCGGATGCCTCACAACATCCTTGCCCGACAGGTGTTTGATCCCCACACCCTCGACATTGTCAAGCCGCCCAACAGCATCGGCAAGGCCGGATGGCTGGCCATCGGGAAGGTCGATCTGGCTGAGATCGCCGGTGATGACCATGCGCGAATCCTGACCGAGGCGTGTCAGCACCATCTTCATCTGTACCGGTGTTGTGTTCTGTGCCTCGTCGATGATGACGTAGGAAGCGCTGAGTGTTCGCCCACGCATGAAGGCAAGCGGGGCGATCTCGATCTCGCCACTGACAAGCATGCGCTCGACCTTGTCGGCCGGCATCATGTCATAGAGCGCGTCGTAGAGCGGGCGCAGATACGGATCGACCTTTTCCTTCATGTCACCGGGAAGAAAGCCGAGCCGCTCGCCAGCCTCAACGGCCGGACGCGACAGCACAATCCTCTCGATCTCGCGTTTTTTCAGAGACTCAACCGCCTTTGCCACCGCCATATAGGTCTTGCCGGTACCGGCGGGGCCAAGGCCGAACACCACCTCGCGCTTGCGAAGAAGATCAAGATAGGCGGCCTGTCCCGGCGTCTTGGCGATGATTTTCTTGCGCCATGTCTCAACGCCCTTGCCCTGACCGGCATCAGCAGCGGCATCGCCGGCCGCGACCCAGCGCAACGCGTCACTGATCAGCGATCCATCTTCGGGAACCTGTGCACCGCTGCCAAGCTGCCGGTAGATATCCTCAAGCGCGCGGCGCGCCGTCTTCACCGCCGCGGACGGGCCGGACACGGTGATGCTGTTACCGAAACTGTCGAGCGAGACATCGAGCTCTGTTTCAAGACGCGCGAGATTCTGGTTGTGCTCGCCGGTCAGGCGCGCAAGCGTGCCATTATCCTCGAATTCCATGCGAATGGAGGTGGATTTCACCGCCTTTACCACGCGCATTCGGTCATGCGACCGCCCCGACGACACTGTTCTGCCTGGCCTCGGTCACGCGGCAGGAAATGATGCTGCCAACCAGGTCCTCGCCTGCCGCAAGATTGACTGCCTGCATGTAGGGGCTGCGCCCGGCCACCTGTCCGGGCCGGCCGCCGCGACGCTCGATCAGCACATCCATCACCTTGCCCTCGCTTGCCTTGTTGAAAGCCAGCTGCTGGGCATTCAGCAGTTGCTGCAGCGCCTCGAGCCGGTCCGCCTTGACATCCTCCGGCACCTGTTCTGACGCATTGGCCGCCGGAGTGCCGGGTCGCGGGCTGTATTTGAAGGAATATGCCGAGGCATAGCCAACCTTGTCGACAAGGGCCAGCGTCTCGGCGAAATCACGGTCTGTCTCGCCGGGGAAACCAACAATGAAATCACCGGAAAATGCGATATCCGGCCGCACGGCACGAAGCCTGTCAAGCACCCGCAGATAGACATCATGAGTATGGCGGCGATTCATCGCGGCAAGGATACGGTCCGACCCGGACTGCACCGGAAGGTGCAGATAGGGCATCAGGCTGGGTACATCGCGATGCGCGAGGATCAGATCCTCTTCCATGTCCAGCGGGTGCGAGGTGGTGTAGCGGATGCGCGCCAGACCGTCAATCTCGGCAAGCTCGCGGACCAGGCGGGCCAGACTCCAGGTGCCACCGTCAGGTGCCGCGCCATGATAGGCGTTGACGTTCTGGCCAAGCAGCGTCAACTCACAGGTGCCGGCAGCGACGAGGCGGCGCGCTTCTTCGAGGATTCCGGCAACCGGCCGCGAGAATTCGGCACCCCGCGTGTAGGGAACAACGCAGAACGCGCAGAATTTGTCGCATCCCTCCTGCACGGACAGGAATGCCGCCGGCCCACGCGGGGCATGCTCGCCGGGAAGCTGGTCGAACTTGACCTCTTCGGGAAACTCGGTGTCGATCACCCGCTGGCGCGCGCCCGGATCGATTTTGCTGACCAGTTCGGGAAGCCGATGATAGGTCTGCGGCCCGACAACAATATCGACCCATGGCGCGCGGCGGGTGATTTCCTCGCCCTCGGCCTGCGCCACACAGCCGGCAACCGCAATCGCCACATGGCGCCCTTCCTGATCGCGTGCGCGGTCCTTCATCATCCGCAACCGGCCAAGTTCGGAAAATACCTTTTCCGAGGCCTTTTCACGAATATGACAGGTGTTCAGGATCACCATGTCGGCGCCATCAGCGGTCGTCGTGGTGCTGTAGCCAAGCGGTGCCAGAACATCGGTCATGCGGTCCGAATCATAGACATTCATCTGGCACCCGTAGGTCTTGATGAACAGTTTCTTTGACACGATCGCAGCTCTTTTCCGGCAGTTCACATTCAGGCGTGTTCTCTCATATGTTTTTTCTTGGGGGTTTTCTCTCAAGAAAAATCCAAAGGAGCCTGAATATTTTCCGGGCTTTTCTATGCCGGTCGACGGCACGGGTCAAGCCGAACCCTGCGGCACCGGCCGCCATCGCAGGATCAGGGCGTCAACACGGCCACCCGGACGCCGGTAATAGTCGGGACGCCGCCCCACCTCGTCGAAGCCAAGGCCCGCATACAACGCCAACGCCCCTGCATTGTCGACCGCCACCTCGAGCGTGACAGCATCCACCGCAAGCCGGTACAGTGATTCGCGCAAAAGCCGCATTGCGTATCCGCGCCGCCGGGCATGCGCGGCGGTGGCTGTCGAGACCAGATCGGCCGCGCCACCCGCGGTCAGAAACAGCGCATAGCATGCCGGCAGGCCGTCATCCGGCGCCAGCAGGAATCCCCGAAAGACAGGCTTCTGATAGAGTGACACAAGATCATCACGCGTCAGCGGACGGGAAAAGGCGGCCACCTCGATGTCGGCGATGGCGTCAAGATCAGCCTCCTTGATCTCCCTGATCACCACCTGATCACCACCCGATCACGACCCGGCGGCACCGCCAGAAGCCGGATCCACCGGCCGCGACAGTGCTGGCCCCAGAAAGGCCGGCGCCACATAGAGCGGCGTCAGGCGTTCCGCGGCAAGGCCTGTCCGGAGACGATGCGCGGCAAGCTCGGCAATTTGCAGGGCGTCGACCGGCGGCACATCCTGAAGTGCCATCATGGCACGATCCGGAAAGGCGGCCACAAATGCGGCTGCGCCGGGCCCGATCACCACCGCGCCCTGCCAGTCCTCCGGCGTCTGCTGCCCGCTCTCGGGGGTGACGTCCTGAATGGACCGCGCGGTTTCAAGGGCTGGGTCGAGGGCCGGGTCGAATATCTGGCAGAAATAACTGCCACGGCGCGTATCGGCGGTAGCAAGAAGGCGGCGTTCGCCGTATTCAGGCCGATGGAGACGCACTGCATGTTCCATCGCGGCGAGACAGGAGATGCCGATCCCGGCGCCGCCGCTGGCAAGCGCGAATCCCTTTGCCCCCGCAAGGGCAACCCTGATGCCGGTGAATGATCCGGGGCCGCGACCGGCGGCAATATGGGTCAAAGAGGTGGCCGTCACCCCGGCCTGTTCCATCACCCGGCGGGCCAGCTCGGTCACCACGGCAGCATGGCCATGCCGCGCCGCATGCACCTCCTGCCAGTGCCGGCCATCGGCGCGCCAGATTGCGGCCGAAGCCTGGTCGGCACTTGCTTCAAGTGCGAGAATCACAGCTTCATCCGGCAACACAGACATGGCAAAAAACAGACCCTTTCCGGCATCCTGGCCGACAATTCATGACGCCCCGGCGATGGCAGCCATCACTGGCGGCCCATAAAGCCCCGATCAGAGCAAACTGCCTCTGGCCGGACAATGTCTAGCACAGTATGGTGGACGCTTCATCAACCTGCCCCGGCCCCGACCTGTGATGTTCATGCCTGTTGTACCACGTCTGTCCCTATTGCCGCTGCTTCTGGCCGCCATCCTCGCCACCGCCGCGGCGCGCGCCGCCGACCATGCAACCATTCTCATGTATCACAGGTTTGGTGAGGACCAATATCCGAGCACCAATGTGCGGATCGCACAATTCGAGGAACATCTCGAAATTCTCGCCAGTGGCCCTTATTCCGTCTGGCCGCTTGAAGAGATCGTCAGCCATCTTCAGGCTGGCAAGCCGGTTCCGGACCGCACCGTGGCGATCACCATCGATGACGCCTATCTGTCAGTCTATGAAGAGGCAATGCCACGGCTGAAGGAGCGCGGGTTCCATGCCACCCTGTTCATCGCCACCCGCCCGGTCGACCGCAATCATCGCAACTATATGAGCTGGGACCAGATTCGCGAATGGCAGGCAGCCGGATTCGGCATTGGCAGCCAGACACAGACCCATCCACATATGCACCGGACATCGATCGAGGCCAATCGCGAGGAACTCCGGGTCAGCAATGAGCGTTTCCTTGCCGAGCTTGGCATTCGTCCGACCCTGTTTGCCTATCCGTATGGCGAATATAATCTCGATGTGGTCGAGCTTGTGAAGACCGTCGGTTTCGTGGCTGCCTTCGGCCAGAATTCCGGCGTCGCCCATGGATATGACGGATTCTACGAATTGCCACGTTTCGCGATGAACGAACAATATGGCAACCGCGAACGGCTTGAGCTGGCGATCAACGGCCTGCCATTGAAGGTCAGCGAGATTGTGCCAGAAGATGTCGTGCTGAAAGAAAATCCCCCGCTCTATGGCTTCACATTGGCACCGGATATGGACCAGGAACGCCAGCTTCGGTGTTTCAACAGCAAATATGGAAAGCTTGATGTCGCCATCATCGGGCGGCGCGCCGAAATCAGATTGCCGGGACCGCTTGTCGGCAAGCGCGCGCGGGTCAATTGCACGATGCCGGGTCCGGACGGGCGGTGGCGCTGGTTCGGCCGGCAGTTTCTGACCGAATAGCCGCGGTTGCCAGTCATCAGCCCGGCGGTCATCAGCCCGGCGGTCAGCGAAGTGTCGCCGCCTCATACTGTCCGAATTCATTCGACCGGATCAGCGTCTTCAGCTTGGCGACATAGGCCTCGCCAATCTCGGCATAGCCATCAAGGAAATTTGACAGCTGATATCCGAGATCGGCCTGTGTTCGCCCGCGTAGCAGATGCCGCCGCGCGCGGAACGCGGCATATCGGGGATGCGTGTTCAGATTATGCATATAGGCCCGCACCGACCCGAAAAGGTTGGGAAAGCTGCGGACCACCGCCTGGCTGTTGGAGGCGCGCGCCGGCTTCAGCCCGGCATCCTTCTGCCAGGCCCATTGACCGAACAGCGCGTTCCCCTGCAGCGCGAACCGCGAGGTGCCCCACCCCGATTCCATGGCCGCCTGCGCCAGCGCCAATGACACCGGAACAAGATCGGCGCGTAGCAGCAACTGCCTCTCGATCTCGGCAAGCGGGAGGCCTTCGGGTTCGATCCGATACAGCCGCGCCCAACGCTTCAATGTCGCCTGATCATCACGCGACACCGCCCGCTCGATCGCCCTGCGGCGCTGCAAAATTTCCTCATTCGCCGCCAGGATCAGCGGCAGCGTCATCGCAATGAAGCTCTCTTTCTGACGTTTGACCGGCAGTCCGACATGTGACTCCGGGATCTGCTTGGCGAAATCACGGCTGACCATCAGCGGCGTGGAGGGCCGATTCGGGATCGCCGGAAGCTTGGCCGTGCGCGGGGCAAGTGAGGCCGTCATCCTGCTCTGCGGCGGCGGTGTTTCGGTCTTGGCGGCAACCTCCGGCGTCGGCTCTGGCCGCGCTTTCCGCGCGGCTATGGCAGGCTGTTCCGGCTGTGCGGTTGGCTGCGTGGTTGGCTGCGCGGTTGGCTGCGCGGTTGTTGGTACAGTTTTGGGTGCCGTTTTTGGTAAAACATTGCTGTCAGGCACCGCGGCGATGATACTTGGCGGCGTTGCCGGTTCCGTCACCGGCGGCGGGGACAACACAGGCTCGCGCACCGGCTTTTCAGGCGGCGGTGCGTCTTCAGGTAATATTTTCGGTGGCGCCATCGCCGGCCTGGCCATTTCCAGATTCCCGGCATCGCCGGATTCATCAAACCATTGTGGCGGCTTCAGCTGAAACAGCCCCGGCCCGATGAGCCCAAGCACCATGAACAGCATCGCAGCGCGAAGAAGGTGGGTGTCTTTGATGGCACTTCCGGATGTCTGAGACACGGCTCATCCATTGACGAATTTCACGGGACGAATTTCACGGAAAGATTAGCGGCGTCGGCCGGGGTCTAAAAATCCGCGGCGCGAACCTCACGCACATCAGGGATATAATGCCGCAACATGTTCTCGATTCCCATTTTCAGGGTCGCGGTCGAACTTGGGCATCCCTGGCAGGCACCCCGCATCTGCAGGGTCACAACGCCGTCATCAAATCCCTGGAACACAATATCGCCGCCATCCATGGCAACGGCAGGCCTGACACGTGTATCGAGGAGTTGCTTGATCTGCGTCACGATCTCGTCTTCATCCTCATCCACCAATTCAGTGCCGGCATCGGCCTGTTCGACAACCGGCATGCCGGAGGCGTAATGCTCCATGATTCCGGCCAGAATGGACGGTTTCAGCGCGAACCAGTCAAGCTGCTCTTCCTTGGTGACGGCAACGAAATCGCCGCCCAGAAACACCCCCCTGACGCCGTCAACCTGAAAAAGGCGACGTGCCAGCGGCGAGTTGGCGGCGCTGTCGGCCGCCGGATAATCGGCCGTGCCACTATCCATCACCGGCACGCCGGGAATAAATTTGAGGGTTGCCGGGTTCGGCGTATCCTGCGTCTGAATGAACATGTCTGTCTGTCCTTTTTGCATCTGCGGCATCTGCCGGAACGGGCATCACCTGAGGCAAAATCCTGAGCTGGGCAAAATCCTGAGCCACCATCGTCGTTCCGGCCATGAGTGCCGATACGGCTGGATATTTCATTAACAATAGCACATTTCAATGGTCGAAATGTGGGAAATTTTTGTCCGCCAGCACCGCCACCGGTACAGTAGGGGGCTCAGCGCCGGCCAACCGGCCCGAGAAACCCGACAATCTCGTTCACCTGCTCAATAATCGGGGCAGCGATGGCCTCGGCACGTGCCGCGCCATCATCAAGAACGGCGTCGATATCGCCGGGATTGGCCAGCAACCGGCGCATCTCCTGGCCCATCGGGGACAGTTTCGCGACAGCCAGCTCAGCAAGCGCTGGCTTGAAATCACCAAAGCCGCGGCCCCCGAAATCCCGCAGCACCGTCTCGACATCGCTGTCGGCAAGGGCCGCATAAATGCCGACGAGATTCTGCGCCTCCGGCCGGCCTGCAAGCCCTTCGGCCTCTGATGGCAAGGCGTCCGGATCGGTTTTCGCCTTGCGAATTTTCTGCGCGATCAGATCGTCATCATCGGTCAGATTAATCCGGGAATTGTCCGACGCCTCGGATTTGCTCATTTTCGAGCTGCCGTCGCGAAGGCTCATCACCCGCGTCGCGCTGCCGAAAATCTGTGGTTCGGGAAGTGGAAAGAACTCCACGCCGTAATTCATATTGAAGGATTGCGCGATGTCGCGGGTCAGCTCCAGATGCTGCTTCTGGTCCTCGCCAACCGGCACATGGGTCGCGCGGTAGGCCAGGATATCGGCCGCCATCAGGGTCGGATAGGCGAACAGCCCGACCGTGGCGTTCTCGCGGTTCTTGCCGGCCTTTTCCTTGAACTGGGTCATTCTGTTCAGCCAGCCGAGGCGCGCCACACAGTTGAAAATCCAGGCAAGCTGGGAATGCTGCGGTACACGTGACTGGTTGAACAGGACCGAGCGCTGCGGCGAAATACCGGCGGCGATCAGGCTTGCCGTCACCTCGCGCGTGCTCTGGCGCAGCTGCTGCGGGTCCTGCGGCACGGTGATGGCGTGCAGATCGACAACGCAGTAGATCGACTCAAAACTGTCCTGCAGCGTCACCCAGTTGCGGATCGCGCCGAGATAATTGCCAAGGTGGAGGTTACCGGTCGGCTGGATGCCCGAGAAAATCCGGTCTGCCGGTCGATTTTCTGGCATGGGCTGGACAATCGTCATGATCGGATGGCGTTCCCTGGAGCCGCGCTGTTGAAAGATCAGCCTGCGTTATGATGGCAGCACGGGTTGCGGTCAAGCCCAAGCGGGTGCTCAGCGGCGAAGCAGCTGCCTTGGAACAGCGCGAAGCATGAATGCCACTGCCAGATACGCCGCGCCACCAGCGGCCACCAACGTGGCAAGAAGGCCAATCGCGGGCCATGTGGCAATCCATCCGCGGGCCAGCAGAAGCACTGCCAGCATCACCATTGTCGCCCCACAGATGCGCGCGATAACCATTGGGGCGGGAACGCCCATATGCCCATCCCGCAGAAGACGAACCGTCAAAGCACCGGCGGCCACCATGCCGGACAACGAGGTGGCCAGCGCCAGCCCGACATGCCCGAGGACAGGCATCAGCGACAGCGACAGTGACAGATTGGTGATGACAGCCACAATCGACACTTTCAGCACATATCCCGGGCGGGCGGTGGCGTAGAAAGCCGGCTGCAGGATCTTCACCATGATATGCGCCGGCATGCCGATGGCATAGGCCGTCAGCGCGGCGGCGCTTGCCGCGGCATCAGCAGCACTGAAGGCGCCATAGCGGAACAGCCCGCCGACAATCTGCGGCGCGATGGCGACCAGCGCGACAGTCGCCGGAATCACCAGAAAGGCCGCAAACAGCAGCGCCTCGGACAATGAGGACCGCGCCGCGTCAAGATCACCGCTGCGAAACTGTGATGACAGACGTGGCAACAGGGCGGTGCCAAGGGCAATCCCGAAGATCCCAAGCGGCAACTGCGCCACCCGGTCGGCGAAATAGAGCCAGGAAATCGCTCCCACCGTCAGCAGCGACGCCAGCACAAGGTCGATGATCAGATTGATCTGCATCACCACCGCGCCGGCCGAGGCGATGCCGAACTGGCGCCACATCGCCCGCGCGGCGACCCCGAAACGCGGCAGACACCAGGCCGGCATGATCCGGTGGCGCCGCAACAGTGCCGCCATTACGACTAGCTGCAAGGCCCCGGCACAGAGCAGCGCCGCCGCCAGTGGCATCGCGCGCTCGACCGCCAGCCAGCCGCTGGCCACCGGGATGACAAGCGCACCGCCAATGAGGCACAGATTGAAGATCAGCGGCATGGCCGCCGCCACCATGAAACGCTGGTTGGCGTTGGCGATGGCCGCCCAGAAGGCGACGAGCGAGATTATCGGCAGATAGGGGAAGGTGACACGCCCAAGGGCGATCGCCGCCTCCATCCGCGCCGGTGTGTCGGCAAATCCCGGGGCGATGACCGCCACCACCGCCGGCATGAAAATCTCGGCCAGCCCGACCACGAGGCACAGTGTGACAGTCAGCGTTGTCTGCACCTCGCCGGCAAGCGTCATCGCCGCCGGCTCGCCATCTTCCTGGCGCGCCGCGGTGAAGGCTGGCACAAAAGCGTTGGCCATGGCGCCCTCGGCCGTCAGGCGGCGGAACATGTTCGGCAGTTTCAGCGCAACGAGAAAGGCGTCTGCCGCCGGCCCGGCGCCAAGGAAAGTGGCAAAGGTGACGTCGCGCGCAAAGCCGAGAAGGCGGCTGACGCCTGTCAGTCCGCTGATCTGGCGGAACGCCCGCGCCAATGGCTGTGCGCGGGGTTGCCGACGGGGCTGTCGGCGGGGCCGCCCAGTCATGCCGCCGCCTCGTCAAGCTGCTCGAACACCGCCAGCAGCCGGTCGCGGATGGTGTCGAGTCGCGCCTGATTATGGATCTGAAGACCGAACAGATCCTTCACATAGAACACATCGACAACGCGTTCGCCATAGGTCGACACGGTGGCCGTCTGAATCTGCAGGCCAAGATCGGCAAGCGTGTGCGTCAGCCGGTGGAGCAGGCCCGGGAAATCGCGTCCATTGACCTCGATGACAGTGTGGGTGGAGCTGATCCTGTTCGATAGGATCACCCGCGAGGGTACCGGCAGACGTCGCACCCGCGCCGGCAGGCTCTGCCAGCGTTCGCGAAGCGCTGCCTGCGGGCGCAGCGTCCCGGTGACCGCCGAATCGATGCTTCCCTTCAGCCGCCCCAGAAGGCGCGAATCCTCGACCAGTTCATTCCCTGTTGTCTGCAGCTGGAACACATCGAGGACCGTGCCGTCGCTGCAGGTCGTGATCCGCGCGCCAATAATGTTGATGCCATGCCCCGCCACCGCGCCGGCAACACGCGAGAACAGCCCGGCATCGTCAACCGTCAGCAGCGTCAGTTCGGTCACCTTGCGGTCGGCCACCTGCCGGAAATCGACCAGCAGCGGCACGTCAAGCTCGCGAAAGCTTTGGCTCAGCTCGGCATGCCTCACATGCATTGCGGTATCGAATCCGGTCCAGTAGTTCCGTGGCAGGCGCGCCGCATGGATGGCGAAATCCTCATCCGACCATGATGGCAGGCCGGCCCGCGCCTTCTCGCGCGCCTCCTCGGCGCTGCTGTCGGCGATCACGCTTGCATCGGCGCCGCGCAGCACCGCATCGCTCTGATAATAGAGGTCGCGCATCAGCGCCGCCTTCCACCCGTTCCAGACCGTGGGCCCGACACCGCGAATATCCGCCACGGTGAGAATCAGTAACAATTTCAGCCGTTCCGGTGACTGCACGATGGCGGCAAAATCATCAATCGTCTTGGGATCGTTCAGATCATAGCGAAAGGCCGTCTTGCTCATCAGCAGATGGTGACGTACCAGCCAGCTCACCGTTTCGGTTTCCTCCGGCGTGAGGCCGAGCCGCGGACACAGCTCCAAGGCCAGCGCGGCGCCAAGCTCGGAATGATCGCCATCCCGGCCCTTGGCGATGTCATGCAGCAGGGCCGCCACGAACAGGGCCCGGCGCGACTCGATTTCCGGCATCACCGCGGTCGCCACCGGTGCCGTCTTGGCAAGACCGCCATTCTCGATCTGGTGGAGGATGCCGATGACCTGAATGGTATGCTCGTCGACAGTGTAGCTGTGATACATGTCGAACTGCATCATCGCGACGATCTTGCCGAAATCGGGAAGGAAGCGGCCCAGCACGCCGCTCTCATTCATCAGGCGGAGCACGCGTTCGGGATTGTGTTTCGATGTCAGAATGGCAAGGAATTCCTCGGCCGCCCGCGGGTCATCCCGCGTGGCGTCGCCAAGCGCATGGAGGCCACGCGTGATCCGCTGCAGCGCCTGCGGGTGAATGTCGGCTTTCTGGTCCAGTGCCAGATGAAATATTTCCAGCATCCGCAGCGGCGCATCACGAAACATCAGCTCGGGGTCGAGATTGACCCGCCCGGACCGGATGCGAAAATGCCCGAAATCCTGGCGACCACGGAAATCGGCCGCCCAGCCAAGGCGGCGCTTGCGGAAATCGGTTTCCATCGACGCGCAAATGATACGGGTGAGGTTTCCGACATCGCGCGCCGCCAGATAATAGCGTTTCATGAAACGTTCGACATCACGCATGCCGCCGCGCGAGGCAAAGCCCATTAGCGGGGCGATCGCCATTTGGGCGTCGAAATCCAGCCGCTCCTCGGGGCGGCCCGACCGGATATGAAGATGGCATCTGACAGTCCAGAGAAACCGCTGCGCGGCGGCAAAGCGGCGTGCCTCGCTTTCGCGCAGAATGCCTTTCTCGACAATGTCGATGATGCTGTCGGCCCGATAGGCGAATTTCGCGATCCAGAACAGCGTATGAAGATCACGAAGCCCGCCCTTGCCCTCCTTGATATTCGGCTCGACGACATAGCGCGTCGCGCCATGACGGTCATGACGCTGGTCGCGCTCCTGAAGCTTGGCATCGACAAAATCAACCGGTTTCAGGCGCGCCACCTCCTGCCGGAACGCCCGGTCGAGCTTGGTTGCCAGCGGCCGGTCGCCAGCCACGAAGCGCATTTCAATGAGACCGGTCAGAATCGTCTGGTCCTCACGCGAGGCCCGGATGGTGTCAGCCACCGTCCGCTTGGCATGGCCGATCTTCAACCCCAGATCCCACAGCAGATACAGCAGCGCCTCGACAACAATATCGGCGGCGCGATCACTGTCGCGTGCGGTCAGAAACAGAAGATCGATATCGGAGTTGGGGGCCAGCTCGCCGCGTCCATATCCGCCAACGGCGACAAGCGCGACCCCGGCCGCCTCATGGCGCCCGCCAAGAATCTCGAGAAGACTGGCCAGCAGATGATCCATGCCAAGCGAGTGGCGGCCGACATAGACCGCGCCGTCGCGTCCGGCCGCCAGCTCATCGGCAAGCCTGGCTTTCATCGCCGCATGCGCCACCCGTGCCGCTTCCAGCAGCGCGGTCCGGAACGTCCTGTCATCCGCCGTCTTCAGCTCATCAGCCACCTGCCGCAGCGACGCATCGTCAAGCGGTGGCACGCCCGCGGCAAGCGCCGCCTCAAGCGGCTGGATCCATTGGCGCCATTGTTTGATCCGGCTGCTGCCGGCAGCCGCGGCCATTGCGGCATTCCCATTCATGCCCCATCACCCATGCATGTCATCCTTCGGTGTCATCAGCCGGCGCGCGCAGGAGATCGCGAAGCTCGTATAATAGCTCCAATGCCTCGCGCGGCGCCAGCATGTCGGGGTTGATGGTCTCGATCCGCTTTCGCACCGGGTCCTCGACAGGCACAGGCGCGGCGGCGAAATCCCGGGTGAAAAGAGGCAGTTCGGCGGCAAGCCGCTCGGCATCGATGACGCCATGCCCGCCTGCCTCCATCTCGGCAAGCAGGGTCTGCGCGCGCGCAATCACCTGCGGCGGCAGACCGGCAAGCCGTGCCACATGAACACCATAGGAGCGGTCGGCCGCGCCATCGATGACCTGGTGCAGGAAAATGATCTCACCTTGCCATTCCCGTACCTTCATCGAATGGCATGACAGCCGTTCGAGGTCATGACGCAGATTGGTCAGTTCGTGGTAATGCGTTGCGAACAGCGTCCGGCAGCGGTTGGCCTGATGAAGATGCTCCAGCGACGCCCAGGCAATCGCCAGCCCGTCATAGGTTGCGGTTCCGCGCCCGATCTCGTCAAGAATCACAAAGGACCGTTCGGTTGCCCGGTTCAGGATCGCCGCTGTCTCGACCATCTCGACCATGAAGGTCGACCGGCCTCGCGCCAGATCGTCTGCCGCGCCGACGCGGCTGAAAATCCTGTCGATCACCCCGATGGATGCCGTCTCGGCCGGCACGAACAGACCGGCCTGCGCCATGATCGCGATATGCGCATTCTGCCGCAGAAAGGTAGATTTGCCAGCCATGTTGGGGCCGGTGACAAGCCAGATCTCGCCCGCCGCGCCAAGCCCGCAATCATTCGGGATGAAGCTGTCGCCGCCGGACAGCATGGTCTCGATCACCGGATGGCGGCCACGCACGATCTCGAAACTCAGATCATCGCGTATCTCGGGACGGCAGAAATTCCGCTTCTGCGCCAACGCCGCCGATGCCATCGCCACATCGATTGCCGCCAGTGCCCGCGCCGCCGCGCCAAGCTGGTCCGCCTCGGCAAGCGCCTTTGCCCGCAGACTCTCGAAAATCTCCAGCTCGCGCGCCAGCGCCCGGTCGGCGGCGGTCGACAGGTCGCGTTCAAGCTCGGCAAGCTCGGTGGTTGTGAAGCGCACTGTCTGCGCCGTCGTCTGGCGGTGAATGAACTGCTCATCCTGCATCAGCTTTTCGGCATGCGTGCTGCGGACATCGACGTGATAACCAAGGACGTTGTTATGCTTGACCTTCAGCGAGGCGATTCCGGTGGCCTCGCAATAGCGGTGCTGTAAGGCGGCGATCAGCCGGCGGCTTTCATCACGAAGCGCGCGAAGCTCATCAAGCGACACATCAAAGCCACCGCGCACAAACCCGCCATCGCGCGCCAGCAGGGGCAGCTCGTCAGCCAGCGCCGGTGCCAGGTCGGATGCCAGTTTCACCGGTGCCATGACAGCATCATGAAGCGCCGCAAGCTCGGCGAGGTCGCCAAGCCCGTGCGCCCGCGTCGCCGTCCCGACAAGGTCCGAGGCCATGGTCAGCGCCTGTGACAGAGCCTGCAGGTCGCGCGGACCGCCATGCCCCATCGACAGGCGCGACAGCGCGCGGTCGATATCGGGCTGGCCCTTCATCATGCCGCGAAGCTCGTCACAGAGTGATGGCCGGTCATGATACCAGCTGACCAGATCAAGCCGGTTCATGATCGCCTCGCGCACCGCCAGCGGGGCCCCGATGCGCGCGGCCAGAAGCCGGCCACCGGCGGAACTCACGGTCAGGTCGATCGCCGCCAGCAGGCTGCCCCTCACCTCGCCGGACAGTGTGCGGGTGATTTCAAGCGACCGGCGGGTGGCCTGGTCGATTTCCATGTAGCCGGATTCGGTGATCGCCTGGATCGGCCGGAGGCGGGGCATATTGCCCTTCTGGGTCAGTTCGATATAGCCAAGCAGCGCGCCGGCAGCAGCAGCCATCGCCCGCGAGAACTGGCCAAAGCCGTCAAGACTTGCCACCCCGTAATAGGCGCATAGCGCGCGCGTGCCGCTGGCGGAATCAAACAGCGACGGCGCCTGTTCGGTCAGGCAGGGGCCAAGTGCCGCAACCCCATCGGGTATGTCAGCGCCGGCCGGCACGACCAGTTCTGCCGGTGCCAGCATGGCCAGCAATCCTTCAAGCCGATCCGGTGCCACCTCCTGAACGGCGACATCGCCGGTCGACATGTCGGCCCAGGCAACCGCCATGGCATCGCCGGCATGGCCAAGCGCCGCCAGATAATTATGGGCCCGCGGTGGCAGAAGATCATCCTCGGTCAGGGTGCCGGGTGTCAGGATGCGGATCACTTCACGCTTCAGCGGCCCCTTGCCACCGCGTTGCTTCTGTGTTGCCGGGTCCTCGACCTGCTCGCAGATGGCGACGCGGTGACCGGCACCGATCAGACGCGCCAGATAGCCGTCAACCGAATGCACCGGCACGCCGCACATCGGAATATCGTCACCGTCGCTCCTGCCGCGCTTGGTCAGGGTGATGCCAAGCGCAGCCGCGCCGATCTCCGCATCCTCGAAGAACATTTCGTAGAAATCGCCCATGCGGTAGAAAAGCAGCGAATCAGGGTGCGATTCCTTGACCCGCATGTATTGCGCAATCATCGGGGTGGGCGACTTTACTTTTGCCGAGCCAGATGTTGTTATTGGCGACGTCATTTTTATCCCTTGATTCCCCCAACACCGTGATGGTGTCCGAGACTTGTGATGTTATACCGCAAATCGCGGGCGGCGCTCGGCCCCTCGCAGTTCCAGACCAGGGGCGCAGATCAGCCTCACAGAATAGATAACCGGTGTCATGACCAGAAAAAAGTCAAAGCTTGACCAGGAAGCCCTCAGCTTCCACGCCAACGGGCGTCCCGGCAAACTCGAGATTACGGCCACCAAGCCGCTGATGAGCCAGCACGACCTGTCGCTTGCCTATTCGCCGGGGGTCGCCGCGCCCTGCCTCGCCATCGAGGCCGATCCCGACACTGCTTATGATTACACCGCCAAGGGCAATCTGATTGCCGTCATTTCGAATGGCACCGCGGTGCTTGGCCTTGGCGACATCGGTGCCGCCGCCTCGAAACCGGTGATGGAGGGCAAGGCGGTCCTGTTCAAGAAATTTGCCGACATTGATGGTATCGACCTCGAGCTGGACACAAGGGACACCGAAAAATTCGTTGAGGCGGTCGCCATGCTGGCACCAAGCTTTGGCGGTATCAATCTCGAGGATATCAAGTCGCCGGAATGTTTCATCATCGAACAGCAGCTCCGCGAACGGATGGAAATTCCGGTGTTTCACGATGATCAGCATGGTACCGCCATCATCGCTGCCGCCGGCCTGATCAACGCGCTGCACATCACCGGCCGCGAAATGAAGGATATCAGGGTTGTCTCGAATGGCGCCGGCGCGGCGTCAATCGCCTGTGTCGAGCTGATCAAGACCATGGGCGTGCCGCATGAAAATGTCACACTGGTCGATCGCAGCGGTGTGATCTATCAGGGCCGCGAGGACTCCATGAACCAGTGGAAGTCGGCGCATGCCGTGCCGACCGACGCGCGGACGCTGGAGGACGCCCTTGTCGGGGCCGACGTGTTTCTTGGCCTGTCGGTGGCCGGCGCGCTGAGCCCGAAGATGGTACGGTCGATGGCCGATCGCCCGATCATTTTCGCCATGGCCAACCCGGTGCCGGAGATCATGCCGGAAGAGGCCAAGAAGGTCCGGCCCGACGCGATCATCGCCACCGGGCGCTCGGACTATCCGAACCAGGTCAACAATGTCCTCGGCTTTCCCTACATCTTTCGCGGCGCGCTTGATGTACGTGCCAGCAAGATCAATGAGGAGATGAAGATCGCCGCCGCCGAGGCGATCGCGATGCTGGCCCGCGAGGATGTTCCCGACGCTGTCGCCGAGGCCTATGGCGGGCAGATGCTGCAATATGGAAATGAATATATCATCCCGGCCCCGTTCGACCCGCGCCTGATCTCGGCGGTGTCATCGGCTGTCGCCGAGGCCGCCATGAAGACTGGTGTGGCACGCAAGCCGATCAAGGATCTGGCGAAATATCGCCGCCAGCTATCGGCCAGGATCGATCCCACCGCCTCGACATTGCAGGTGATTTTCGACCGCATCAGCGCCAACCGCAAGCGGGTGGTCTTCGCCGAAGGCGAGGAGGAGAAGGTGATCCGCGCCGCGCTGGCCTTCCGCAATGCCGGATATGGCGACCCTATCCTTGTCGGGCGCGAGCACCGGATCCGCGAGACGGTCGAGCGGCTTGGCCTCGAGGGCGCCGAGGATCTGCCGGTCACCAACGCCAAGATATCCGACCATAATGAGGATTATATCGATTTCCTCTATGACAAGCTTCAGCGCAAGGGCGCGCTGCGGCGCGACTGCCAGCGCATGGTCAATCTCGACCGCAATGTCTTTTGTGCCTGCATGGTGCTGAAAGGTCATGCCGACGCGATGGTGACCGGCGTGACCAGATCCTTCATGCCAAGCTTCAACCATGTCACGCGGGTGATTTCACCGCGCGAGGGCAAGACCTTTCTGGCCACCTCGATGATTGTGTCGCGCGGGCGGACCGTGTTCATTGGCGATGTGTCGGTTCATGAACGCCCCGATGGTGAAAAAATCGCCGACATTGCCGAGGCGATCGCCGCCAAGGCCAGGCAGATGGGGCATACACCGCGTGTGGCGGTGCTGTCCTTCACCACATTCGGCAATCCGGATTCGGATATCACCATCGAGGCGCGCCGTGCCATCGAGATCCTCGACCAGCGCAAGCCGGATTTCGAATATGACGGCGAAATGTCGGCCGATGTCGCGCTGGATTACGAACTGATGAAGCAGCGCTACCCGTTCTGCCGCCTGTCCGGACCGGCGAATATCCTCGTGATGCCGGGACTGCACTCGGCCAACATTTCCTTTGAGCTGATCCAGAACCTGACCGAGGGGTCGGTGATCGGCCCGATCATGCTTGGCGCCGAGAAGCCGTTCCAGATCGTCCAGATGGGCGCCTCGGTCAACGACCTTGTCCAGGCCGCCGCACTGGCTGCCTATGAGGCGCTTCGCTGAAGCCGGTCTAGAGACCCTCGGCCCTGACCAGCGCGGCGATATCCGCTTCCGGCCGCGCCCCGACATGCGAGATCACCTCGCCGGCGGCAAGGCTGGCGATGATGCCTGACTGACGCGCGTCATAGCCGTTTGTGCGCCCATAGAGATAGCCGGCGGCGAACAGATCACCAGCGCCGGTGCTGTCGACAACACGGCCCTGTGGGCGCGCCGGAAAATCATGGCGGTCACCCGCATGACCGACAAAGGCACCATCGGCACCGCGCGTGATGATCGCCTCGTCAACCTGTTCGCAGAGCGTGACCATCGCAGCCTCGGTCGAGCTGTCGCACAGGCTGGCCGCTTCATGTTCATTGGCGAACAGAATATCGACATGATCATGGACAAACCTGCCAAGCGCCTCGCGATGCCGCTCGGCGCACCAGGGATCCGACAACGACAGCGAGACACGCACATCATGGCGTGCGGCAAGCGTTGCCGCGTGAGCGAAAATTTCCGGCCCTGCCGGCGCATCGAAAAGATATCCCTCGAGATAGATGATCTCGGCCGACTCGACATCCTCCGGACGGATATCCCCCGGCTCGAACTCGATACAGGCACCAAGGTGGGTGTTCATTGACCGTGTGGCGTCCGGCGACACCAGAATGATCGAGGATGCTGTTGGCGATCCGTTGATCTGCGGCGCCATACCAAAGAGGACGCCGGCATCATGAATGTCGCGGATGAAGCTATGGCCAAGCTCGTCATCATGGATTCGGCCGGAAAATCCGGCCTTTCCTCCAAGGGCGACAATACCGACCGCCGTGTTCGCCGCCGAACCGCCGGAAATCTCGCGCGGATCATCAATCGCCGCATACAGCGCCGCCGACTGCGCGGAATCGACAAGGTTCATCATTCCCTTGCCAACATTGTGCCTGACAAGGAAGTCATCGTCACAAGAGGCAAAAATATCGACAATGGCATTGCCGACGGCAAGTACGTCTATTCGCGACGACATGAACATCCTCACAGGCTGGACACAGGAAACGGCGATCGATGGTGTAGAGAATTGCCGGGGATGGGGCAAGAACAAAGACCTTGACGGGAAGGTGTGATGACCGCGCCTGCGCGTCCGGTGAAGCGGCCCCAAGAAACCGGCCCGGGAAAGTGGTTTGCCCTCATGCCATCGGCTGGTCTAAGGTGCCCGGCATAAACCTCAACCCCGGTGTCTGTCCTGTTATGCGGTTTGCCCTTCTGATCCCCGCCATCACGGCACTCGGCCTTGCCTCCTGCCAGATGCCGCCGCCTTTGACGACCATGCCGGACGTCGTGCCGGACGTCGTGCCACCCACCACCCCGGCGCCGCTTGCGAGCGCTACGCCCGAGACTGCCGCCACCAGCAGCGCGGAAAGGGCGCCAGGCTCCGATGACGCCAATCCCGATTCCAATAATTCAGATGCTGGCAAACCGGATTCCAACAATTCAAGTTCTGGCAATCCCGATACGGACATGGTGGGTGCGGCTGACACCCTCATACCCGCCACACCGACAACCCGGCCGGCACCCACATCCGCCGGTGAGGAGGCGGAGGACACATCGTCCCGGACGCAGGATGACAGCCAAGAGGCGAACGCACCGGCCATCGAGACTGACAGCGCCCCCCAAACATCTGACGGGACATCTGACGGGAGAACTGCCGAGGCACCGACCGTGGCACCGCCTGTCACAGCGGCGGCCAGCCCGACAACCAGTCCGGCGACCACAGCGCCAGTGACCACATCCATGGCGGCGGATGATGAAGGCTCA
>RFZL01000040.1 GCA_009920665.1 Alphaproteobacteria bacterium | reverse complement strand
CAGGCAGCAGTTTGCCGGTCTTGAAAAACGGCACCCGCTTGGCCTCGACCGGCACAGCCTCGCCACCCGCCAATGACAGGATGGCGCCGGTCGCCAGCATCTGCGCGGCGTCCCACCGGTTGAACAGGTCGCTGTCATGCGTCATCAGATGCAACCGCTCATCATCAGCCAGATCATCGACAAGGCGCACCGGGGCCGAGAATCCGCGCAGCACGCTTGGCGTCATCGGGCCGGAACCCGCCTCGCCGACAAAGCGGAATTCCGCCGCTGCACTGTCAAGCAGCAGGACATGCTCGTCGCGCGCATCGTTCTCGCCGTCAAGGTGCGTTCTGACCGGCTGTCCGTCAGCACCGATAAAACCGAGACGGACCGGTACCGGCAACGGCTCACGCGGGGTCCCGGCGGCTGTTTCCGGCGTCGCCTGAGCGAGGCTGAGGGTGACGCCGTCGGCCTCGGCCCGGCGCGAGACGCTCAGCGTCGGTGTGCCGGCCTGGCTGTACCATCCGTGAAAGGCCGACATATCGCGATCATTGGCATCGGCCAATGCGGCGACAAAATCGTCACAGGTTACAGCGTTGCCGTCATGGCGCTCGAAATACAGATCGGTGCCACGGCGAAACCCGTCACGCCCCAGATAGCCCGCCATCATGCGGATCACCTCGGCCCCCTTTTCATAGACAGTGGGGGTGTAGAAATTATTGATTTCGCGATAGGATTCAGGGCGAATGGGATGCGCTGTCGGGCTTGCATCCTCGGGGAACTGGGCGGCCCGCAGCAGGCTGACATCACTGGCGCGCTGCACCCCCTCATCATGCATGTCGGCCGAGAAACACTGGTCCCTATAGACCGTCAGCCCTTCCTTCAATGTCAGCTGGAACCAGTCACGGCAGGTTACGCGGTTGCCTGTCCAGTTGTGGAAATATTCATGCGCGACAATGGATTCCACACGGTCGAGGTCCTCATCCGTCGCCGTTGACGGGTCGGCCAGCACGAATTTGCTGTTGAAGATGTTGAGGCCCTTGTTTTCCATCGCGCCCATATTGAAATGGCTGACCGCGACGATCTGGAACAGATCAAGGTCATATTCCAGGCCGTAGGTGTCCTCGTCCCACTTCATCGACCGCTTCAGTGATTCCATCGCATGGCCGGTCAGATGCGTGTTGCCCGTCTCGACATAGATATGAAGGTCGACCTCGCGCCCCGAGGCAGTGGTGAATTTGTCAGCGGCAAGGTCAAGATCGCCAACAACGCAGGCAAACAGGTAGCTTGGTTTCGGATGCGGGTCATGCCACAGCGCGTAGTGACGGTCATCGCCGACCTCGCCTGTCTCGACCAGATTGCCGTTCGACAGAAGCTGTGGAAACTGCCGTCCGGCCTCGATCCGGACGGTAAAGACCGTCATCACGTCGGGGCGGTCGGGGAAAAAGCCGATGCGCCGGAACCCCTCCGGCTCGCACTGCGTGCAATACATGCCGCCGGACAGATAGAGCCCCTCCAGCGCGGTGTTGCTTTCAGGGTGGCATTCGGCGCGGGTGCGGACAACGCATTTCGCCGGCAGCCCTTCCAGGCTCAGCCCAGCCTCGCTCACCGGCCAGTCCGCCTCATCAAGCACGCGCCCGTCGATGCTGAGTTCATGCAACGTCAACTCGCGGCCATTCAGCAGGAACGGATCATCACCGATACGTTCAAGCTCAAGCGTCGTGGTGACGAAGGTCCGGTCATCGAAGATGGAGATGTCGAGGCCGGCCGAGATGACCTTGCAGGAGGCTGGCCGGTAGTCAGCGCGATATTTCAGCATCGGGAGAACTCCGGCCCGGGCAGGACAGGATTTATCACCCGGGCGCTATGGATTAACGACTGTCGCGCGAGGTGGTGTAGGCCTCCTCGCAATGTTCCAGGCAATAGGGCTTGCCGGGAACCACTCTCGCCCCGCAGAAGGAAAAGCCGCTGAGCTTGGGATCACCGGTCGGCCAGCAGCATTTGCTGCGCGACCATTGCAATTTACGAAGCTCGAGCCGCAGGGGAAGATTCACCGGCTCGACCGGTGCCTTCGGCTTTACCGGCTTCTTCACCTCGGCGGTGGTCTTTGAAATCGGTGACGGCCGCTTTGGCAGGCCCATCCGGTGCGCCTTGCCGGCGATCGCGTTACGCGAGACACCAAGAGCATCGCCGATTTGCGAAATAGAGAGCCCGTCATCCCACAGCTTGCGAAGCTTTGCGAGCCGTTCGTCGGTCCAGGCATTTTCCGTCATGTTACCCTCATTCGCTGTCACGCCCCGCCGTCACGCCCCCGCTGTCAGGCCCCCACTGTTACCCGCCGGGGCACTGGCGCGGGCGTGATGTGGCACCGCACCATCGGCAAGAAACCATCGCCAAGATATAGTGTCCAGGGCGCAGAAACTCAATCGGCAATTGGCCACGCCGCCGATGTTGGCGCCGATCATGGCACCGTCTCAGAGCGCGCCGATGAACGTTCCGATCAATTCAACCTGGTGGTCCAGCATGTGGTGTCCGTAATGTGTTGTCAGCCCACGCGCCTCGGCCGCCGCCAGCCAGTCGGTGCGCTCCGGCACCATGATTATCTCGGCGATCAGCGTGTTGGCACCAACAGCGTCCAAGACAAGGGGAAGATCCTCACCCTCATGCAGACCGAGACTTGTCGTGTTGACGATCATGTCGACATCGCCGCCATCATGTGTCGGCGCGCTCTCGACCTGGCGATAGCCGCCAAGCCGCGCCAGTTCTTCGGCAATGGCCTCGGCCTTTTCAGGAGTCCTGTTGCGGATGAGCAACCGTTCAACACCGGCATCGCACAAGGCCAGCGCGATGGCGCGGGCCGCCCCGCCTGCCCCGACCATCAACACTGTCCTGCCGGCCGGGTCATGGTCTTGCCGGCGTAACCCCGCGACAAAGCCGGCCCCGTCAAAATTATCGCCATGGATCGTCCCGTCGGCATCAAAGCGCACGGCATTTACTGCGCCAGTCAGCTGCGCCGTCGGGCCAAGCGTGTCGCACATTTTGGCAAGTTCCATCTTGTGCGGGATCGTTACCGCCATGCCGCCGAAATTGCTCGTCCCGCGAAGCCCGTCAATCGCCACCTTCAGTGATTCTGGTGGCACGCTCATCGGCACCATCACATGATCAAGCCCGCGCTTGGCAAAGATCGGGTTGAAAACCATCGGCGCCCGGACATGATCCGCCGGGTTCGCAATGGTGGCAAAAAAACGGGTCGTACCTGTCACCCACGGCATCTGGCCGGTCATTTCACTCTCCCTGCCCTTGCGGCTGAAAATGTGGCAGACGCTGCCACAAGAAATCCCAAAATCATCATCACCATGCCCGCTTTATGCCCCTTTCGGTGCCGAGAACGGGGTGTGGCGCCGGTGCGCTGGGCACGACCACCCACCGCAAACCAGTGTACCGGTGTCACACCACGCCTTGCAACCTCCACCAACGGGAAAACCACGATGAAAATTCTTAGCAAAACCATGGTGATCGCGGGCGGGCTTGCCCTGTCAGGAATGATTGTCGCCAGCCTCGCCGTCGCCGGAAATTTCGGCCACCACCCCAAGCATGGCCATATGTTCAGCGCCGCCTCGCTTGACGCGAATAGTGACGGCGCCCTGACGAAGGACGAAATGCTGGCCCATAACCGGATACGTTTTGACCGGCTCGACAGCAATAGCGACGGCGCCATTTCGGCTGGCGAGTTCAGCGCCAGGCTTGTCGCGATGTTCACCCGAATGGATGCCAACAATGACGGTGTTCTTGCCGGCGATGAACTGCCCCGGCGGATGGGCCGCCACGGATATCATCGCTCCGGCAACCATCATGGCACGAAGAGCGCGGACAAGGCCGGGAATGCCGGGTAATGCCGGATGCCTGCCTGCCAGCAGTTCGGGGCGCGCGCGGTTCTAGTCCTGCGCGTCCCGGAAGCTGAGCGAGGCTGAATTGATGCAGTAGCGTAGCCCTGTCGGTGCCGGGCCGTCAGGAAACACATGGCCAAGATGCGCCTCGCATCGCGTGCAATGCACCTCGGTCCGCCGCATGAACAGGCTGTTATCCTCGCTCTCACCGACCGTGTCACCGTCCAGCTTATCGTAAAAGCTTGGCCATCCACTGCCGGAATTGAACTTTGTTTTGGATGAGAACAGCGGCGCATCACAGCAGATGCAGTGATAGGTCCCGTCATCATAATGCTTGTCGAGAACGCCCGTGAAGGCTCGCTCAGTGCCATGTTCACGGGTGATGTAATATTGCTCGGCGGTCAGCTGGTCACGCCATTCCGCCTCGCTTTTCACGATCTTGTCACTCATTCCGCTGCCTCCGATGAGGAAGAACCATGTAGCGCTTCCCAGATCGCCGCTGGTGTGGCCGGCATCTCGATATGGGTCACACCAAGCGCATCGGTCAATGCGGAGATGACCGCCTGCGGCGCGCCGATGGCGCCGGCCTCGCCTGATCCTTTCACCCCGAGAACATTGTTCTTGCAGGGGATGTTGCGGAAGCTGATATCGAAGCGTGGCAAATCATCGGCCCGTGGCAGCGCGTAATCCATCAATGAACCGGCGACAAGTTGGCCCTGCTCGTCGAAGGCGGCATGTTCATGAAGCGCCTGACCGATTCCCTGCGCGATCCCGCCATGCACCTGGCCTTCCAGCATCAGCGGGTTGATCACCGTACCGAAATCATCAACCACCGTGTAGCGCAGGATATCGACCTTGCAGGTGCCCGGGTCGACCTCAAGCTCAACCACATGCGCGCCATAGGGATAGGTCGCGCCATCCGTCTGATACTGGTGCCTGATGTCGAAGGGATGCGGGCCATCATCCGGCACCAGACGCAAGACCAGATCCTCGATGGTGATCGAGTGATTGGTGTTTGGCGCCGAGAACACACCATCGGCAAGGATCAACTCCTCGGGATCGCATTCCAGCGCCTCGGCGGCGTGCGGGCGCGCCGCATCAAGTGTCAGTGCCGCCACCTCGGCGACCGCAGAGCCGAGGATCGCCGTCATGCGCGCGCCGCCGGTTGTCCCCGGCGGGCAGATTGCCGAATCCCCCTGCACAATCTCGATCCTGTCGGCGTCGAACCCCAGCCTGTCGGACAGGATCTGCGTCAGGGTCGTGCGGTGGCCCTGCCCGTTTTCCTGCTGGCCGGCAAGAACCAGGATCGTGCCATCCTCGCGGAACCTCACATCAACGCCGCCATCGGTGCCGCCGCCACACTGTTCGAGATACATCCCAAGCCCGAACCCGCGAAGCTTGCCACGTGCCTGCGAATCCGCGCGACGTGCCGCGAACCCGGCGTGATCGGCACGGCGGAGCGCCTCTTCCATCAATTCCGGCATCTCGCCGCCGTCAATGGCGCCGCCAAGCACCATCTGGAACGGCATCTGGTCGGCGCGGATCAAATTGCGACGACGGATGTCAATCCTGTCGATTCCCAGATGCGCCGCGACATGATCCAGCAGACGCTCCATCACATAATTGGCCTCGGGACGGCCGGCGCCGCGATAGGCGTCCACGGCCGGCGTGTTCGTCATCACGCCCAGCACACGCAGACTGGCCGTCTCGATTGCGTAGGTGGTGGTCAGGGCACGGCTTCCCGACAGGGTCGGAATATAGGTGCTGAAATTCGACAGCCATGACCCCATGTTGGCGTGAACCGTGACCGCCAGCGCATGAATTTTCCCGTCCCGGCCGATGACGGCACGCGCCTTTGTACGGTTGTCACGTCCATGCAGGTCCGAAAGGAAGGACTCGGACCGCGCCTGCTGCCAGCGCACCTTGCGGCCAAGCCGGCGCGCCGCCCAGGCGATGACCAGCTGTTCCGGGTGAAGGAAAATCTTGAACCCGAAACTGCCACCGACATCACCGGTGCGCACGCGAACCGCGGCAGTTTCCATGTCAAGCGCCTCGGCAAGCTGTTCGGCGATGCCAACCGGCCCCTGGGTGCCACACCAGACGTCGAGCGTGCCCTCTTCCGGCCCGGGAGCGGCGATCATCGGCCGGGTCTCCATCGAATTGATAATCACGCGGTTGTTGATCACGTCGATCTCGAAGACCTCGCGACCGTCCGCCTCCGCCGAAGCCAGCATGGCATCGGTGCCGTCATGGTCGCCCGCCACCCAGTTGAAGGCGACATTGTTCGGATATTCGGCATAGAGTTGCGGTGCCCCGTCTGCCATCGCCGCATACACATCTGTCACTGCGGGAAGACTGTCATAGCGGGCATCAATCAGTTCAAGCGCGTCATGCGCCGTCGTCGCATCCTCGGCAACGACCACCGCCACGATATCACCGGCGGTGCGGTTCACATCGCGCACCATCGGCGGGTGCGAGACCATGGTCATCTGTTTGCCATCGTCATTTGTCAGCCGGTGCCGGCAATGGATTTCACCAACCCCGTCGGCATCAAGGTCGGCCTGTGTCGCGACAAGATGAACACCCTCAAGTGCCGCCGCCGCATCAGTATCGACAGACAGCAGCCTTGCATGCGCCAGTGGTGCGCGAAGAAACGCCACCGCAAGACCGGTTCCCGGGTCGATATCATCGGTATAACGGCCCTCGCCGGTGATAAGCCGTGAATCCTCGATACGGGGGATGGCCTGGCCAACGCCGAATTTCATTTTCCGTCTCCTGTTTCGTTGTCCGCCGGCCCGGAAAGCCGGCGCACCGCATAGCTGATGCGTGTCGCTGTTGTGATCCAGCACAGCACCCCGAAAAACCACGCCAAGGGTGCAAAAGAGGAAGGTATTACGATCACCGTACACAGGAAAATGATAGTCTCCAGCCCCTCGGTCAAGCCACCCAGATAGAAGAAGCTCTTTTTCCCCCTGATATCGGTCGAAATGCCGCGCTTTTGCGCGATGATCGCAAAGGCAAGAAAACTTGTTCCGGTGCCGACAAAGCTGAAGGTCAGAAAGGCCACCGCAATGGCGTTGTCCGGATTGGCAATCGCGAAAGCAAACACCAGACCACTATAAATCACGAAATCAAGCGTGATATCCAGAAACCCGCCAAGGTCGGTTGGCCCCCGCGCACGCGCCACCGCGCCGTCAAGCCCGTCACAAAGTCTGTTGACGGCAAGCAGGGTCAGGGCAACCATGCCTGCCTCGAAGGCCACCGCCACAGCGGCGCCTGCTCCGAAAGCAAAGCCGATGATTGTCACCAGATTGGCGGTGACACCGGCCCCGGCCAACAGGCGGCCAACAGGATCAAGGATCCGGTTGACAAGGGGTCTGAGGGCGGCGTCGAACATCGGCCCCGGCGATCAGCGTCTGGCGAGGATCGTCTCGCCGGCAACCACTGTCCTGCCGACCTCGATCTCGACCTTGTAGCCGGCCGGAATCACAAGATCGGTCAGCCCGCCAATCCGCGCCATGCCAAGCGGCGCACCGGTGGCGAGGAACTTGCCGGGGCCAAACCGGCAGACAAGCTGGCGCGCTGTCGCCGTGCCGATCATCGCCAGCAGAAAGCGCGCGCCATCCTCGGTCTCGATGCTGATTTCGCGGCGTTCATTGTCACGCCGCATCAGGGCCAGTTCCTCACCGCCACGAAACAGACCGGGGATCAGGAAATTGTCGATGATGCGGCCAGCCACCGGGCTGCGCTGAAGCTGGGCATCGGCCAGGCCGGTGCGGATTGTCACCCGCGCCGCGCCGGTCATATCCGAATGCGCCGCGCGCTCGTCGGCCCCACGCTCTTCAAGAATGTCCAGGACCTCAACCACCACCCCGTCAGCCGGTGCCACCACCTTCCCGTGACCGTCCGGCGTCAGTCGCCGCGGGGCGCGCAAAGTATGACGCAGCCACAGCATGACACCCAGGGCAAAGGTGCCGAGTGGCAACGAGATCAGGGCCAGAATGATGGTGACAATGCCGGCAATGGCCAGCACCGCCCAGCCGTCGGCGGCAATCCATCCATCCTCGAAATCGGTGTTGCTGTGAGGTGAATTCATGATGCGCTATCAGACCGGTCGGATTTCGATCATGGATCTTGCGGAAGCGTGAAGATCTGATTCGGGAAAATCAGGTCCGGATCATTGATCGCGGCCGCGTTGCGCCGCACGATATCGACATATCTGATCCCCTCGCCGTAAGAGCTGTAGGCAATGCGCCACAGTGCATCGCCGCGCTGGACAATGACCATGCGGCTGCCATCAAGCCCCTGCGACAGGTCACGGGTCGCGACCGGCAATTCATAGGTGGCAATGGCGGCGTCATCCACATCGCGCAAGGTAAACAGCATCGTCCGACCGGGCTTTGTCATATCAACCTTGCCACCAACCTGCCAGCTGCCATCATCCATCGTCGCAGTGCTGCCAAACGGCATGCCGTCAGCAATAGCGTCGACACGAACACCACCTCGCGAGGCGCCCGCGACGACAAGCTCACCGCCGGCCTTCCATGACAGGGACCGCGGTGCGATGGCCGGGACGATAGCCGGGACCATCGGCTTGTCGACAGCACTCTGTGGCTGGTTATCATCGGATCTGGCCACATCGACAGCGGTGGCTGGCATGTCATCAGGCGATTGCAGCAATTTCGGGATGTCAGTCTCGGTCTGCGGCAGCAGGGCCACAAGCGGGCGTTCATCCTTTGTCTCGCCAACCTCGATCGCCATGCTGATATCGGCGACAGACGACGTGCCATCCTCCGACACCGCCCCGACCGACACCAGATGTTCACCGGGTCCGAGTGCCGCTTCGGGAATGATCACCCACTCACCATTTTCATCCGCCCTGGTGCGGCCAAGGATAACCTCTCCCTCAAACACCGTCACCTCGGCATGCGGGGCTGCCTTGCCGGCGAACACCGCATTGCCGTCCGGCCTGACCTGGGCGAGGTCAATCGAAACGGTTGGTGCCGCGGCCTGCGCGTCGGAGGCCATCTCCGCAGCGTCACCGCCGGCGGCTGTCGGCGCTGCGTCCGAGGCCTCAGCAGACTGCGTAGCCACGGTTGCCCCGGGGGCGCCCGGTTGCGAGGTGTCCGGCGCTTCGGTCTCTGCCCCGGTCTCTGCCCCGGTCGTTGGGGCGGTCTCTGGGGCGGTCTCTGCCGCGGCTTGTGGTTTAGTCGTTACGGCCAGCGATGCGTCAGATTGCGGCTCAATCGTCGCCTGCTCGCCATTGTCAAGAAGTGTGACAGCAAGCGCGATGACGGCTATGGCCGCGCCGACGCCGACAAAGATGTAGGTCAGGACCCTCACGCAAAATACCTTTTCACTGGCGAAAAACGGTTATCAGCGTAATGCTATCAACATGTTCTTTCAATCACAGGATACATCTTCACCATGAAAAAAGTCTGCGTTTTCGCTGGCGCGTCGGCCGGCCACAAGCCATCCTATGCCGATGCCGCCCACGACCTTGGCGCCATGCTTGCAAGTTATGGTCTGGGTCTGGTCTATGGCGGCGGCAGCAGCGGGTTGATGGGTCGCGTAGCGGACGGGGCTGTTCAGGGTGGTGGCACCGTCATCGGCATCATCCCGAAATTCCTTGATCGCGTCGAGATCGGCCATGCCGGCGTGACCAAGCTTCACATCATCGACACGATGCATCAGCGCAAGGAAATGATGTATGCCGAGAGTGACGCCTTCATTGTTCTTCCCGGCGGCCTCGGCACGCTCGACGAAACCATGGAAATCACCACCTGGCGACAGCTCGATCTGCACAAGAAGCCGGTCATCATCCTCAATATCGACGGCTATTGGGACCCGCTGCTGGCGATGCTTGATGCGGTGATCGCTGAAGGGTTCATGCATAACGGTCATCTGCAGCATTTCGAGACGGTCGCCTCGGTCGAGGCGTTGAAACCCCACCTGAAGGACCTCACAGGCGTCTGACGCACCACATTCACACAGCTTGGTCTTGCGCAAACCCCACTTGGACAGTACAAAACCAACGACCCGACCAGTGGGGCTTCGGTGCCAGTCAGTTGATGTTCCCAGACGAGCCGGAAACGGTGGGCCAGGAGCGCGGTGTCAGTGCCCGTGCCCGCCACTTGTTCATGCTGTTCGCACGGCCAGGCCAGGGCCAGCGGGCGCAATGTGAAAGGTGAAGGAAAGCCATGTCCAGGATCAAAGTAAAAACCCCGGTCGTCGAAATCGACGGCGACGAGATGACCCGCATCATCTGGCAGAAAATCAAAGACAAGCTGATCTTCCCCTATCTTGATATAGACCTGAAATATTACGATCTCGGGATCGAGAAGCGGGACGAGACAAACGATCAGATCACCATCGACAGCGCCAATGCCATCAAGGAATATGGCGTCGGCGTGAAATGCGCGACCATCACCCCCGATGAGGCGCGGGTCGAGGAATTCGGCCTGAAGGAGATGTACCGTTCGCCGAACGGTACGATCCGCAACATCCTTGGTGGCACGGTGTTCCGCCAGCCGATCATCTGCCAGAACGTACCGCGTCTGGTGCCGGGATGGACGCGGCCGATCGTCATTGGTCGCCACGCCTTTGGCGACCAGTACCGCGCCACCGATTTTGTCGTCGAGGGTGCCGGCAAGCTGACCATGACCTTCACCCCGGCCGATGGCAGCGCGCCGGTGACCCGCGAGGTGTTCGACTTCCCCGATGGCGGCGTGGCGATGTCGATGTACAACCTTGATGAATCGATTCGCGGCTTTGCGCGGGCCTGCATGAATTACGGCCTCGACCTCGGATGGCCGGTCTATCTGTCAACCAAGAACACCATCCTGAAAGCCTATGACGGGCGCTTCAAGGACCTGTTCGAGGAAGTCTATGAAAGCGAGTTCGCCGACAAGTTCCGCGCCGCCGGCATCACCTATGAGCATCGCCTGATCGACGATATGGTCGCCTGCGCGCTGAAATGGGATGGCGGGTTTGTCTGGGCCTGCAAGAACTATGATGGCGATGTGCAGTCCGATACCGTGGCCCAGGGCTTCGGCTCACTCGGCCTGATGACATCGGTTCTGATGACCCCGGACGGCAAGACCGTCGAGGCCGAGGCCGCACACGGCACGGTGACGCGCCATTATCGCCAGCACCAGCAGGGCAAGCCGACCTCGACCAACCCGATCGCCTCGATCTTTGCCTGGACACGTGGTCTCAGCTACCGCGCAAAGTTCGACAACACGCCGGACGTGGCCAATTTCGCCGAAACGGTGGAGAAGGTCTGCATCCAGACGGTGGAGCGTGGCCAGATGACCAAGGATCTGGCACTGCTGATCTCGAACGAGCAACCCTTCCTGACAACCGATGCCTTCCTCGATGCGCTGGATGACAATCTGAAGGCGGCGATGAACGTCTGAACAGGCCCGGCCGGGCAATATAGCGGGCCGGCTCTGATGCCGGATCGGCTTTGGTTATTGCCAGTGCATAACCGACAGGAAAAAGGGACACACCGCACGCCGCGATGTGCCCCTTCCTGATCTGGCATATTGTGTCAGAGCGCGGCGGATACCGCCTCAATGGCCGCAGACGCCGCATCGGCGTTCGGGCCACCCGCCTGCGCCATGTCGGGGCGCCCACCGCCGCCGCCGCCGCCAAGCGCGCCCGACCCGATTTTGACCAGATCAACAGCATTGCGGCTGGTGGTCAGGTCATCGGTCACAGCGACGACAATCGACGCCTTGCCGCCATCCGTCGCAACCAGGCAGATCACGGCGTTCGACAGGTTCGCCTTGATCTCGTCCGCCATCGATTTCAACTCACGCGCCGGCGTGTCCTCGAGAAGCCGACCGACAAAATTGACGCCATTCACCATGGTCGGCGCCTCGCCGGCCCCGCCACCAGCAGCCAGCTTGCGGCGCAGGCCGGTGATGTCACGTTCCGCCTTGCGGTTGTCCTCGACAAGCCGCGCCACTCGGTCGGCAAGCTGTTCCGGCGCGACCTTCAGCATCTCGGCGGCCTGCAGCAATGCCTGTTCACGGCTGTCCAGCCATTCCAGCGCGCCTGCCTCGGTGACCGCCTCGATCCGGCGAACCCCGCCGGCGACCGCCGATTCAGACACGATGCGAAGCAGGCTGATATCGCCTGTGCGGCCAACATGCGTGCCGCCACACAGTTCGACCGACCAGGCACCGCGTCCCTCGATATCGGTCTCGCCGCCCATCTGAACAACACGCACCTCATCGCCGTATTTCTCGCCGAACAGCGCCAGCGCGCCAAGCTCAATCGCCGCATCCGGCGTCATGATACGGGTCGATACCTCGCTGTTCATCCGGATGCGTTCATTCACAATGGCCTGCACGCGCGCCAGTTCTTCGCCAGACACCGCGCGCGGATGCGAGAAATCAAAACGCAGCCTGTCGGGCGCGACAAGCGAGCCTTTCTGCGCCACATGATCGCCGAGAACATGACGGAGTGCCTCGTGAAGAAGGTGCGTCGCCGAATGATTGGCGCGCAGGCGGCGGCGGCGGCCGGCATCGACATCCATGCGAAGCGCCGCGCCAACCACGAGCGTCCCCTCTTCAACCTCTGCCTTGTGAACAAACATGCCGGCAGGCGTCTTGAAGGTATCGGAGATGACCGCGCGCCCGCCGTCCCAGGCAATCGCGCCGCGGTCGCCCTGCTGGCCACCTGACTCGGCATAGAAGGGCGTCTGGTTGGTGATCACCGAGACCGCGCCGGTGGCGCTTTCAGCCGCGGCACCATCGACAACAAGCGCGGTCACCTGCCCTTCGGCACTTTCCGAGGTGTAGCCGAGGAATTCCGTTGCCCCCAGACGCTCGCCAAGGTCAAGCCAGATGGTTTCGGTGGCGGTATCACCGGACCCGCTCCAGGCGCGCCGCGCCGCCGCTTTCTGCTCTGCCATCGCGGCGTCAAAGCCGTCAGTATCGACGCTCCAGCCATAGCCACGCATGAAATCCTGCGTCAGGTCGAGCGGGAAGCCGAACGTGTCATAAAGCTTGAAGGCTGTCTGCCCGTCGAGCGTACCGCCCGCCTGCTTGCCTTCGATTTCCTCGTTCAGCAGACGCAGACCGCGGCCAAGGGTTTCCTTGAAGCGGCCTTCCTCAAGCTTCAGCGTCTCGCCGATCAGCGACTGTGCGCGGCCAAGCTCCGGATATTGCGCGCCCATCTCGGCAACAAGCGCCGGCACCAGCCTGTACATCACCGGCTCCTCGCAGCCAAGCTGGTGGAGATGGCGCATGGCGCGGCGCATGATCCGGCGCAACACATAGCCGCGCCCCTCATTCGACGGCAGCACACCGTCGGCAATCAGGAAGGAACTGGCCCGCAGATGGTCGGCGACCACCCGGTGGGAGACATTCTTCTCACCGTCGGGATCGGTATTCGAGGCATCGGCCGACGCCTCGATCAGGGCACGCATCATATCGATGTCGTAATTGTCATGCTTTCCCTGCAAAACCGCGGCGATGCGCTCCAGCCCCATGCCGGTATCGATCGATGGCTTTGGCAGCGAGACACGCTCATCGGGGAGCTGCTCGAACTGCATGAAGACGAGGTTCCAGATTTCGATGAACCTGTCACCATCCTCATCCGGCGAGCCGGGCGGGCCACCCGGAATGTGATCACCATGATCGTAGAATATCTCGGAACAGGGGCCGCACGGGCCGGTATCGCCCATCGCCCAGAAATTGTCGGAGGTCGCGATGCGGATGATCCGGTCATCGCCAAGGCCGGCAATCTTCTTCCAGTATGAGGCCGCCTCGTCATCCTCGTGATAGACGGTGACGAGGAGTTTGCTGCTGTCGAGGCCGAATTCCTTCGTCACCAGATTCCAGGCAAGTTCGATGGCGTTTTCCTTGAAATAGTCGCCAAAGGAGAAGTTGCCGAGCATTTCAAAGAAGGTGTGGTGGCGCGCGGTATAGCCGACATTCTCCAGATCATTGTGCTTGCCGCCGGCGCGAACGCATTTCTGCGATGTCACGGCGCGGTTATAGCTGCGCGTCTCGACACCGGTGAACAGGTTCTTGAACTGCACCATGCCGGCATTGGTGAACATCAGGGTCGGATCGTTCTGCGGCACCAGCGGGCTGGAATCAACAATCTCATGGCCATGGACGGCAAAATAATCGAGAAAGGCCTTCCTGATATCATTGACGCTGCTCATCGCGGGTTCCTGCGTTTTTCAACTGAATGTGGCTGCGAATACGGGCTGCCAGCCAGGGGTCGATATGGTGTCTCGCCTTTAATTGGGTCTCGCCCGGCACAGCGTCGCCTGTTTTACGCGTGCCGCCTGTCATATGTCCAGCCAAACATATCGCCTGCAGCCCCCGGATGGCGGACAGATGGCGGACAGTTGGCGGAGAATTGGCGGACAGTTGGCAGACAGTTGGAGGACAGCATAAAACCCGTGCAAAACCCCGCCGGGCGGGTGCCGGGCGGGGTTCGCTATCGGGTATCTGCCATGCCGGCACGAGATGCCGGCAGGATGTCACCTAGGCGTCGGGTGCCGGACCCGCACCATTATCGGGAGCCGGCGGTTCATCCGGTGAGTCGGGCACCGCTGCTTCGGCTGACTCGGCAATCGACTGGTCAAGCATCTGGTCACCGACCAAGAAGTTCTTGGCATTTTCACGCCCCTGCCCGATCCGCTGGCCATTATAGGAAATCCAGGCGCCGGATTTCTCGACAATGCCGGCGGCGACACCAAGATCAAGGAGCTCACCCATCTTCGAGATGCCCTCGCCATACATGATGTCGAACTCGATGGTGCGGAACGGTGCCGCCACCTTGTTCTTGACCACCTTGACGCGGGTCTGGTTGCCAATCACCTCGTCACGATCCTTGATCGCGCCGATGCGGCGGATATCAAGACGAACCGAGGCGTAGAATTTCAGCGCATTGCCACCGGTGGTGGTTTCCGGATTACCGAACATCACGCCGATCTTCAGACGGATCTGGTTGATGAAGATCACCAGACAGTTGCTGCGCGCAATCGACGAGGTCAGCTTGCGAAGCGCCTGGCTCATCAATCGGGCGTGAAGACCGACATGGGTGTCCCCCATCTCACCCTCGAGTTCGGCCCGCGGCACCAGCGCCGCCACCGAGTCGATGACCAGAACGTCGATCGCGCCTGAGCGTACCAGCGTGTCGGCGATCTCAAGCGCCTGTTCACCGGCATCAGGCTGGGAAATCAGCAGTTCGTCGATATTGACGCCAAGCTTGCGCGCATAGACCGGATCAAGCGCATGTTCGGCATCGACAAACGCACAATTGCCGCCCTCCTTCTGCGCCTCGGCCACGGCATGAAGCGCCAATGTCGTCTTGCCCGAGGATTCAGGGCCATAGATCTCGACGATCCGACCCTTTGGGAAGCCGCCAATGCCAAGCCCGATATCAAGCCCGAGCGATCCGGTCGAGATCGCCTGGACATCGGCCGCCGCCTCGCGCTGGCCAAGCTTCATCACCGAGCCCTTGCCGAACGCCTTTTCAATCTGGCCAATGGCAGCTTCAAGCGCCTTCGCCTTGTCGTCATTCTTCATTTGCAGGTCCACCACGACTCCAGCCATGTCAGTCCTCCTTCTTGCACAGCCGCCGAACCCTGTCCATGCGGAAACTCTCCTGTGGGAAAGTCACCTTGCGGATGGCTCCGGCCGGGTGGGTACCGCCTGTCGCGGCCCCGGATGATCCGAATGCGTGCCGGCCTTCTTGCTGACCTGTTACGTTGCGACCCTGAAGCCACATAACGCCGACACGCGATGACCGGACAATGTCAAATATTCGCACCAACTGTTTACTTCGACTGTCTGCGCCAACGGGTGGAGCCAACTGGTTGCGTTTACTGTCCAATCATCACAACTGACCACAGTGTGTACCTGTTTTGTTCCGTTTTCAAGAACATTTTCATGTTTTGTTCTATTTTTCGACACCGGGCGCGAAAAGGGGAGCTCACCTGAGGTTCGGCCAGCCGAAATCACCCGCCTGATCCGGCATGGCCATAGATCCGGCATGGCCAAAGATCCGGCATGGCCAAAGATCCGGCATGGCCAAAGATCCGGCACAGGCAAAACGGCAAACAGCCGGCCAGCAGGCCGGCGGGCTGTCACGATTTCACCATGAAATACCGTGTCGGGACATCAGACGTGCCGGGAGGCTTACCGGGAGGCGTGCCGGGCCAACATTTTCGAATCAGTCGTCGCGGTGAATGCGTTCCATCCGTTCATGCTGTTCCTGGGCATGAAGGCTGAGCGAGGCGATCGGACGGGCCTCAAGCCGGCGCAGATTGATCGGTTCATCCGTCTCCACACAATAACCATAGCTGCCTTCATCGATCCGGCGCAGTGCGGCCTCGATCTTCTGGATCAGCTTGCGCTCCCGATCACGGGTGCGAAGATCGATCGCGGCGTTGCTCTCGATCTGCGCCCGGTCCATCTGGTCCGGCCGGTGCAGGTTTTCCTGCGACAGGTCGGTAATCGTCTCGGTGGCCTCCGCCAGCAGTTCAGCACGCCAGTTCTCGAGCTTCTGCCTGAAATAGGCAAGCTGCATCGGGTTCATGAATTCCTCGTCCTCGCTGGGACGATACCCTTCTGGCAACAGGATCGGTGTCGCTGTCATGCCGCTCGCCGTGTTGCCGGCAGGTTTTTTGCTGGCCAACTTCACAGATTTCGTGGCCGATTTTTTTGTCTTGCTGGCACCGGTGGCGGCTTTTTTGGCTTTTTCGGTCATTTGATCATCCGTTTCAAAGACTGAATGTCCGCTACGTTTTTGTTTCCTTTGTCCCGAAAGCCGATTCCCGAAAAACAAGGCTGAGAGCCAAATTCACGAATCGCCAGGGATGTATCGGCATGGGATTACACAAAAATCAAATGCCCTTCAAGCGCTGTTTTGTAATGCGAATTCTAAAAAAAAGCTTTTAACTCATCGTTATTATTACTAAAAAGTAAATCACGCATATGTGAATTGAGGCTTTGGACAAGGTACATTACGGTTTGCTTAACGATCAAGACGGGGCTTTCGACGGGCTGATCCGCCGAAAATTCTGTCAGGAGAATCGCAACAAGACTGTCCAACTTTGATGTTAGGAACCACGCCATGCATATCCTGATTGTAGAAGATGATCCTGTTGTCGCCGATGTTCTGGGCATGACGCTTGAAGAAGCAGGCCATTTTCAGTCGACGGCGCACAACATCGAGACCGCCCTTGCGGAACTCAAGCACAACAACATCGATGCTGTGCTGCTCGACATCAACCTTCCGGACGGTGACGGCACCAGACTGGCGCGCCTGATTCGCAAGAATCATATCCCGGTCCCGATTCTCGTGGTGTCCGGCAACGCCAGTACGGACGACAAGATTGCCGCACTCGGTGCCGGTGCCGATGGTTATCTTACCAAGCCGTTCGACAGGTTTGAACTTCTGGCCAATCTCGACGCCATCATCCGGCGCACGCATGGCCACAGCTCGGCAACCGTCTGTGTCGGCAATCTCGAGGTCGATCTGAACCGCCATCTGGCGCTGGTAGAAGGCGAGCCGCTGTCACTGACCGGCAAGGAATTCCGGATTGTCGAGTTTCTCGCGCTTCGCAAGGGATCGGTTCTCAGCAAGACCGCCTTCCTCAGCCATCTCTATGGCGGCATGGACGAGCCGGAGCCGAAGATCATCGACGTGTTCATCTGCAAGCTTCGCCGCAAGCTGGAACTGGCCGGTGCCCGTGGTGTCAGCATCGACACGGTATGGGGACAGGGATATATCCTGCGCGAGACAGAGGCGATGGGCCATATGCAGACCGATCTTCCCGACACCATCACTGACGCCGATGTCGACGAGACCCCTGCCGGAGTGCAGCCACGCCGCCGGCGCCAGGTAGCAGCGCATCAGAGCTTGACAGCCAGCTGAAGGCCATAGCCACCGGCACAGCCTGACCAGTTCGCAGCTGACCAATTTGCAAAGGGGGCGTCACGCCCCCTTTTTTCCTGCCGTATCTATTCGCATTTTTGGAGCATCTTTTGGAAACCACTCTTGTGCGATGGTGGCGGATCGACCACCTCCAAAAAGACAGCAGCGGAGTGGGTCATGCTCTATTTCAGCCTCGGCGATTTCGTCTCGCACCCCGACCGGCCCGATTGGGGGATTGGTCAGGTGCAGTCCATCGTCGGCGACAATGTGACAGTCAATTTCACGCATGCCGGCAAGCAAATGATCAATTGTGCCATCATTGATCTTGTCAAAACCGACTTGCCAGAGATGGAAAGACCGGAATGACAGTCTGCCGGGAAATCCGCCAGACCGGGAATTTCATCCTGTATCCGTCACGCCATGGCGCAATTGGTGATGTTAAGGGCAAGGCAAGCAGGGATAGTTGGCCAAGAGCATCGGGCGACGCTGAGGTCAGCCTTCTTGACTTGAATGCTGAACCGCGCGGATCCATGTGCGTTTGACAGTGGGGGACATGGCAGATGGACGAAGCAGGCGTTCCGTCGGACCGGCAGCAGGGCAGCAAGTCCAGCCGTGGCCGCGGCAACTACAAGCCGAAAGGCCGTCTTACCGACCCGGCCGCGCTAGCCGAAATCAAGGCTCTTCTCGGTGCTGAAGCGCCGCGCCGCGACCTGCTGATCGAATATCTGCACCGCATCCAGGATAACCATCATCATCTCTCGACGCGCCACCTCGCGGCGCTGGCGACGTGGATGGGCCTGTCGATGGCGGAAGTCTGGGAGGTTGCCAGCTTCTATGACCATTTCGACCTTGTCCGCGAGGGCGAAGATGCTCCGGCTTCCTGTACCATCCGTGTCTGCACCTCGCTGTCCTGCATGATGGCCGGCGGCGAAGACCTTCTTGCACAGCTTCAGCCCTACGCCAGTGACAGGGTGCGGTTTGTCGCCGCGCCCTGCATCGGTGCCTGCGACAAGGCCCCCGCCGCCGCGATTGGCCACCAGCTTGTCGCGCCAGCCGACCTTCACGGCCTGACCGGCATTGACAGCGCGCCACACCCGGCCGCGCCGTCCGGCGCCATCCGCCTTGACACCTACATGGCGGCCGGCGGCTACACCATCCTTCGCGAACTTCTTGCCGGCACAAGGTCGCGCGATGATGTGCTGGCCATCATGGATGAGGCCGCGCTTCGTGGTCTTGGCGGTGCCGGTTTCCCGACCGGCCGCAAATGGCGCATTGTCAGCGACCAGCCCGGTCCGCGCATGATGGCTGTGAATGGCGATGAGGGCGAACCCGGCACCTTCAAGGACCGGCATTACCTGTCAACCGACCCGCACCGCATGATCGAGGGCATCCTGATCGCCGCGCATGTCGTCGGCATTGACCGCTGTTTCATCTATATGCGGGACGAATATCCCGAGATCATCGCCCTGTTGCACGCCGAGCTCGAAGCTGTGCAGGCGGCCGGCCTTGCCGGTCATGTGGCGCTGGAACTGCGGCGCGGTGCCGGCGCCTATATCTGCGGCGAGGAATCGGCGATGATCGAGTCGATTGAAGGCAGGCGCGGCCTGCCCCGCCACCGACCACCCTATGTGGCCGAGATGGGGATTTTCGGCCGCCCGACGCTGGTCAACAATATCGAGACGCTGCACTGGGTCCGCGACATTGTCGAGAACGGTGCCGACTGGTTCAACGCGCAGGGCAAGGACGGACATCCCGGTCCACGAAGCTATTCTGTCTCCGGCCGCGTGGCGCGCCCGGGTGTGGTCCTCGCGCCGGCCGGATCGACGGTCAATGAGCTGATCGCGCTGTGCGGCGGCATGGCCGAAGGACACAGTTTCAAGGGCTATCTTCCAGGCGGCGCGTCGGGCGGAATCCTGCCTTCCAACAAAGGTGACATCGCGCTCGATTTCGGCGGTGAGCTTGCCAAGGAAGGCTGTTTCGTCGGCTCGCACGCTGTCGTTGTGCTGTCCGACCGGGACAATATGTGGGACGCGGCGCTGAACCTGATGAAATTCTTCGCGCATGAAAGCTGCGGCCAGTGCACACCCTGCCGCAACGGCACCGAGAAGGCCGTTGCGATGATGGGCAACACCACCCCCGATACAGCGCTTCTAGGCGAACTGGCGGTGACAATGGCCGATGCCAGCATCTGCGGCCTTGGCCAGGCGGCGTCAAACCCGCTGGTCAGCGTGATGAAACACTTTCCAGAGGATGTTGGCGGCCGAGGGCAGGAAGGCCCAGATTTGGGGGACGGCGATCATGAGTGACCATGATAATGGCAGCGGCAGCCAGGCCGGCGTGACCTTCACCCTTGACGGGCAGTCCGTCACCGCGCGCGATGGCGAAACCATCTGGCAGGCCGCGGCGCGCCACGGCACCGACATTCCGCATCTGTGCTACAAGGATTCCGATGGCTACCGGGCCGACGGCAATTGCCGCGCCTGTATGGTCGAGATCGAGGGGGAGCGCGTGCTGGCCGCAAGCTGTATCCGCATGCCGACCGAGGGTATGGTTGTCACCAGCGACAATCACCGCGCCAGAACCGCCCGCAAGATGGTGATGGAACTCCTGGTCGCCGACCAGCCGTACCGCGACAGCGCGCATGACCCGGATTCCGAATTGTGGCGCTATGCCGAAGCGCAGGGTGTCGAAACGGCACGCTTTCCGGCAAAACCGACCGTCGAACCGGACAGCAGCCACCCGGCCATCGCCGTCAATATGGATGCCTGCATCCAGTGCAATCTGTGCGTTCGCGCCTGCCGTGAGGTCCAGGTGAATGATGTGATCGGTCTTGCCGGCCGCGGCGCCGAAGCAAAGATCGTCTTCGATTTCGATGACGAGATGGGGGCCTCGACCTGCGTCGGCTGCGGGGAATGTGTTCAGGCCTGCCCGACCGGCGCGCTGATGCCGAAAACCCTTCTCGATGCCGACCAGATGCTGGCCATCACACCTGACCGACAGGTCGATTCGGTCTGCCCCTATTGCGGCGTTGGCTGCCAGCTGACCTTCTCGGTGAAGGATGAAAGGATCGTCGCCGTTTCCGGGCGTCAGGGGCCGGCCAATCAGGGACGGCTGTGCGTCAAGGGACGCTATGGGTTTGACTATATTCATAATCCTGAACGTCTGACCAGGCCGCTGATCCGCCGTGATGATGTGCCGAAATCGGCCTCGATGCCGTTCGACCCGGCCAACCCGATGACGCATTTCCGCGAGGCAAGCTGGGACGAGGCGCTGGATCTGGCGGCTACGCGCCTGGCCGCCGTGCGTGATGAGCATGGTCCGGCGGCGATGGCCGGATTCGGCTCGGCGAAAGGCACGAATGAAGAGGCCTATCTTGTCCAGAAGCTGGTCCGCACCGGCTTCCGTACCAACAATGTCGATCACTGCACACGGTTGTGCCACGCCTCGTCGGTCGCCGCGCTACTGGAAAATATCGGGTCCGGCGCCGTCACCGCTTCCTTTGCCGAATGCCGCAATGCCGAGGCGATCATCGTCATCGGCGCCAATCCGACGGTGAACCACCCGGTCGCTGCCACCTTCATCAAGAACGCCGCGCAGCGCGGCGCGCGGCTCTATGTTCTGGACCCGCGCGGCCAGCATCTGGACCGCTACGCGACCGCCTCGCTTCGCTTCTCGCCGGGAAGCGATGTGGCGATGCTGAACGCGATGATCAATGTCATCATCACCGAGGGGCTGTATGACGCCGCCTATGTCGCCGCACATACCGAAGGGTTCGAGGAGCTGAAAGCGCGCACCGCCCACACCACGCCCGAGGCGATGGCGCCTATCTGCGGCATCGACGCCGAGACATTGCGCGAAGTGGCGCGCGGCTATGCCGGCGCGAACAGCGCGATGATCTTCTGGGGCATGGGGATCTCGCAGCACACGCATGGCACCGACAATTCGCGCTGCCTGATCTCGCTGGCGCTGCTGACCGGCAATGTCGGGCGGGCCGGCACCGGCCTGCACCCGCTGCGCGGCCAGAACAACGTCCAGGGCGCCTCGGACGCCGGGCTGATCCCGATGTTCTTTCCCGACTACAAATCGGTGACCGATGACGAGACGCGCCGGCGCTATGCCGAACTCTGGGGCGCCGAGCTGGACCCGGAGCGCGGCCTGACCGTCGTCGAGATCACCGACGCCGCCTATCACGGCGATATCAGGGCGATGTATATCATGGGCGAGAATCCGGCGATGTCGGATCCGGATCAGGCGCATGCCCGCGCCGCGCTGGCCAATCTGGATATCCTGGTGGTGCAGGACATCTTCATGACCGAGACCGCTGCCTTTGCCGATGTCATTCTCCCCGCCTCGGCCTTTCCGGAAAAGGACGGCACCGTGACCAACACCGACCGGCGGGTGCAGATGGGACGCGCCGCTGTCGCGCCGCCGGGCGAGGCGCGGCAGGACTGGTGGATCATCCAGCAGCTGGCGAGGCGGATGGGGCTCGACTGGGACTACACGCATCCGCGCGACGTGTTCGGCGGATGATGAAGGCGCGGTGACCTATCCCTGCGCCGACGAGAACAGCGCCGGCCGCGAGGTGATCTTCGGCGACGGCTTCCCGACGCCGAGCGGACGCGGGCGGATGACGCCTGCCGAGGTCCTGCCCCCCGACGAGACGCCGGACGAGGAGTTCCCGATCGTGCTGACAACCGGCCGGCTGCTGGAACATTGGCACACCGGGTCGATGACCAGGCGGTCGCCGGTCCTTGACGCCATCGAGCCGGAACCGGAGGTGCATATGGCGCCGGAAACGCTGCAGAGCCTGCAGATCGAGGCCGGGGCGATGGTGCGGGTCGTGACCCGCCGCGGCGAGATCGAGCTGGCGGCGCGGATGGACCCGAAACTGCCAAGCGGGCTGATCTTCGTTCCCTTCTGCTTCTATGAGGCGCCGGCGAACTATCTGACCAACCCGGCGCTTGACCCCTATGGCAAGATCCCGGAGCTGAAATTCGCCGCCGCGCGAATCGAGGTTCCCGCCGCCGCCGAATAAACCGGCGAACAGGGCCATATCGGCGGTGATGAAATCATGGCGCATTTCGTCACATCTGTGTGACCGGATGTTTCCTTTATCGGCAATCTGGCTTATTTACTGGTTATCAAACAGGTGCCAACCAGAGATAGCATGACCTTCGACGGGGACTATACCGCGCGCTTTGCCGCGCAGCTGAACCGCCTCAAGGGCGAGAACCGGTATCGACATTTCGTCGAGCTGGAGCGCATCGCCGGGCGCCACCCGGTCGCGCGTCACCATCATGGCGGCGAGGTCCGTGAGGTCGCCGTCTGGTGTTCCAATGACTATCTGGGCATGGGCCAGCATCCCGATGTCATCGCCGCCATGCGCGATGCGGCCGGCACCTGGGGCGCCGGTGCCGGTGGCACCCGCAACATTTCCGGCACCAGCCACGCGCTTGTCGCGCTCGAGGCCGAGCTTGCCGCCCTGCATGGCAAGGAACGCGCCCTGACCTTCACCAGCGGCTATGTCGCCAACGAGGCCAGCCTGGCGGCGC
>RFZL01000039.1 GCA_009920665.1 Alphaproteobacteria bacterium | reverse complement strand
GATATTCCCTCGGTTCTGGTGGAGATGGGCTTTCTGACCAATGCTGAGGATGAGGCGAATTTGCGGCAATCGGCCTATCTGGATCGGGTGGCCCGCCAGCTGGCACATTTCGTTCCGAAGCGTCACATCCTGTCCTATCTCGAGGCGGTGATGCGGATCTATAACGCCGCTGGCCGGCGCGACAATATCTACAAGGCGCGGATCAAGATCCTTGTCGACGCCATGGGCATTGATGCCTTTGCCGAGGCCGTCAATACCGAATGGGGTCTGATCAAGGATGGCGCGACCGACCTGCCGGAGTTGGAATATCGGCGCATTGCCGCCCATTTCGCGCCGCCGGACCTTGCCGAGGCATCGCCGGTGCCTTTGGCGCTGGCGCTGGCGCAGCGGCATGATGCCGGCTTTGCCAGATGGGTACGGCAGAATGGCCTGCCGCACCGGCTGCCCGGCTATGCCAATGCGGTTATCTCGCTGAAATCGGCCGGCCGGCCCCCGGGCGATGCCTCGGCCTCGGAAATGGAAGCAATCGCCGATCTTGCCGATGATCATGGCACTGGTGAGATCCGGGTCACCTATCAGCAGAATGTCATCATCCCGCATGTCCGGCGCGACGCTTTGCCGGCGCTGTACCGGGATGCCCGCAAGGCCGGCCTTGGTGGCGGCGAGAACGGGCTGATCAGCGACATCATCGCCTGTCCGGGGCTTGATTACTGCAACCTTGCGAATGCCCGATCGCTGCCGCTTGCCGACAGGATCTTTCAACGTTTCGATGACCCGCAGCGGCGCGCGGCGATTGGCAGGCTGCAGGTCAATATCTCCGGCTGCATCAATGCCTGCGGGCATCACCACGCGGCGGATATCGGTATTCTGGGTGTCGACAAGAAGGGGGTCGAGCATTACCAGATCACCATTGGCGGGCGCGCCGGCGAGGCGGCGGCGATTGGCCGGATCATCGGCCCGTCCTTTGCCGAGCATGAGGTGCCGGCGGTCATCGGAACCATCATCGACACCTATCTGGCTTGCCGTGAGGGGGATGAGAGTTTTGCCGCCTATGTCGCGCGGTCCGGCACGGACGGGCTGAAGGCGGCAGTCTATGATGATGGCGTCGCAAGGGCGCGCGCCTCATGACCTGGTTCGACCTTGTCACCGGTGATCTTCTGCGCCGTGGTGTGATTGGCCATGTCCATGCCGGCGGCGCGTCTTTGTCGGACATCACCGCGGCCGACATCACGCGGCTTGGTGGCGCGGCACTGGCGATCCGGTTCGACAGATTTTCCGACGGGCGGGGCTTCACCGCCGCACGCCATATTCGTGAGGTGCTGGCCTATACAGGCACGCTTGTCGCACAGGGGCATGTCATTCCCGATCAGGCCGACTATCTGCGGCGTTGCGGTTTCACCCATGCCGAGATCAGCCTGTCCGCGGCGGCGCAATGGCGACGCGCACGGGCACTGGCGCCGCCCGCCATGCAGCGTGTTCTCGACTCGCCGCGCGCCCGCTCGCTGATCCCGAACCGGCGGGTCCGGAGTCCGAGACGCCGGGACCACCAGCCGGACTGACGCCCGGGCCGGCCCTCTCGGGGCGGCTTGCCTCACCGCATCCCCTATTGCCCCGGTGCGAAATTCCTTCTATTTAGTCGCTGGACCCTCTGCCCCCGCCGCACGTGATTTTCCAACGAGCCACCGTCATGACCGATCCGCAAAAAACCGACATTATCATTATTGGCGCCGGCCCCTGCGGCCTGTTTGCCGTTTTCGAGCTCGGTCTTCTTGATCTTCGTTGCCACCTTGTTGACATCCTTGACAAGCCGGGCGGGCAATGTGCCGAGCTCTATCCGGAAAAGCCGATCTATGACATCCCGGCATTGCCTGTCTGCACCGGCCAGGAGCTGACCGACCGGCTGATGGAGCAGATCGCCCCCTTTGGCCCGGTCTTTCATTATGGCCAGATGGCCGAAGCGCTGGAAAAGCTTGATGACGGAACCTGGATGCTCACGACAAGCGACGGTGTGAAGCTGAACGCGCCGGTTGTGGTGATTGCTGCCGGCGGCGGGTCCTTCGTGCCGAAGCGCCCGCCGCTTGAAGGTCTGGATGAATATGAGACAACCGGCGGCGTGCAATATGCGGTGCGCCGCCGTGATACGCTGGCCGGCAAGAGGCTTGTCATCGCCGGTGGCGGCGATTCGGCGCTCGACTGGACGGTGAATCTTGTCGATATCGCCGAATCGGTGACGCTGGTGCACCGCCGTGATGATTTTCGCGCCGCGCCGGACACGGTGGCAAAGATGCGGGCGCTGGTCGATGAAGGCCGGGTGACGCTGCAGATCGGGCAACTCAAGGGGCTTGAAGGCACGGACGGCCAGCTTGGCAAGGTGCTGGTGCAGGCCGCCGGCGCCGAGGCGCCGACAGCGCTTCACGCCGATGTGCTGCTGCCATTCTACGGCCTGACCATGAAGCTCGGCCCGATCGCCGATTTCGGGTTGAATCTCGAGGAAAACCTGATCCCGGTCGATACCGAGCGGTTCGAGACCTCCGAGCCCTCGATCTTCGCCATCGGCGATATCAACCATTATCCCGGCAAGCTGAAACTGATCCTGTCCGGCTTCCATGAAGCGGCGCTGATGGCGCATGCGGCGCATGGAATCGTCCATCCCGAGAAGAAGATCAGGTTCCAGTACACGACCTCGTCATCTTCGCTTCAGCAGAAGCTTGGCGTCGCCTGATTTTTTTCGTCGGAATTTCTTGACAATTCACGGCATTGCGCCCACCTGTGGCGGGTGCTGGCTGGCACTCGCTTTCGATGAGTGCCAGTAATTGATTGCAAACCCAACTGGAGGAGAAAGAGGCATGAAGTTCAGGCCCCTTCACGACCGTGTGGTTGTTCAGCGGACCGAGTCCGAGGAAAAGACCGCAGGTGGCATTATTATCCCGGATACCGCCAAGGAAAAGCCGATGGAAGGCAAGGTCATTGCCGTCGGTGGTGGTGCCCGTGACGAGCAGGGCAAGGTACAGCCGCTCGATGTCAAGGCAGGCGACGCCGTTCTGTTCGGCAAATGGTCCGGAACGGAAGTCAAGATCGATGGGCAGGATTACCTGATCATGAAGGAATCCGACATCATGGGGATCATTGAGTAATTCCCCCGACCATCGTCTGACCACAAAATAAGATAGAAGGATGAAAAGAAATGGCTGCTAAGGAAGTCAAATTCGGCTCTGACGCCAGAACACGGATGCTCGAGGGTGTCGATATTCTGGCCAACGCCGTAAAAGTCACGCTCGGCCCGAAAGGCCGCAATGTCGTGCTCGAAAAGTCGTTTGGTGCCCCGCGCATCACCAAGGACGGTGTGACCGTCGCCAAGGACATCGAGCTGAAGGACAAGTTCCAGAACATGGGCGCGCAGATGGTGCGCGAGGTGGCCTCGAAGGCCAATGATGTTGCCGGCGACGGCACCACCACTGCGACCGTCCTTGCCCAGTCGATCGCCCAGGAAGGCGCCCGCGCCGTGGCCGCCGGCATGAACCCGATGGATCTGAAGCGCGGCATCGACATGGCCGTCGAGTCGGTCGTCTCACAGCTTGAGAAGATGTCGAAGAAGATCTCCACCTCCGACGAGGTTGCGCAGGTCGGCACCATCTCGGCGAATGGCGAGGACGAAATCGGCAAGATGATTGCCGAGGCCATGGAGCGCGTCGGCAATGAGGGCGTGATCACCGTTGAAGAGGCGAAGAGCCTTGCCACCGAGCTTGACGTCGTCGAGGGCATGCAGTTTGACCGCGGCTACCTGTCACCCTATTTCGTGACCGACGCCGAGAAGATGCGCGCCACGCTCGAAGACCCTTACATCCTGCTTCATGAGAAGAAGCTGTCCAATCTTCAGGACATGCTGCCGATTCTGGAAAAGGTCGTACAGTCGGGCCGTCCGCTGCTGATCATCGCCGAGGATATCGAGGGTGAGGCTCTTGCCACGCTCGTCGTGAACCGTCTTCGTGGTGGCCTCAAGGTTGCCGCCGTCAAGGCCCCCGGCTTTGGCGACCGCCGCAAGGCGATGCTCGAGGACATCGCGATCCTGACCAAGGGCACCGTCGTGTCCGAGGAAGTCGGCATCTCGCTCGACGCGGTGACGCTGGACATGCTCGGTTCGGCCAAGCGCGTCGAGATCACCAAGGACGAGACCACCATTGTCGATGGCACCGGTGAGAAGTCCGAGATCGAGGCCCGTTGTTCGCAGATTCGCGCCCAGGCCGAGGAAACCACCTCGGATTATGACCGCGAGAAGCTGCAGGAGCGTCTTGCCAAGCTGGCTGGCGGTGTTGCCGTCATCCGCGTTGGCGGCGCCACCGAGGTCGAGGTGAAGGAACGCAAGGACCGTGTTGATGATGCGATGCACGCCACCCGCGCTGCCGTTGAAGAAGGCATCGTGCCCGGCGGCGGCGTTGCACTCGTCAAGTCGATTGCCGGTCTCGACAAGCTGAAGCCCGCGAACCGTGACCAGGAGGTCGGCGTCGAGATCGTACGTCGTGCCCTGCAGTCCCCGGCCCGCAACATTGCCGAGAATGCCGGTGCCGAAGGTTCGGTCATCGTCGGCAAGCTTCTCGAGAGCAAGGAAGCCAATGAAGGTTATGATGCCACCAACGGCATCTTTACCGACATGGTGAAGGCCGGCGTCATCGACCCGACCAAGGTCGTCCGTTCGTCGCTGCAGAACGCCGCCTCGGTTGCCGCGCTGCTGATCACCACCGAAGCGATGGTGGCCGACCAGCCGGAGCCGAAGGAAGCGGCCCCGGCCGCGCCCGATATGGGCGGCATGGGCGGCATGGGTGGCATGGGCTTCTAGCCCCGACGTCACCCACGCACCGAAATCAGGCCGGAGGGCAGCCGCCCTCCGGCTTTTTTTGTTAACTTTAAATTCATCTTGATTGACTAGAGTTCTCCATGCCTCTTGCGAGAATGGAGAGACACGATGTTTGTTGAAAGCCACAAACCTTCGTTGTTCCCAAGCTTCGACCTCAAGGAACGGGAACTGCGAAACGTATGCGTATTGTTTCGTATTTTTGAACTTGTCCCGTCATTTGCCTCTGATCTGTTTGGCGAAATAGGTGTCAGGGTTTCAACCAAAACAAAGGCCGAATATCTCACCGAAGTTGTCTTTGAGGGTTTTCAGGGTGAGCGTCCGGACGGCTACATACGCATCGGAAACTGGCAGGCTATAGTTGAGGCCAAGTCGGACAGTAAGAGACTGGACCCTGGACAGATTGCCAAATATGTCGAGATTGCAAGACAGAAAGGTGTTGATGCGGTCCTTACGATTTCCAATGAAATGGTTGCGCGACCGGATCATCACCCCTGCTATGATGCCTTGAAGGCCAAGACCCGGACGGTCGGGCTGTTTCATTTCTCATGGCAGCATATTTTCACCCGTATTTGCCTGTGGGTGGAGAGTGAGGGTCGGCTTGATCCAGAACAGGTCGTTATCCTGAAGGATTTTAGAGATTATCTGAGTGCAAAAAACTCTGGACTGAACCGTTTCACTCGAATGAGTTCATCCTGGGGGTTTCTGCTAGAAGATGTCCGAAAGCTCTCCGGCTCACAAAGCCTTTCGCTGTCGAGCGAGAATGCCAACGCGGTGCTGCGCGACTGGTTTTTTGAAGAGCGTTACATCTGTCTGCAATTGAGTGAGCATCTCAAGGCAGAGGTGAAGCTTCATGTTCCAAGAAAATACCTCGGCGGCACTGGTTCGGTTCAGCGGTTTGATGATTCAATGGTTGACCTGACACAGGATTTGACGTTGCAAAGCCGGTTTATCGTCCCGAATACCGCTGACAGTATCCATCTCAAGGTTGATTTGGGACAAAAGAAAATCGAAGTTTCAATGTGGCTGCAGGCACCAAAGGACATTCCAACAACCAAAGGCCGCATCGGTTGGTTGATGAGAATGCTTGCTGATGTGGATCAAGAATTCATGTCGCAAATTCTTGTCCATTGCAGCTGGCGCGGAAAATCTGGCCAACATGTATTCTCACTGTCTGAGATCAAGTCTTGGAAAGGCATAATCCCGCGTGATCTGGCATCGGTATCAATCAGTTATTTTGAAATCAAAATGATCTGCGATGACGCCGTTGGTTTCAGATCACCGATAAAGTTCGTGCAAAAAACAGAGTTGCTTGTTCACAGCTTCTATCAACAGGTTGGTGAACGGCTGAAAAAATGGGTGCCCAAGCCCCCAAAGCACGATGAGCAGGCCGTTGTTTAATAGGTCTTTGTTTAACATTTACGTCTCGCCCAGAAATTCGCCGGTCAGGCGGATGGCGTCGGCAAGCCCGACCCGTTCCACCGTCGTGCCGGCCGGAAAGGCGCTTGTCAGGCGTGTCGGCAGGCGGCTGTCCAGCATCACGAACACGCCCCGGTCGGTGCCACGCCGGATCAGCCGCCCGAAGGCCTGGCGAAGCTTCAGGCGGGTCACCCGGTCAACCCAGGCATCGCGCCCCTGCCAGTCGGCCCGCGCCTTGAACAGGATGTCGGCGCGCGGCCAGGGCATGCGGTCGAAGATGATCAGCCGCAGCGCCTCGCCCGGCACATCGATGCCATCGCGCACCGCATCGGTGCCAAGCAGGCAGGAATGCGGCTCCTCGCGGAAGATCTGCAGCAGCGTCTGCAAATTCATCCGGTCGACATGCTGCGCATAGAGCGGCAGCCCCTCGGCTTCCAGACGGCGCACCAGATCGGGATAGACGGCGCGCAGCCGCCGGATCGCCGTGAACAGCCCCAGCGCGCCGCCACCCGCCGCCTTCATCAGCGCCGCCATCGCCGCGGCGATGGCCGCCGGCCGTTCGCGTTCCAGATCATTCACCACCAGAATGCGGGTCTGCGCGGCATAGTCGAAGGGGGAGTCGAACGCCGCCCGCATCGAGGGATGTTCCAGATGCAGCGCGCCGGTCAGCGCCAAGGCTGAATCCCATGGTGCCGTGTCCGCGGTGGCGGTCTGCAATGGCGCGTCATCCGCGCCCTTGCTCGCCGGCAGCGGGTCGCGAAGCGTCGCCGAGGTGACGGCGACACCATGCGACAGCTGCAGTACCATGCTGGCAAACGGAATGGTCGGATCCAGCCAATGCCGCGCCACCCCGACATCGCGGTCGGTGCCGTCGATGCGGTCGATCTGCATCCAGTCGACAAAGCCGTCGGAAGGGCCTGACTGCGCGCTGTCGAGCAATGCCTGCCAGCCGGATACGGGCCCGGCGGCGCGCAGCTCCAACCCCCGTATCGCGCCTTCCAGCCGCGCCCGCTCGGCACTCTCCAGCTCCTCGGCGCGGTTGTCCAGAATGGCCCGAAGCCGCGCCGCCAGCTTGTGAAGCGGCGCGGCCAGCCCGGCCAGCGCGGCACCAAAGGGCGCGATGGTTTCCAGCAGCGGTTCCGGTGCCGGATGGAAATGCGCCTGCAGGTCATAGGGGCTCTCGACATCCTCGACACGGCCATAGAGGGTCTGGCGAAGCACCATGAAGAACTGTTCGGCCGGCCCGACCGGCGCGGCGTTGCTGATGCGTTTCTGCCAGCCCTGGCCCGGCAGCGCCCGCGCCGCCTCGAGCGCAGTTTCCAGATCGGCAAGCGCTTCGGGGTCACCGGCCAGCAACTCGTCAAGCCGGCGCTTCAACCCCCGGGCGCGGCCGCGCCGCCCGTCCTCGGCGCCGCGGATCCAGCCCCGAAGCTCGGCCGCCTCCTGCGCGCTGAGATAGAGCGAGAAGGCGCTGTCGGCGGCATCGAACAGGTGATGCCCCTCATCGAAGACGTAGCGCATCGGGCGCCGGCGCTCGCTGCTGCGCTCGTCATGCGGGTCCGGGGGCGGGGCGTAGGCGGCGTTGATCATCACCAGCGCGTGATTGCTGATCACGATGTCGGCGCGGCGCGAGCGGCGCACCGATTTCTCGACAAAGCAGCGGTTGTAATGCGCGCAGGCGCTGTGGATACACTCGCCGCGCCGGTCGGCAAGGCCGGTGGTCTGCGCGCGTCCGGCAAGGTCGGTCAGCCAGGCCGGAAAGGTCGCGCCTGTCAGATCGCCGTCATTCGTCGCTCCGGCCCAGCGCGCCATCAGCCCCAGCGCGGTGCCGCGCCGCGGCGCACCGGCAAGCTGGCCAAGCGCCTCCTCCAGATTGAGAAGGCACAGATAGTTCTCGCGCCCCTTGCGGATCACCACCTTGCGCGCCCAGTCGGCGGGATCGGGATAGAGACGGGTCAGCTCGGACGCGATCTGGTGCTGCAATGTGCGGGTATAGGTCGAAATCCAGACCGGCGCGGCGTTTGTCTCGGCCCACAGGGTTGCCGGCGCCAGATAGCCGAGCGTCTTGCCGGTGCCCGTGCCGGCCTCGGCAAGTACCATGGCCGGTGTCGGCCCGGCGTCCGGCGTGTCGAACCCGGCCGCCAGCGCGGCGGCGTAGTCGGACTGCGAGCGCCGCGGCTCGGCGCCGGTGCCCAGCATGCTGGCCAGTCGCTGGCGTGCGGCATCGGCCATCACCGGCGCGGTGCCGGGCGGCGGGCTGGCGGTGAAGTCGGTATATTCCGGCAGCCGGTGCCAGATCGCCGCCTGGCGACCATCAGGTGGCGCGGCGGGTGGTGCGGCGAGCCCAAGATGCGCCAGGATGACGGGTCCCCATGGCCAGCCGGAAGCGGCCATCATCGTCGCGATCGCGCCGGCCTCGCGGCGCTGCGCCTCGGGCAAGGCGGCAAGTTCATCAAGAAGCGTGTAGGCGGCGCGCGGCAGCAGCGCCGCCATGTCCTCGCCCCCGGCCGGGCGTGGCAGCGCCAGCTGCGCCGCCAGTCCGCGCGGCGTCGGCAGGCAGAACCGCGCCGGCCTGACAAAGGCGTAAAGCTCCATCACATCAAGACAGGTCGCGATCTCATGGCCGGCCCGCGCCTCGCTCCAGCGCCGGTGGCAGACAATCGGCACCTGGCGGGCAAGCCGCGCCGCCGCCGTCTGCCGGTCGATGGCGGCGATCTCGCCGGCGTCCGAAATCCAGATCAGCCTTGTGCCGGCCGGGTAGAAGACCGGCGCCGCATGCAGCTCGGGGATGCTGAGCGTCGTCAGTCCGAGCCCGTCTGAGGAGGGAGAGTCCATCCCCCTGATATAGCCGCAAACATGGTAGGCGACCAGCCGGCAAATGACCATTCATGCCGGCGTGTCCCGCCTGTCCATATCCGGCAAGCAGGCTTGCCTGCCGGGGGGATTTGCGGCATAGATGGCGCCACCCGCCGCCGGCGCACCGGCGCGCGATTCGACCGGGACACAGGATACGAGACATGACCGACAATGCCGCCGAACTGAAGGCCGTCGCCAGCGACGCGAAAGCCTGGCCCTTTGCCGAGGCGCGCGACCTTGTGAAACGGCTTGACGGCATGAACCATGATGGCGAGGTGCTGTTCGAGACCGGGTACGGCCCGTCGGGACTGCCGCATATCGGCACCTTCGGCGAGGTGGTGCGGACCAGCATGGTGCGGCACGCCTTCGAGGTGATGACCGGCGCGGCAACGCGGCTTGTCTGCTTCTCGGACGATATGGACGGGCTTCGCAAGGTGCCGGACAATGTCCCGAATGGCGAGGGTCTGAAAGCGGATCTGGGACTGCCGCTGACATCGGTCCGCGACCCGTTTGGCACGCACCCCTCCTTTGGCGCGCATAACAATGCCCGCCTGCAGGCATTTCTGGATTCCTTCGGCTTCGACTATGAATTTGTCAGTTCGACCGACTGTTACCGCTCCGGCCGTTTCGATGACGGGCTGCGCAGTGTGCTGGTGAATTACGATGCCATCATGGATATCATGCTGCCGACCCTTGGCGAGGAACGTCGCGCCACCTACAGCCCGTTCTTTCCGGTCTGCCCGGATAGCGGGCGGGTGCTGCAGGCGAAAGTGATTGCCACGCATCCCGACCGCGACGCCATCACCTATCTGCATCCAGACACCAATGCCGAGATCGAGACCGGCATCACCGGCGGGGCCTGCAAGCTGCAATGGAAGGCCGACTGGGCGATGCGCTGGTTCGTCCTTGGCGTCGATTACGAGATGGCCGGCAAGGATCTGATCGATTCGGTGCGGCAATCCTCAAAGATCACCCGCGCGATGGGCGGTACGCCGCCAATCGGCATCTCCTATGAGCTGTTCCTGGATTCCGCCGGCGAGAAAATCTCCAAATCGAAAGGCAACGGCCTCAGCATCGAGGAGTGGCTGAGCTATGGCAGCCCGGAATCGCTGTCGCTGTTCATGTATGCGCAGCCACGCCGCGCCAAGCGGATGCATTTCGACGTCATTCCGAAGACGGTCGATGAATATTACCAGCATCGCGGCAAGGCGGCATCACAGACGCCGGCCGAATTGCTGGAAAACCCGGCCTGGCATATCCATGCCGGCACGCCGCCGTCGGACAATTTGCCGGTCAGCTACACGTTGCTGCTGAATCTGGCCTCGGTCTGCCTTGCCGAAACGCCCGATATTGTCTGGAACTATGTCAGCGACTACGCGCCGGGAGTCAGCCCCGAAACGCATCCCGAACTCGACCGGATGATCGGCTATGCGGTCACCTATTATCAGGACCGGGTGCGCCCGCACAAAATCTATCGGCGGCCGGATGATGAAGAGGCCGGCCATATCGCCGCGCTCGTCGAGGCGATCGGGGCACTGCCTGCCGATGCCGATGCCGAGGCCATTCAGTCCGCCATCTATGCCATCGGCAAGGCGGCCGGCTATGAAAATCTGCGCGCCTGGTTCCAGTGCCTCTACGAGGTGCTTCTTGGCCAGTCGGAAGGCCCGCGCATGGGCTCCTTCTTCGCGCTTTATGGCCGTGAACAGTCGATCGCGCTGATGACCGGTGCGCTGGCCGGGGAATTGGCCGGGGAATTGGCCAAAGACGGGGACGCGGCTTGATCTGGCGTCTCGCCGCCGGCATGGCGCGGCTGCTGCCGCCCGAGGCGGCGCACCGGGCGGCGGTGATGACGCTCCGGCATCGCATTGGCCCGGTGCCCGACCTGCCGCCCATCACCGTCAGTGTGGCCGGCCTCGAATTCACCAATCCGCTTGGCCTTGCGGCCGGCTTTGACAAGGATGCGGCCTGCCCCGACGGCGCGCTGCGGCTTGGTTTCGGCCATGTCGAGCTTGGTACCATCACCCCGCATCCGCAACCCGGCAACCCGCGGCCGCGGGTCTTCCGGCTTGCCGGCGACCGCGCCGTCATCAACCGGTACGGGTTCAACAGCCGCGGTATGGAGGCCGCGGCTGCGGGGCTGGCGCGGCGGCGTGAGACCGGCCGGGGACCGGCGCAGGGCGGGATCATCGGAATCAATGTCGGGGCCAACAAGACCAGCGCCGCGCCGACCGATGATTACCGCATCGCCGTGGCGCGGCTTGCCGGCTTTGCCGACTACATCACGCTGAATATCTCCTCGCCGAACACGCCGGGGCTTCGCGACCTGCAGACGGCGGACAATCTGCGCCTGTTGATTGCCGCCGGCCGTGCCGGGCTGGCCGAGGCCGGCTGTGAGCGCCCGCTTTTCATCAAGCTTGCCCCCGACCTGGCGCCAGCCGATATCGAGGCCATCGCCGCCACGGCGGTGGCTGAGGGTGTTGCCGGGCTGATCGCCACCAACACCACCATAGCGCGGCCTGACGGGCTGCGCTCGGCCACTGCCGTTGAGGCTGGCGGCCTGTCCGGCGCGCCGCTATATGCCCTATCAACGCATGTGCTGGCTGAAATGGCCGGCAGGCTGCCCGCCGGCGGGCCGGTTCTGGTTGGGGCGGGCGGTGTCGCCAGCGGCTGGCAGGCCTATGCGAAGATTCTTGTCGGGGCCAGCCTTGTGCAGCTTTATACCGCGCTGGCTCTCGAGGGGCCGGAATTGCCGGCGCGCGTCATCAGCGACCTGGCGGCGCTAATGGCGGCGGATGGCGTCACCGATATCGCCGCGGCCCGTGGCCAGATTCCGGATGCGGACAAGGCTATGCAACATGCGCTTCGTCTTGCGCAAAGCGCCTGAGCGCCAGCGGCAACAGGGGGATGGGCGGATCAGCAGGCGCCGGGGCCCGCAAGCGGCCTTCCTGCTGCAGACGGTCCAGATCGGCATCGACAAAGGGCGGGCTGTTGATCTGGCCGAGAAGGCGGAAATAGATCAGCACCACAAGCCGCGCCGATGATGCCATGCTGGAATTCCGGCGTGTATCCTCCACGCGGTTGCAGAATTCGTCGAGCGATACCGCCTCGCGAAGCAGCATGCTGTCGATGCTGTCCCAGACATAGGCCTCCAGCACGATGGTCGTGCGGCGCTCGCCAATGCGGACATTGCGTTTCAGGCGCCGCCCGGTGGAGGCCGGGTTTGGCTGGGGCCCACGGCGTGCCGCGGTAAGCGAGGTTTCGTGTCCATGCATCATGTGTCTTTACTCCGGGCATCCACGACCCTCTCGGTGGCACCAAGGGGGGTCGCGGGGCGGTGGATATGATCCTTTCGGGTGATCCATAATAATGCCAAAGGTTTAATATTCCGCTAAGGCCGCGTCGTTTTTACGAGCCTCCCATATCGGCCGGACCGCCCGGTGATTCGGTCTTGACCTGATCCGGGTCGTGGCCTATACCCACGCATCGTTATTCACATCATTATTCAAGGCAGACCTGATGGTCGCCACGCCGCGTCCGACGCGGCGGATTTCTCGAAAGATGGGAGCCGAAACATGGCCAAGCGCTGTCAGATCACCGGCAAGACCGTGATGTCGGGCAATAATGTCAGCCACGCGAACAACAGGACGCGTCGGCGTTTTCTTCCGAACCTGCAGCATGCCACGATGCAGAGCGAGGTGCTTGGCCGCCGGGTCAGCCTGCGGCTGTCGACCAGCGCCATGCGCACCATCGAAAAGCATGGTGGCCTTGATGCCTTTCTGATGCAGGCCCGCAATGCCGAGCTTGCTGATGAGGCACGCCAGCTGAAGCGCGAGATCATGGCCGCCCGGGCCGCCGGCTGAACCTGCACGACACAGTTCAGAAGGCCCCGCTGTCAGGCGGGGCTTTTTTTATGCGTCAGGTGTGTGTGTGTGTGTCAGAGGGTCGGGCCGTTGGGCCGCCGGGCCGGGCGCGGTCAGGCGACGCGGCGCTGGCGTCGGCTGGCATCCTCGTCGAACAGGTCGGTCAGCTGGCCGACAACCGCCCCGCCAAGCTGGTCGACATCGGTGATGGTCACGGCGCGGCGATAATAGCGGGTGACGTCATGGCCGATCCCGATGGCGAGAAGCTCGACCGGCGAGCGCGACTCGATATAGCCGATCACCTCGCGAAGATGTTTTTCAAGATAGCTGCCGCTGTTCACCGACAGGGTCGAATCATCGACCGGCGCGCCGTCGGAGATAACCAGAAGGATGCGCCGGTCCTCATGGCGTGCCAGCAGGCGCTCATGCGCCCAGAGCAGCGCCTCGCCATCGATATTCTCCTTCAGGATGCCTTCACGCAGCATCAGGCCAAGTGACTTGCGGGCCCGCCGCCAAGGCGCGTCGGCACCTTTATAGATTATGTGTCGCAGATCGTTCAGCCGTCCGGGTGCCGGCGGCTTGCCGGCCTGCTGCCAGATCTCGCGCGACTGCCCACCTTTCCAGGCGCGGGTCGTGAAGCCGAGGATCTCGACCTTCACGCCGCAGCGCTCGAGTGTGCGTGCCAGAATGTCGGCGGTGACCGCGGCGATGGTGATCGGCCGGCCACGCATCGAACCCGAATTGTCGAGAAGCAGCGTCACCACCGTGTCGCGGAATTTCGTGTCCTGCTCCATCTTGTAGGATAGCGGACTGAGTGGCTGCGTCACCACGCGGTGAAGCTTGCCGGCATCCAGAATGCCCTCCTCGAGGTCGAAATCCCAGGACCGGTTCTGATGCGCCATCAGCTTGCGCTGCAGCCTGTTGGCAAGCTTGCCGACAACCGAGGCGACATTCTCCATATGCCGGTCCAGCATCATGCGAAGCCGGTCCAGCTCCTCCGGATCGCACAGATCGGCGGCGGCAACAATCTCGTCAAAGCGGGTCTCGAAGACACGGTAGGCATCCTTGCTCGGGCCGCGGTCCTGATTGTGGCCCTGCATGTCGGAATGCGGTGAGTCGCCGTCCGACATGCCATCCTCGGCGCCATCGGCCTCGACCATGTCGCCATCCTCGGATGCGCCGCCATCGCCGGCATCCTCCATGCTCTGGCCGTCCTCGCCCTCGGACTGGTCCTCGCCGACCGCCGACTGCTCGCCGCCATCCTCATTCTGCTGGTCGCCGCTATCCTCTGATTCATCACCATCATCCTCGGACTCATCCTGATCGGAGGCGGAATCGCCAAGATCGGTTTCGAGGGCGCCGATGAGCCGGCGTGATACCTCGGCAAACCGGGCCTGATCCTCAAGCGAGTCATCAAGCTCGGAAAACAGCTCGCCAGCGCGGCTTTCAACCCAGGGCCGCCACAGATCCATCACCATCGACAGGGTTTGCGGTGGTGGGGCGCCGGTCAGTTTCTCGCGAAGCAGCAGACGCACCACCTCGGCGACGCCGGCCTCATCGGCCTGTCCCGGCGCCTCGATCTGACGGCTTTCATAGCGCTGGTTCAGCGCCGCCTCCAGATTGTCGCCAACGCCTTTCAGGTCACGCGCGCCAATGGCCTCGACACGGGCCCGCTCGGCGGATTCGAAAATCGCCCGTGCGCCATCCAGGCTGGGACACAGCTTGCGGTGCGTCGCGTCATCATGGTGGGCAAGCCACAGCGCCGCCCCGTCGGCGGCACCGCGCAGGCTGGCGCGTTGCTGGGCGGTGGCGCGTGGCGGCAATGCCGGAAGCCTTACGTCCGCCTTGCCGACATGCGTATCGGTGCCGGCATAGCTGACCTGATGTTCAACACCGCCAGCCACCGCGCGCATCGCGGCAGCGGTCGATTTCAGGAATTGCTGGTTCGCGTCATCGTTCGCCATGCGGCATGCCTAGCCGGCGGTGGCCTGACGGACCGGCGCTTCCGGCAGGTCGATGCCAAAGCAACGCTGGTAATATTCGGCCACGGTCGGACGCTCGACCTCGTCGCATTTGTTCAGGAAGCTCATCCGGAAGGCCAGCGTCATGTCACCGAAAATCAGCGTGTTCTCGGCCCAGGTGATGACCGTTCGTGGCGACATCACCGTCGACAGATCGCCCGACATGAACCCGCTTCGCGTCAGATCGGCCATGCGCACCATATTGGCAAGCGTCTCGCGTCCCTCGGCATTGTCGTAGGATGTCAGCTTTGCCGCCACGATATCCACCTCGTCATCATGCGGCAGATAGTTCAGCGTGGTGACGATCGACCAGCGGTCCATCTGGCCCTGGTTGATCTGCTGGGTGCCGTGATAGAGGCCGGTGGTATCGCCAAGCCCGACCGTGTTGGCGGTGGCGAACAGGCGGAAGCTGGAATTCGGGTGGATCACACGGTTGGTGTCGAGAAGTGTCAGCTTGCCGTCCACCTCCAGAACGCGCTGGATCACGAACATCACATCGGCGCGGCCGGCATCATATTCGTCAAACACGATCGCCACCGGGTTCTGCAGCGCCCAGGGAAGGATGCCCTCGCGGAATTCGGTCACCTGCTTGCCGTCGCGCAGCACAATGGCGTCCTTGCCGATCAGGTCGATACGGCTGATATGGCTGTCGAGATTGACCCGGATGCAGGGCCAGTTGAGCCGCGCCGCAACCTGTTCGATATGGGTGGATTTGCCGGTGCCGTGATAGCCCTGGATCATCACCCGCCGGTTATGCGCAAAGCCGGCAAGGATGGCCAGTGTCGTGTCATGGTCGAACTGATATGCGTCATCGCGGGTCGGCACATATTCCGAGCTTTCGGAAAAGGCGGGCACCTTCATGTCGACATCGAGGCCGAACACGCTGCGCACATCGACTTCGGTGTCCGGCGCGGCAAGCGTATGGGCACTCATCTTCGTCATGGTCTGTTCATTGGGCATTGCAGTCTTGTCTCCGAAAACACGTCGCCAGCACGGCGTCTAGGTCAGGAAATGGTTGGTGCGGCGGCGCTTTGCAATGATTTGCGAATCAAATCATATGCGAGGTTGATCTCTTTTAGACGTTCCTCGGCCCCGGCGTCACCCCCATTAATGTCTGGATGATGTTCTTTTGCCAGCTGCTTGTACTGCGCCTTGACCCGGGCGAGATCGTCGACCGGCTCCATGCGCAGCGTTTTCCAGGCGCGTCGTTCCTCCGGGCTGATCTGCCGGCCACCGGGAGCGGTTCCCCGGTTCTCGAAATCGAACAGCCCCATCGGATCGTCGAACATCTCCTCGGCCGGCTTGCCGGTGGCGAATTTCCAGCTTGGCCGTTCCCAGGTCGTGGCGCGCCGGATTTCGGCTTCCAGCGCCGCGCCCTGCAATCCTTCATAATAATTCCATGACTTGTTATAGGCGCGGACATGCTCAAGGCAGAACCAGATATAGTCGCGCAAGGCGTCGCGCGACTTCGGGGCCGGATAATGCGCCTCGGCATTGCATCCCTCGGCCGCGCAAAGCCTGGTCGCGCCGGCGCTCTGCCGGTCGGCCTGCTCGTCGGTCTCGGCGGTGCCGGGGATCTTGACCTCTGGTCTGGAGGGGCGTCTCATAACCTGTTCCATCATAATGCCATGCCGCTGGCTGGCAACCATATCCCCCCGCGGCAGGAGATAGCACATGACCATGGCAGACACCATAGCCGGAAAGCTCGAACAGGCGTTGTCACCGCGCGAGATCGAAGTTCTCGATGTTAGCTACAAACATGCCGGCCATGCCGGTTGGCGCGAGGGCGGGGAAACACATTTCGAGGTCAGGATCCGCGCCGACATCTTTGCCGGCAAGAGCCGTGTCGAATGCCACCGGATGGTGAATGGCATTCTGGCCGGCGAGCTGGCCAGCAGCGTTCATGCGCTGCAGCTCGACCTGTCCGCCTGAGATCAGTCGTCGATGGCGTAGGCAACGCAGCTGTTCGCCAGCGCGCTGGCCCGCGCATCGCCGTGCTCCCTTTCCGTTTCCGGGCCATTGCTGCCAACCGGTGCGCGGGCGCGCCGTGCATCCTCGCCATAGCGGGTCTGAAAGGCGATGGTGCCGACCGTGCCCATCAGTTCGCTGATATGGGTGCAGCCATGCCGGCCGCCGATGGCCGCGGTGACGCGCCGGCGCCACCCCGGCCCGATGGTCAGTCCGACCAGATTCCGGAAGACATCATTTGCCGTCGGGCAGATGGCATAGGGTCCGGAAATGGTGATCGCCTCGGCGGCGGTCACCGTCATCGACCGGTCGATTGTCACCCGCACCTTCATATGATGCACGAAATCATCCGGCGTCACCTCGCCGCGAAAATCGGACGGAAAGCTGTAGGTCTTGTTGTCGGTGATCTCGGCCTCGATATCATATAGCCCGTCCTCGCGCACAAAGCCGTTGCAGCGGATGCGGCGATTATGCACCTCCTCGCGCGGCGCGGGCGGGCTCAGCGTGACAGTGTGATCATCACCATAGGGTGTGGCGGGTCTATCCATGTCCGGTGCTCCAGAGTCGCAGGCTTGTCACCTTGTTGCCGTCGCGTTTCAGGATTCTGAAACGAATATTGTGAAAGCGGAATTCCTGGCCCGGCCGCGGGATCGTCCGGCTTTCATAGAGAATGAGGCCGGCAATCGTCGAGGCGTCCTCGTCGGGAAGCTGCCAGGCAAGGGCGCGGTTCAGGTCACGGATCGTCACCGCGCCGTCGACAATCCACGACCCGTCAGGCTGCGCCGTCAGGCCGGCGAGATCGACATCATGCTCGTCATCGATATCGCCGACGATCTCCTCTAGGATGTCTTCCAGCGTGACGATCCCCTGCAGGTCGCCATATTCGTCGACAACGACAGCGAAATGCTCGCGCCGCGTGCGAAAGGCCTGCAGCTGGTCGAAAAGAAGCGTCGTCTCGGGCACGAAATAGGGTTCGCTGACGATATCCTGCAGCAGCCCAAGCCCGTCGCCCGGCGGTGTGTCGGCTCCCTGTCGGTCGATGGCGCGCAGCAGATCCTTGACGTGAAGCACGCCGATGATGTTGTCCGGATTGCCGGAATAGACAGGGTGGCGGGTATGCGGTGAGGCCAGCACCTCGCGAAGCAGCGATTCAAGGTCGCTGTCGGCATCGATCATCTTCACCCCGGCGCGGTGCGTCATGATCTGCTCGACACTGATTTCATTCAAATCGAGAACCGAGGACAGCATCGCCTGTGTCTCGCGGCTGTCGCCGTCGCCCTCGGCACCGTGCAGCTCGATCATCCCGCGAAGTTCCTCCTCACGGTCGGTCTCGTCGGTCTCGCCTTTACGAATCAGGCTATTGGCAAGCATCCGCAGCGCGATTGACAGCGGGCTCAGCACCACCACGACAAGCCGCACCGCCGGCGCGATCACCAGCGCGTATTTGTCGGAATGGTTCAACGCATAGGTTTTCGGCATGACCTCGGCAAACACCACCAGCACAACGGTCATGGTGATCGTGGCCCATATCACGCCGGCATCATCAAAGACCGAGATGAACACCGATGTCGCCAGCGCCGAGGCGATGACATTGACCGCATTGTTGCCGATCAGGATCGACCCGATCAGCCCTTCGCGGTCGTCACGTAGCCTTTCAACAAGTCTGGCGCGGCGGTTGCCCTTGCCGGCAAGCTGGCGCATGCGGGCGTCCGATGCCGCGGTCAGCGCGGTTTCGGCGCTGGAAAAGAAGGCCGAGGCAAGGATCAGCAGCAGGATAACGGCAACAAGCCCCAGAAGATCACCGCTCATCGGCTTGCCTCCAGAACCTGTGTCAGCAGCGCTTCCGGCACCTCGTCACAGACAAAGCTGTCGCCGATGGCGCGCGGCAGCACAAAACGCATGCGGCCATGCCGCACTTTCTTGTCGCGCCGCATGATGTTGACCAGCGCGGATGTGGTGGCGGTGATGGCCGGAATCTCGGCAAGCCGCGTCGACAGGCCGCTGGCGGCGATATGTGCAGCGGCGCGCCCGCCATCCTGGCCCGGGCACAGCCCCATCTCGCCGGCAAGCCGGTAGGCCAACACCATGCCAACCCCGACCGCCTCGCCATGCAGGAGCCGCCCGTCATAGCCGCAGACCGATTCAAAGGCATGGGCGAAGGTGTGGCCCAGATTCAGCAATGCCCGCTGGCCGGCCTCGCGTTCATCGGCCTCGACAATCCGCGCCTTGGCCGTGCAGGAGGTGATGATGGCATGGCGCAGCGCCGCCTCGTCGCGGCGCAGAACGTCTGCGCCATGCGCCTCGAGCCATTCGAAAAAGGCGGCATCACCAAGCAGCCCGTATTTGATCACCTCGGCATAGCCGGCGTGCAGCTCACGGTCGGGCAGCGTCGCCAGCGTGTCGATATCGATGACCACGGCGCGGGGCTGGTGGAAGGCGCCGATCAGGTTCTTGCCGACAGCGGCGTTGACCCCGGTCTTGCCACCGACCGAACTGTCCACCTGCGCCAGCAGCGTCGTCGGTACCTGAATGAAATCAACACCGCGAAGCAGGCTTGCCGCAGCGAACCCGGCAAGATCGCCAATGACCCCGCCGCCAAGCGCGACAAGCACCACATCGCGGTCGACGCCAAGCGCAAGGATGTCCTCGAGAAGACCGGCCAGAACGGCCATGCTCTTGCTGGCCTCGCCGGAGGCAACCGGCAGACTGTCAACCCGGCGGCAGGTGCGGGCGCAGGCCGCCGTCAGCGGCGCCAGGTGATGCGGCGCCACCGCGTCATCGGTAATGATCACCACATGACGGTCGGCAAGCTGCGCGCCGGCGACCTCGTCGATACGCGCGATCAGGCCACGGCCGACAGTGATATTGTAGGCGCGATCGTCAAGACCAACGGTCAGGATGGGACTGTCTGTCATAATAACAACGACCTATGAGACCGCGAGATGGCTGTCAAGGGCGCGCAACACCGCCGCCACGGCCGCCGCAGCGGACAGCTGGTCGGTGGTGACGGTGATATGCGCCTTGCCATAGTCCGCGGCGCGGCGCTCGGCAAGGTCGCGCAATGTCGCCAGCGGGTCATCCGTATGCAGCAGCGGCCGGCTGCTGATCGAACCGATCCGCGACAGCAGGGTGTCCGGCTTCGCCTGCAACCATATGACAATTGTCCGGTCGCACAGCAGCGCCGCCGTTTCCGGCGTACAGATCGACCCGCCACCGGTTGACAGCACCGACGGACCGGAATCGGCGGCGTCGCTGATGGCGTTGCGCTCGAGGGTGCGAAACCTCTCCTCGCCGGCCAGCTCAAATATTTCGGTGATGGTGATGCCGGCGCTCTTCTCGATTTCGGCGTCGCTGTCGATAAAGGGAAGGTCAAGCCGCTGCGCCAACCGCCGGCCGACAAGCGATTTGCCGCTTCCCATCATGCCGACAAGCGCAAGGGGCCTGTCAATGGCCCGGGCAAGGGCGGCGATATCCGGCATTGAGGAATGACTGTTTGGCATGGCGGCGTGCATAATGCCTGACATGGCGAGCGCCCGCAATTGCGCAAGCGCCGCAATTTTGCCGCTGCGGCGAATATCGAACCGGCTATGATGGCGGCCCGGCTTCAAACAGAGCCACGCCGCCGGTAATGATTCCATCCATAATGCCGTATTGCAGACATATTCTTGCCATACACAAAAGATTATCTGACATGTGACCGGATTATCGGTCAGGAGATGCGCCGCGCCTTATGGACAGGATGGCGGGCTGGATGGCGGAGCGGATATGAATCGCATTGGTATTGTTTTGATTGTTATTGCGGGCCTTGTCGGTGCCGGACTTTTCGCGTTGTCGGCGTGGAAAATTCCGGCCCCGACTGTTGCCGTGAACAAGGTCGTCCCCAATGAACAGCTTTCCAATTGAACGGCTCGTCATGGCGCGTCGGCTTGTGTCGGGCGGCGGTGTCCCGCTTGCCGGCCTGCTGATTTCCGGGTTTGTCCTTGCCAGCGGAGTTTTTGTTGGCGGGGCGGCTCTCGCGCAGCAATATTCGGCCAGCCCGTCATCGGGCCAGTCATCGGGCCAGTCATCGGGCCAGGTGGCCGGGCAGGTCGATCTTCTGGCGACGGTCCGGGACAATGGCAGCGAAAGTGCCGATCTCCCGTCACCGACCATTTCCTCCATCGACGAGGCGATTGAGGTGATCTCGGGCGGTGCCAACGATGGCAGCGCTTCAGAATCCGCAATGGGTGATGCCGCCAGCATGACGGGCAATGCGACGGGCAATGGGACGGGCACCGCACCGATGATCATCGCGGTGTCGCCGCCAGTGGCCGACAACGCCACCGCCGAGGCGGAGAGCCCGGCCCCGGCGCCGACAAGCCCCGGGACTACCGCCGGGACTGCCGCCGGGACCACAATGACCGCGTCCGGGGGTGCCAGCCTGAAGAAGGCTGATGCACCGAGTTTCGGCGTCGCTGATATTGGAATCGATCCGGCACCCGGTGATGACAGCGGACTGACGGCCACCATCTGGCGCGGCACCTCGATCGAGCGCGCCACCATGCTGCTGAGCAACGAGGTGGTGATCGGGTCGTCACCGGCGCTTTCATGGCTGGCCGGCGATGTGGTGGCGCGGCGTGCGGTTCGGCCGGACGGGGCAAGCGAGACCGATCACAGCCTGATGGCTTCGCGTCTTGACTGGCTTGCCGCGGCTGGCCGTTCGCAGGATCTGGCGCAGATGGTCGACCAGCTTCCCAATGAGGCGCCGTGGCTTGCCTGGAAACAGTGGCTTGTCGAAACACAGCTGATGTCGCGCCGTGACGCCGATGCCTGCCGCAATGTCATGTATCAGGCTGGCCGCACCTTCGAGTCGTTCTGGCACAAGGCAAAGGTGATCTGCACCGCCGTCCATAAGGGTGACATCGCCGGTGCGCAGTTTGCCGCCGACATCCTGATGGCGATGGGGGTTGATGACCCGGTGTTTGTCGGCCTTGTCGGCAAGCTTCTGAATGGTGCTGATCCCGGTCCCATCGACCCGGCGCTTGTCGACCAGCTTCACATCGTTCTGATGGAGGCCGCGCATCATGATATCGATATTGCAGGCCTTGATGCGCTTCCCGCCAGTTCAACCCAGACAGCGGTCGGGCTTCGCTATCTTGACCCGGATGCACGCCTTGTGGCGACCTGGCGGGCGCTCAGCCATGGGCTGATCGACCATGAACGCGCCGCCAAGCTGTGGCGCAGTGCGGCGGTCGAGAGTGATTCGCCGCGGCTGGCGCTTGCGCGCCATCAGAGTCAGCCTTCGGCATTGACCAGGGCGCTTGTCTGGCGGGCACTAGATGCTGAAAAATCGGCCGCACGCCTGCCTTTCATCGCCGCCGCGATGGATGCTGATATTATCGCCGGCGCCGGCAGGATGATGGCGCCGCTCTATGCCGAGCTGGCGCGTGAGGCGCTGGGGTTCAATGGTGCCGAGGCCCAGCTTGCAGCCGGTGACGGGGCGCTGAGCGACAAACTTGCCTTGTTGATCGGTGTCGGTGATGCGGCTGATTTGCCGGCTGGCCTCGCCAGTAGCGAGGCCGGCGCGGCGCGCGATCTGCTGGAGATGGCGCAGACCGGCCGCATCGACATGACGTCACTGGCGATACTTGGCAAATACAGTCTGCTGCCGCTCGCCGCCACCCCTGATGGTGCGATGGCCATGGAACCGGGCGCGGCGATGTCATGGCTCGCCTCGGCTTCTCCCGACGCGATCAGAAGCGAGTCATTCCTTTCGGTGTCGCCGATCATGCTGCAGGCGCTTGACGATGCCGCCACCGCCGGCCGTGCGGCGGAGGCCATCCTGCTGGCGCATCGGGCCGTCGGCACCCACAGTCTCGACAAGATGAATCCGGCGGATGTGGCAAGGATTGCAGCCGCTCTTGAGGCGGTCGGCCAGCAGCAACCGGCACAGCGATTCCGGCGTGACGTGGTGGCAGCGCATCTGCTGGCAGCCGCGCAGGCGCGGAAGATCGAGCTGCCGCCTGTCGCCGACGCGATGCCGGGCGGCGCACAGGCCAGCGGCGCACAGGCCAGCGGCGGGCAGCTTGGCGATGGGCAGGGGGCGCTGATGCCGGCATCCGGCGCGGCTTCGACGCAGCAGGCTGATGGCGACAGCAATCTCTAGTCCTGCGGCGACCGCACCGGTCGTCACTGAATTCCTGCAGGCAATGGCCGCCGATCGCGGCCTGGCGCGGAACAGCCTTGCCGCCTATCGGCGCGACCTTCTTGCCAGTCTTGATCTCCTTGTCGCGCGCGGCAGTGATTTCGAGAGCTGCACGGCGGATCACCTTCGTGACCTTCTTGGTGACTGGCATGCCGACGGTCTGGCGGCCCGCTCGGTGGCGCGGCGGCTGAGCGCCCTTCGTCAGCTGATGGGCTGGCTTGTCGAGGAGGGG
>RFZL01000038.1 GCA_009920665.1 Alphaproteobacteria bacterium | reverse complement strand
CGGCGGCGCGTCCGGGCGCAGCGCCTCCTCGATCCGGCGCGCCGTTGGCGGTGCCTCCTCGGCCTCGGCCTCCCGCGCCAGCGTCGGCAGCAGCAGGTCGCGCATCTTTTCCATCAGGCGCGGATTGCGCCAGAAGATGTGAAAGGCCTGGTCGAACAGCAGCCGGTCCTCCGGCCGTTTCACAAGGCAGCTTGCCAGCGCATGATAGAACTCGTCGCGATTGCCAAGATCGATCTCGCGGCTGGCCTCGACACAGTCCAGCACCGACGCTGGCCCTGCATCCATGCCGGCGCGGCGCAGCGTCCGCACGAAATGGGTGATGTTCTCGGCAAGCTTCATGCCACGCCACGACCCCCGGTGCCGTCGCGGAGCCGGAAAATCGATGATCGTGGCATTCGGTGTCGTCATCCGGCGCGATATCCCGACATTTCGGCCTGGACCTCGGTCAGCATGCGCGCCGCCTCGCTGCCGGTGATCCGGGCGATGTCATCCTGATATTTCAGCAACACGCCCATCGTCGAATCGGCCTGTGCCGGATCGATGGCGACGCAGTCCAGCTCGACCAGCGCCTGCGCCCAGTCGATTGTCTCGGCAACGCCCGGGGCCTTGAACAGGTTGGCGCCGCGAAGTTTATGGACAAACCGCACCACCTGTTCGCTGAGATCGGCGGGCGCCTCGGGGGCACGGCGCTTCAGGATCGCCAGCTCGTCCTCGCGCGAGGGATAGTCAACCCAGTGATAGAAACAGCGCCGCTTCAGCGCGTCATGGATTTCGCGCGTCCGGTTCGAGGTGATGATGACAATGGGCGGTGTGGCAGCCACCACGGTGCCGAATTCCGGGATCGTCACCTGCCAGTCCGACAGGATCTCCAGCAGATAGGCCTCGAAGGCCTCATCGGCGCGATCCAGCTCGTCAATCAGCAGCACCGGCGCGCCGGCCTCATCGGCGCGGAGCGCCTCAAGCAGCGGCCGCTCGATCAGGTTGTCGGCCGTGAACAGATCGGCGCTCGACAGCTGGCCCTTGCCGGCGCTCTGGATCTCGATCATCTGGCGGGCATAATTCCATTCATAGGCGGCGGCGGCGATATCGAGTCCCTCATAGCATTGCAGCCGGATCAGACGCCGGCCAAGCAACGCTGCCAGCGTCTTTGCCACCTCGGTCTTGCCGACCCCTGCCTCGCCCTCAAGGAACAGCGGCCGCTGCCTGCGGAGCGCCAGGAACAGGCTCACCGCAAGCCCTTCGGACAGGATGTAATCCTGCCCGGCCATGTCCACGGTCAGAGATGACACCGTTTCCGGCGTATCTGGTTTTGGCGTATCTGGAACCATCGGCCCCTCCCTGCCTCGATGCGTGACAGCGCCTTCCGGCCTGCCGGAACACTGTCATCATCACCATATTACACCCGGTTAAAGCGAGTGGGGAGACGATTTGCCACCGGTACTACACGCAATTGTGCACACAAATCTGTTTACACGATGTTTGCAAGGCTAGACGATATTCAAGGGCGCGCCTGCACAACTGCACAAAATACGAAGAACGCGCCGCGAACTAAGGAGGAACAAGATGACAATGGTGAACCTCACCTTGAACGGGAAGCAGGTCAGCGCGGATGTGCCTGACAATACGCTTCTCGTCACTTTCATCAGGGAAACGATGGGCCTGACCGGCACGCATGTCGGATGCGACACCAGCCAGTGCGGTGCCTGTGTTGTGCATGTGGACGGTGAATCCCAGAAATCATGCACCATGCTTGCCGCCGCCGCCGAGGGCGCGAGCGTCACCACAATCGAGGGAATCGCCAATGGCGACAGCCTGCACCCGATGCAGCAGGCTTTTCACGAGAATCACGGACTGCAATGCGGGTTCTGCACACCGGGCATGGTGATGTCGGCCATCGAACTGGTCCAGGACAACCCGAACCCGAGCGAGGCCGAAATCCGCGAGGGACTCGAAGGCAATATCTGCCGCTGCACCGGATACCACAACATCGTGAAGTCCGTGCAGGCCGGCGCGAAAATGATGGGAGGGTGAGACATGCCTGAAGGAAGCATCAAAGACGGTATCGGCGCCTCGGTGCGCCGCAAGGAGGACAAGCGGTTCCTGACCGGGTCCGGCCGTTACACGGCCGACATCACCCGCCCGGGCCAGCTTCATGTGCATTTCATCCGCTCGGTTCATGCGCATGCCAACATCAAGGCGATTCGCAAGGACGCTGCCGAAGCCGCCGAGGGTGTTGTCGCCATCTTCACCGGCGAGGATGTTGCGGCCGATGGTATCGGGGGCCCGATCTGCGGCTGGGTTGTCACCAACCGTGACGGCTCGCCAACCAACGAGCCGCCACATCCAATTCTGGCGAATGGCGCGGTGCGCTATGTCGGCGACCATGTCGTCGCGGTGATTGCCGAGACGCTCGAACAGGCGATGGACGCCGCCGAGCTGGTCGAGATCGAATATGAGGTGCTGGCACCGGTGGTTGATCTGGCGAATGCCGGATCAGGCCCGCAGATCCATGAGAATGTACCCGGCAACATGTATTTCGACTTCGAGCTTGGGGATGAGGCGGCAGCCACAGCGGCGCTTGAGTCGGCGGCGACCGTGGTCGAGCTGGAGGTGCGCAACAACCGGCTGATCCCGAACGCCATGGAACCCCGCGCCGCGCTGGCGGAATATGACCCGATCGACGATTCCTACACGCTGTTCACAACCTCGCAGAACCCGCATCTGACGCGGCTTGTGATCGGAGCCTTCATGCTGAGCATTCCGGAATCGAAGCTTCGTGTCGTGGCACCCGATGTCGGCGGCGGATTCGGATCGAAGATCTATGTCTATCCGGAGGAGGCCGTCTGTACCTGGGCCAGCAAGAAGCTGCAACGCCCGGTCAAATGGACCGCCGACCGCAGCGAGTCCTTCCTCGCCGATGCGCATGGCCGCGACCATATCAACAAGGTCCGGATGGCGCTTGACAAGGACAACCGGATCACCGGCCTGCGGGTTGATACCGTGGCCAATATCGGGTCATACCTGTCCGCTTTCTCGGTTGTGACGCCGACCATCCTGCATGCCCCGCTGCTGTCGGGCTGCTACCAGATTCCGGCGATCTACACCAATGTGAAGGGCATGGCGACAACGACCGCGCCGGTTGACGCCTATCGCGGTGCCGGCCGTCCGGAGGCGACCTATCTTCTGGAAAGGGTGATGGACACCGCGGCACGTCAGGTCGGCATGGACCCGGCCGCGTTCCGGCGGATGAATTTCATTCCGAAGGACGCCTTTCCGTACCAGACACCGGTGGCGCTGCAATATGACATCGGCGACTATGAGCCGCCGCTGGACAAGGCGCTGGAGATGATCGACTACAAGGGCTTCGAGGCCCGCCGTGCCGAGGCCGCATCGCGTGGTAAATATCGTGGCATCGGCCTGTCGAGCTATATCGAGGCCTGCGGCATCGCACCGTCGGCGGTGGCCGGCGCGCTCGGTGCGCGGGTGGGACTCTATGAATCGGCGACGGTTCGTGTCGACCCGACCGGCACCGTCAATGTGTTCACCGGCACGCACAGCCATGGCCAGGGCCATGACACCACCTTCGCGCAGATCGTCGCCGACAAGCTTGGCGTCGATATCGGCAGTGTCGAGATCATCCACGGCGATTCGGACAGGATTCCATTCGGCATGGGAAGCTACGGTTCGCGCTCGCTTGCCGTTGGCGGCGCGGCCATCGCCAAGGCGGTCGACAAGGTGATCGAGAAATCGAAGATCATCGCCGCGCATCTGATGGAGGCGGCCGACGCCGATGTGGTGTTCGCCGACGGCAAGTTCACCGTCGCCGGCACCGACAACGAGAAGGGATTTGGCGAGATCGCGCTGGCGGCATATGTGCCGCACAATTATCCGCATGACCGGCTGGAGCCGGGGCTCGAGGAGACAGCATTCTATGACCCGCTGAACTTCACCTACCCGTCGGGAACGCATATCGCCGAGGTCGAGATCGACCCGTCGACCGGCGTAGTCGAGCTTGTGGACTGGGCCTGCTGTGACGATTTCGGCAACCTCATCAACCCGATGATTGTCGAGGGTCAGGTTCATGGTGGCATCGCCCAGGGAGTTGGCCAGGCGTTGCTGGAAAACGCCCATTATGACGAGACCGGGCAGCTGATCACGGCGTCCTACATGGATTACTGCATGCCGCGCGCCGATGATTTGCCAAACTTCAAGGTCGATTACACGGTCACCGCCTGTACCCATAACGATCTCGGGGTCAAGGGATGCGGCGAGGCCGGGGCGATTGCCTCGCCACCGGCGCTGATCAACGCCGTTATCGACGCGCTGGCACCACTTGGCGTCACCGACATGTCGATGCCGGCAACGCCCGAAAAGGTCTGGCGCGCGATCAATGACGCGCAGACCGAAGCGGCAGAATAGAGGAGGACGATCATGCATCACACAACCTATGTGAGAGCCGGCAGCACCGACGACGCCGTCGCCAGAATGGCCGATGGCGGCCAGCTTCTGGCTGGCGGTATGACGCTGATCCCGACGATGAAGCAACGGCTTGCCAGCCCCGAGACGCTGGTCGATCTTGCCGGCTGCGGCCTTGCCGGGATCGAGGACGAGGGTGATTCGATCAGGATCGGCGCGATGACCCGGCATGCCGATGTGGCCGGGTCCGACCTAGTGCAGACTGCCGTTCCGGCGCTGGCGGCGCTTGCCGGCGGCATCGGCGACCGTCAGGTCCGCAACCGCGGTACCATTGGCGGATCGGTGGCCAACAACGACCCGTCAGCCTGCTATCCGGCGGCGGTTCTCGGCCTTGGCGGCACTGTCCACACCAACAAACGCGATATCGCGGCCGATGATTTCTTCACCGGCATGTTCGAGACGGCGCTTGACGAGGACGAAATGATCACCGCGGTCAGCTTTCCGAAAACCGGCAAGGCGGCCTATGTGAAATTCCCCAACCCGGCGTCACGCTACGCCATGGTCGGGGTGTTCGTCGCCAGTGGTGCGGACGGCACACGGCTCGCCGTGACCGGCGCCGGCAGTGACGGCGTCTTCCGGCATGCCGACATGGAGGCCGCGCTTGATGCCAGCTTCAGCGCCGACTCGCTTGACGGCATCGCCGTCGATGCCGACGAGATGATCAGCGATATCCACGCCTCCGGCGATTATCGCGCGCATCTTGTCCGCGAAATCGCGAAACGCGCCGTGGCCGCCTGCTGAGCGGGACGGGAAACTGTTGAAATGAAGAAGGGGCGGGATTTCCTGCCCCTTTTTGCGTGCACCAAACCGGGTTCCGTGCACCAAACCGGGCGCCTGAAACAGATCAGATATGGGAAATGGAGCGGGCGACGGGGTTCGAACCCGCGACCCCGAGCTTGGGAAGCTCGTGCTCTACCAACTGAGCTACACCCGCAAACCGCATGAAGTCTGTCGGTTTTAAGCTGGCTGGACAAGCGGTTTTTCGAGGGGTTTGCACTTTTGCGGCTCCGGGGTTTGCACTATTGCCCGGGCCGGCTGTTTTCATGCGCGCCGGACGCAGGCACCTAACCTGTTGCCTTGACCGGTCTTTGACGCCATATAGGCTGAGGTGAAACTGCGTCCGCGAGGGCACGGCAGAGGAATGTGATGACACCATACGACAATGGCACCGGCGGCACCGGCGGCACCGGCAAACCCGCCAAGCCGGCCGATCAATGTGACGCCGCCGCGCGTCCGACCCGCGACGAGGCCGAGGCCGCCGTCGAGACATTGCTGCGCTGGATGGGTGAGTCGCCGGCGCGCGAGGGGCTGGCCGACACGCCGGCCCGTGTTGTCCGCGCCTGGGAGGAGTTCTGTTCCGGTTATGGCGAGGACCCGGCCGCGCTGTTGAGCAGCACCTTCGAGGAGGTCGAGGGCTATGATGATATGGTGATGCTGCGCTCGATCCGCATGGAGAGCCATTGCGAGCATCACCTGGTGCCGATTCTCGGCACCGCCCATATCGCCTATCTTCCCGACCGGCGCGTTGTCGGCATTTCCAAACTGGCACGGGTGCTGGACAGTTTCGCCCGCCGCCTGCAGACACAGGAAACGCTGACCGCGCAGGTGGCCGACTGCATCCAGACGGCGTTGCAACCGCGCGGCGTGGCGGTTCTGATCGACGCGCAGCATCAATGCATGACGACCCGCGGTGTTCATAAACCGGATGTATCGATGGTCACGACCCGCTTCACCGGCGCCTTTCAGGACGACCGTGACCTGCGCAACAGGTTCCTCGACCAGGCACGGCAAGGCTGACAGGCTTCGCCCACCCTGCCGGATTTTTGTGTGACCTTGCCGGGTGATCGGCTATGCTCCCGTGACATCGGCCCGCAAAACCGGGCCCCGCGACACTGGGAAAAACGGGTGCCCGAGACATGAACCTCTCACCGGTGCTGAATATCCTTGGCCTGCTGACCACCATTCTGGGGGCGGCGATGCTGATCCCGATGTGTGTCGACCTGTATTTCGGGTCTTCCGACTGGCAGGTCTTCGCGCTGTCGGCGCTGCTGACAGCTTTTGTCGGCGTATCGGTCTGGCTTGCCACCTCGCAGCGCGACGGGTTCGATCTCGGTCTGCGGCAGGCATTCCTGCTGACCAACGGGTCCTGGATCTCGATCGGTATCTTCGGCGCCCTGCCCTTCATGTTCAGCGAATTGCAGCTCAGCCTCACCGACGCCATTTTCGAATCGGTATCGGGAATCACCACAACCGGGTCGACCGTACTTCAGGATATCGAGATGGCCTCGCCCGGCATCCTCATCTGGCGGGCGCTGCTGCAATGGCTTGGCGGGGTGGGAATCATCGTCATGGCGATGGCCGTGCTGCCGATGCTGTCGGTTGGCGGGATGCAGCTGTTCCGCACCGAATCCTACGACACCGCCGACAAGGTGGTGCCGCGCGCAACGCAGCTTGCCGGCGGTATCGGGCTTGTCTATGCCGGGCTGACCGCCAGCTGGGCGATCATGCTGTCGGTTGCCGGGATGAGCAATTTCGACGCCGTCGCGCATGCCATGACGACCATTGCCACCGGTGGCTATTCAACGCGGACGGCCTCAATCGCCGCCTTTGATTCGGTGGCCATCGAATGGATCATCATCTTCGGCATGATCGTCGGCAGCCTGCCCTTTGCGCATTATCTGGCGATGGTTCGCGGCGGCTGGCGGCCCTTGTTGCAGGACCCGCAGGTGCGCTGGTTCCTGGCACTTCTTGCGACGGTTGTTCTGGTGCTGATCTGGTTCCTCAGCAATGACGGCATGCCGGTCACCATGGCGATCCGCCAGGCAAGCTTCAACGCCGTCTCGATCATGACCGGGACCGGCTATGGCAGCGCGAATTTCTCGGCCTGGGGCGGATTCGCCTCGACCCTGCTGCTGATCACCATGTTCATCGGGGGATGCGGCGGCTCGACAACCTGCGGCATCAAGATGTTCCGGCTGCAGGTTCTGGCGACGACAGCGCGCGTCCAGATTGGCCGGCTGCTGCGCCCGCACGCGGTGATCCTGGCCTATTACAACCGCCGGCCGGTGGCGAATGAGGTGATGGATTCGGTGATGGGGTTCTTCTATCTCTACATCCTCTGTTTCGTCATTCTGGCAATCCTGCTTGGCGCGCTTGGCCTTGATTTCATCACCGCCCTGTCCGGCGCGGCGACCTCGATCAGCAATGTCGGGCCCGGACTCGGCAACCTGATCGGTGCCGAAGGCAATTTCTCGTCATTGCCGGATCTGGCGAAATGGATCATGGCGTTCGGCATGCTGCTTGGCAGGCTCGAGCTGTTCACTGTCCTGGTGATGCTGAATCCGGGCTTCTGGCGCCGCTAGGGGGCCCCACCCGTTTCCCGCAGGAGACTATTCCCAAGGCAGGATCACCCCTGGGGCAGGATCACCTCTAGGGCAATATCACATTATCGAGCTTGGCAAGTTCGGCCCGTGCCTGGCTGTCCAGCCCGGCAAGCGCCTTGTTCAGACACCCGTTGACCGCACGCTGCACGTCATTCGCCGAGGATGATTCCGGGATTGTTACCGAATGCGAGGCCGCCAGCTTGATCATCGCCTGCGATCCGCCAACAGGTTGCAGCCACATCAGCTGTGCCTCGAACTCCACCCTGATCTCGCTGTCCTGCTGGTCGGTCAGTGCGCTGGCCAGCCCGGTCTGCGGCGGCAGCTTGACCTTGGTCACCGCCGCGCGGGTGATGTCGAGGATCATCTCGCCACTGCCGCCTGCCGGCATCAGCACTTGCGTCGCCCATTGCGACACGAGATTGCCGGGATAGGGCTGCTGCAGATGACCGATATAGGGCGGCTTGATCGGCATCTCCCAATTCTCGATGATCTCGAGCTGGCGCGCATTCAGCGGCAAGGCCTCAAATCCGGCCGATTTGACAGATACCGGCACCGGCGCCGGTGAGGTGGCCGTGCAGGCCACAAGAGCCAGTGACACCATCAGCATTTTCATCGGCATTGGCATTGGCATTTGCATGTGCATTGCCAAGCTGAACACGCGCTTGAGCATCTCTCGGCATCTCCCCATTCGGCTACATCCTGTCCATACGACAAGAAGGCGGCATGATTATGGCGATATCACTGCCGCGTCAGGGTCGCATTCGCGAAGGGTGGGTCGATCGAGCGTGTCGTCTTGCAGAACTCGCAGGTGACATCGATGGTGCCGGACTCCGTCACCAGATCCGCCAGCTCGGCGGCGGACATGCGTTCCAGAACCGCAACCACCCTGTCGGGGCTGCACCGGCATCTGTCTTCGACCGGCTGCGCCGGTGCGACGTGCGGGCGCAGGGCATTGAACAGCCGGAAAATCAGCGCCTCCGGCGCCAGGGCAGGATCGACAAGCTCGTCACGGCGGACCGACCGGAGCAGCATTTCCGCCGTCGTCCAGGCATCATCCCGGGCCTCACGCGAAACACCGGCCAGCCTGCCGCCATCGGCGGCCACCCGCTGTACCATCATCGCGCTGGCTGTCCAACTGTCGCCTGTCCGCCCGGCCGCGGCGACGATGTGGCTGTCAACCTGCTCGGAATTGGCGAACCAGGCCGTCGCGGCGTCGCTCAATGTCTCACCGTCCAGCTCGACAATACCCTGATAACGGCCATTCTCACTTCCCTGGTCGACGGTGAAGGCGGCATAGCCGGACCCCAGAAGCGCCGGAACGCTTGCTGGCAGGCTTTCCGCCATGTCGGTTCCGACCGGCGGCGGCGCACCCGCGTCAAAGGCGGTATAGCCACGAAGCGCGCCATCCGAGGTCATGTCGGCAAGAAGCGTCTTCACATAGCCGTCACCCTTGGCCTGCAGGGTGAACACGCCGTCAAACTTCATGAAGGTCGACAGGCAGGCGGCAATGGCCATGGCCTCGGCCTGCAGGCTGGCCACCGCCTCGGGATAGGCGTGCCGAGTCAGGATCCGGGTTGCCGGAACGCCGACACTGGCGAACCGCCCCCTGATCAGCGCGGTGTCGTCGGTCTCGCCGGCAAGATAGAAGGGCAGGATCTGCGCGCCGGCGCTGCCTGCATCGATTGACGCCACATGTCTCTCCGCTGCGTTGACGGGCCGCCGGCCCGGATGTTGCCTATTTGCCAGCCATGCACCAGGACAGGATGGCCTTTTGCGCATGAAGCCTGTTCTCGGCCTCATCGAACACCGCTGATTGCGGGCCGTCAATGACCTCGGTGGTGATCTCCATACCGCGCCAGGCGGGAAGGCAATGCAGAACGATGGCATCGCCGGCCGCCATTTCGAGAAGTTCGCGATTGATCTGGAACGGTTTGAAATCCTTGTGGCGGCTGCCTTCCTCATCGCCCATCGAAATCCAGACATCGGTCACCAGCGTCTGGCTGCCAGTGGCCGCCTCGATCGCTGAATCATACAGCACCAGATCGGCGCCCTCGGCCCGCGCCCAGGCCAGAAGTTCGGCCGGCGGGGCATAACCTTCCGGGCAGGCAAGCCGCAGCTGGAAACCGAACCTTGCCGCCGCCTCGATCCAGCTTGCCGCCACATTGTTGCCGTCGCCGAACCAGGTCACAATCTGGCCGTCAAGCGCGCCATGCCGTTCGATCATCGTCTGCAGATCGGCCATGATCTGACAGGGGTGCGAACGCTCGGTCAGCGCGTTGACCACCGGCACGCTGGCATGCTTGGCCAGCGTCAACAATGTCTCGTGCGCAAAGCAGCGGATGGTGATGGCGTCGACATAGCGCGACAACACGCGCGCTGTATCCTCGATGCTCTCACCGCGGCCAATCTGCAGATCCTGCGCCGAGAGCATCAGCGGCGTGCCACCAAGCTGCGTGATGCCAACCTCGAAGGACACGCGGGTGCGGGTCGAGGGTTTCTCGAAAATCATCGCCACGCATTTGCCGGCAAGCGGCCTGTCCGTCTCGGCCCCCGCCCTGAGCGCCGTCTTCATCGCCGCGGCGTCATCGAGCATGGCCTGCAGCGTCCCGGTGCTGAAATCCCTGATATCCAGAAAATGTCGCATCAAAGCCTGTCCTGTTCCGGGGGCTACCGAGAGGTCATGCTGGCAAGAGCCGTGGCGAAACTCTCCACCGCCAGCCTGATCTCGTCCTCGCAGATGATCAGCGGCGGCAGGAAGCGGACGGTGTTCTCACCGGCCGGCACGGTCAGCATCCTCAATTCGCGAAGCGCCGCCACCAGATCACCCGCCGGCACGGAATCGGCAAGCCTGACCCCGCACAGGAAACCACGCCCGCGAATTTCGGCAATGGCCTCGGGGTGGCGCCCGGCCACCTCCGCCAGCAGGCTGCGCATGATATTGGCGCGGCGGCGAACATCCTCAAGAAACCCCGGTGCCGTCACCTCGTCGAGAATGACTTCGGCCACCGCCATCGCCAGCGGGTTGCCGGCAAAGGTCGAGCCATGCGTTCCCGGGGTCATGGCGTTGCCGACCGCCTCGCTTGCGATGACCGCACCCACCGGAAATCCGCCGCCAAGACCTTTCGCCATGGCGATGATGTCGGGCTTGATTCCGGAGGTCTGATAGGCGAACAGCGTGCCGGTACGGCCAATGCCCGACTGCACCTCGTCGGCGATGACAAGCGCGCCGAATTCATCGGCCGCCTCGCGAACACCGCGAAGATAGTCATCCTGCGCGTCACGCGCGCCGCCCTCACCCTGCACGGGCTCGATCATCACCGCCGCGACATGGTCGCCAAGCGCGGCGCGAAGTTCGTTCAGATTGCCAAAGGGAACATGGTCGAAACCGTCCGGCATCGGGCCGAAACCGGTCCTGTTCACCGGCTTGTCGGTGGCCGCCAGCATGCCGAGTGTCCGCCCGTGGAATGACCCGCTGGCGCACAGGATTGTCGTACGGTCGGTCTGTCCATTTTCATAGGCGGCGCGGCGCGCCATCTTCACGGCGGATTCATTTGCCTCGGCACCGGAATTGCAGAAATAGACCTGGTCCAGCCCGGTCAGCGAGGCCAGCTTCTCGGCCACGCGCTCCTGTCCCGGAATCCGGTAGAGGTTCGATGTATGCCACAGCTTGCCAGCCTGGTCGCGCAGCGCCGCGATCAGCGCCGGATGCGAATGGCCAAGCGTGTTCACCGCGATGCCGCTGGCGCAGTCGAGATAGCGATCACCATCATCGGTGATCAGCCAGCACCCGTCCCCGCGCACGAAGGACAGATCGGCACGGCCATAGGTTTTCATCACCGCCGATGTCGGCGTCTTGGCTGGTTGTGAGGCGGTCATGTTGAATTCCGTTCTGTCGTCCCGGCCAATGCCCCAAAAAACCAAACCACCAGCACGTCGGCGACGGTACCGGTGGTTCTGTTCGCGGCATCGGAAGGGTGTCAAATTCGGCATTTCCGGCAAACTTGTCAAGGCGTTTGCGGGACTGTGCCCGATCCGGTCAGTCCTGGATGAAATGCTTGGCCAGGCGAAGGCCCTGCGACTGGTAGTTCGATCCTGAGCCGCTGGCACCGTAGAGACTGTCCGGCACCGCCGCCATCGGCTCATAGACAAGACGGCAGACCGTCTGACCCTCCTCGATAAGAAACGGCACATCATGCGAGCGCACCTCGAGAACCGCGCGGGTCGCGCCGGCACCAAGCTCCTCCATCCCGAAGCCGGGGTCGAAAAAACCGGCATAATGCGCACGGAATTCGCCGACGCGGGTGTCATAGGCCCGCATTTCGGCCGCATGGTCGCGCGGCACGGTGACATATTCGTGGCTTGCCAGAATGTAGAATTCGTCGGGATGTAGCACCAGCCCGCCGGCCACAAGGTCAGCCGCCGTCAGGCGTTCCCAGAAAGCGTCCACCTGACAGCTTGCCGGCGCGTCGATATCGATCAGCCCGGCATGTTTGCGGGCGCGCCAGCCGATGATGCCGTCACCGGCCGTGGGTGTCAGATTGACGCCAAGCGCCACCCCGTCGCGGATATCGACATCATCAGCCCCGCGCACCAGCCCGACATCACGTTGCAGGGCGATCATCGCGGCATCCGACAGGGCTGCCGGCCCGCGCCGCAGGCGAAGTTGCGACAGGCACGATCCGGGGCGCACCAGCACCGAAAAGGTCCGCGGCGAAATCTCGGCATAGAGCGGACCTTCATAGCCGTCGGGAACGGCCTCGAACTCGGAGGCCTGATCGGCGATCAGACGGGTGAAGATATCAAGCCGTCCGGTCGAGCTCTTCGGATTCGCCATCGCGCTCAATCCCTTGTCGAGGCGCAGCGATTCCTGGAGTTCGACGATATAGACGCAGCCGCGTTCCAGAACCGCACCACCGGTCAGGTCGATCTGGTGCATGGCCACACGGGCAAGCTTGTCCTCGACGCGCATGCCGGCGCCGGGAAGAAAGGATGACTGCACCCGCCAGGCACGGCTGCCAAGCCGCAGATCAAGGCTTGCCGGCTGCAACTGCGCATCGCTGATCGGTGTGGCCGCGGCAATCATGCCGGAATCAATGGCATCGCGGATCTCCTGCACCGGCAGGATGCCTTCATTCAAACTGGCATTCATTCTGGTTTACCCGTTCCTGTCCTCAGCCTGATGGTGGTGGTCGTCATGCCCCGCCTGTCAGGCGCTGTTAGCCTCAACTCTTCAGCCGATAGCCGGATTTCAGCACACGGTAACACAGCCATCCCAGAACGCCATTCACAACGACAAGACAGACAAGGCCGGTGACGATGGGTCGGTCGGCGATCCCGATCAGACCATAGCGGAACCCGTCGATGGCATAGAAGAACGGGTTCAGCGTGGCGATGGTGTCGAAGGGCGACGGCAGCCGTTCCACCGAATAGAAGGTGCCCGACAGGAAGGCCAGCGGTTGAATCACGAAATTGGTGATGGCGGCCATTTCATCGAACTTGCTGGCCCAGATGCCGGCCAGGATACCGGCAAAGGCAAGCGCCAACGATCCAAGCATCAGAAAGGCAAGCGCGACAAGCGGTGCCGCCGGCAGCGACAATCCGCCAAACAGGCCAAGCACCAGCGCGGCGACAAGACCGACAGCAATACCGCGGGTCATGCCGCCGGCCGCCAGCCCGACCAGAAGCTCGGCCGGCCCGATCGGCGGCATCAGCATATCGACAATATTGCCCTGCACCTTCGAGACGACAAGCGAGGACGAGCTGTTCGCAAAGGCGTTCTGCAGCACTGTCATCATCACCAGCCCGGGAACCAGAAAGGCGATGAAGTCAACATCTCCGGCCAGTTTGGCACGATCGCCAATCGCTACCGCGAACACCATCAGAAACAGCATCGAGGTGATCACCGGCGCGGCGACGGTCTGCATCGCCACCTTGGCGAAACGATGCACCTCGCGCAGATAAAGCGTCCACAGGCCGATCCAGTTGACGCGTTCTATCTGTACTGGCCGCACCGGCACCGAATGTGGCCGGTTCAGATGGTGAGTTTCGGGATCGGTGGCCGGATCATCGGCAGGGATCGAGGAGGTCTGTTCATTCATGCCGCAGAAGATAGGCCTGCATGGATGGTTTCGCAATGTCAGTGACACCGGTTGCGGTGGTGGCGGGGCGGGCCAGCAGCTGTTAGACTCCGGGCCGACAAATTTTGGGCCGACAAATTTTGGGCCAGCCCGACGGGGAGGCGCATCAGATGACCGACAGCAAGCCGGCCGCAGAGCGCCGCCTGATGAACAAGGCCGTTCATTATCTCGGCCGTTACACCGCGTCCCGGCAGCGTCTTCGCGAGGTACTGCGCCGTTTTGCGGTCCGCAAGCTCGAGTCGCATGACAATGCCGAAATCGCCCGCGCCATCGAGGTGGTGGTCGATGACTGCGTCAGGCTTGGCTATGTCGATGACACCGCCTTCGCGCTTGCCAGGGCACGCAGCAAGCGTCGCGGCGGACGCTCGGCGCTGGCCATCCGCCGCAGCCTGCAGGAGCATTCGATTGATCAGGAGCTTGTCGAGGAGGCGCTTGCTGCCGCCGATGAAGACACCAGCGACGGCGAGCTGGCGGCCGCGCTTCGCCATGCGGCACGGCGACGGCTTGGCCCCTACGCCACGCGGCCCGGCGACGAGTCGGTACAGCGGCGACATCTGGCCTCGCTGGCGCGGGCCGGCTTCACACTCGGCATTGCCCGCCGGGTAATGGACCTTGAGGATGTCGACGCTGCCGAACAGCTTGCCAGCGAACTCCGCCGCTAGGCGGCGTGCCTGTCTTGCGATGCGCCATGCCATCGGTCTAGACTGACAGTCTGAGTCTAACAGCCGTTCCGACGTTCTGCACAACATGCAGGACATGCGTGACATGACGGGCGGCACGCCGCGTGGGAGGAATATCAATGACCGAGGACAGACTGTTTGCGCCAGGCAAGGAGACGGTCGAGAACGCGCTGATCGATGATGATGGCTACACGGCGATGTATGCCGAATCGATCGCGGATCCCGACGCCTTCTGGGCCAGACACGGAAAGCGGATCGACTGGATCAGGCCCTACAGCCAGATCAGCGATGTTTCCTATGATGCCGGCGACCTGCATATCAGCTGGTTCGCCGACGGCACGCTGAACGCGGCGGCAAACTGCCTTGACCGCCATCTGGCGACGCGTGGCGAGCAGACGGCGATCATCTGGGAAGGTGATGACCCGGCCGATTCACGTCACATCACCTATGCCGAGCTGTATGACGAGGTCTGCCGGTTCGCCAATGTGATGAAGGCCGAGGGAGCGAAGAAGGGCGACCGGATCACCATCTATATGCCGATGATCCCCGAGGCCGCCGTCGCGATGCTGGCCTGCGCGCGCATCGGCGCCGTCCATTCTGTGGTGTTTGGCGGGTTTTCACCGGACGCGCTTGCCGGCCGCATCCAGGATTGTGATTCGAACATGGTCATCACCGCCGATGAAGGTGTGCGCGGCGGTCGCGCCATCCCGCTGAAGGCGAACACCGACGCGGCACTTGCCTCCTGCCCCGACTGCAGCAAGGTCATCGTCGTCAGGCGCACCGGCGGTGCGATCGACTGGGTCGAGGGTCGCGATGTCTGGTATCACGAAGCGATGGAGGGTGCCTCCGCCGATTGTCCGGCCGAGGAGATGAACGCCGAGGACCCGATGTTCATCCTCTACACCTCGGGGTCGACCGGCAAGCCGAAGGGTGTTTTGCACACCACCGGCGGCTATATGGTCTATGCCTCGATGACGCATGAATATGTCTTCGACTATCATGATGGCGATGTCTATTGGTGCACCGCCGATGTCGGCTGGGTCACCGGCCACAGCTATATCGTCTATGGCCCGCTTGCCAATGGCGCGGTGACCTTGATGTTCGAGGGCGTGCCGACCTGGCCCGACAGCTCGCGCTTCTGGCAGGTTGTCGAGAAGCACAAGGTCAATATCTTCTACACCGCCCCGACCGCCATCCGGGCGCTGATGCGCGAGGGCGAGGCACCGGTGAAAGGCTGTGACCGCTCGTCGCTGCGGCTACTCGGCAGCGTCGGCGAGCCGATCAACCCGGAGGCCTGGATGTGGTATCACGAGGTTGTTGGCGATGGCCGCTGCCCGATTGTCGATACCTGGTGGCAGACCGAGACCGGCGGCATCCTGATCACCCCGCTTCCCGGCGCCACCGCAACCAAGCCGGGGTCGGCGACGCGGCCCTTCTTCGGAATCGAACCGGTTCTTGTCGATGGTGACAACAACATCCTCGATGGTGCGGTTGACGGCAATCTGTGCATCGCTAGGTCCTGGCCGGGGCAGATGCGGACCGTCTATGGCGACCATCAGCGCTTCATCGAGACCTATTTCACCACATTTCCGGGGCGATATTTCTCCGGTGACGGCGCGCGGCGCGACGAAGACGGCTATTTCTGGATTACCGGACGGGTCGATGACGTGCTGAACGTATCCGGGCACCGCATGGGGACAGCCGAGGTCGAATCGGCGCTGGTGGCGCATCCAAAGGTGGCTGAATCAGCTGTCGTCGGCTATCCGCACGACATCAAGGGGCAGGGAATCTACGCCTATGTCACGCTGATCGAGGGGTGCGAGCCAAGTGACGAGCTGGTAGCCGAGCTCAGACAATGGACCCGCAAGGAAATCGGCCCGATCGCCACACCCGACCTTCTGCAATGGGCACCGCAGCTTCCCAAGACACGCTCCGGCAAGATCATGCGCAGAATTCTGCGGAAAATTGCGGCAAATGATTATGCCGACCTTGGCGACACCTCGACCCTGACCGACCCCAATGTCGTCACGGATCTGGTGGAGAACCGGCAGAACCGGTAGCGGCATCCTCGCCGAATGGCGGACCGGTGGCGGTGGCCGTCACCGGATCTGCAACTCGTTGGCGCGGCAGACAGCGTGAAGCCGGTTGCGCGCACCAAGCTTGCCGCGGAGACTCTTGATGTGATGTTTCACCGTGACCTCGCTGAGTGACAGCGATCTGGCAATATCACGGTTGCTGAGCCCGCCGCGCAGGCCGGCCAACACGTCATGTTCGCGCCGCGTCAGGTCGATCGACAGGGGTGGCGGCATCTTCATCATGTCAACGGGGATGTAGCGCTCACCGGCAGCAAGCAGACGAAGCGCCCCCAGAAACGCCTCGGGTCCGAGGCTATAGGGCAGAAAACCGGACGCGCCAGCCGCTGTGAGATCGGCAATCGACACCGTGTCGGAGCGCGAATCCATCACCGCGACAGGCACCCGGTGACGGCACTCCCGGCGAAACCGCCGCAGACCCTGAAGGCCCTGCATGTCCGGCATCTGCAGGTCCAGTGCCACCACGTCCAGACCCGGCGCTTCATTCGCCAGCACCAGCGCCTCGGCAAGGCTCGCGGCGGTCATGATGACAAGGCCGTGATCCGCAGCCACCAGATGGTTTTGGGCCAGATGGTTTTGGGCAAAGTCACGGCTGAGGCTGTTTTCAAAGGCCAGCAGAATGCGCATCCATACCCCCTGGTGTGATTCCGGCGCTTGGAAGTTCGCGCGCCCAAAAGGTTTCGGGCGCGCAACAAGCCCGAATGTCAAAAGACATGATATTTGAGTATCATTGCACTCAAGCTATTCCCTTGAACCGCTGGGTGCACATGATTTTTTGTAAACAAATCAACCGATAATTGTGTTCTTATGCTAGCGGCTGGCGAAGATTTCACGCGACATCCGCAACATTAAAGTCTTGCTCGACGGCAGACGGTACGGATCCGGGGAGGAAATTTTTCGATACTCGAAGGACAACACAACCTTAAGGTTTAACCATCTTGGTGAATCACCTGTCATAACGTCCAGCCCTGTGGTGCGTGTTCCGGCGCGATGCGGCGCGGCAAGGAAAGGCAACTGGCCACGAAAGGCTTCGCGCCGGTGCCCGTGATGGAGATGGGCCGCGAGATGGTCCCCCCTCCAGTGAAGTGCAATTCCAACCTCGCGGGCGCGCGACCCCGGCATCAGACCAGGCCCCTTCTGACGTGAAATTTCACGCGCACCAACAAAAGATAATGTCAGCGTTCTGTGCAGATTCTTGCCAAGCCGGTAGTCATATCTGCGCCGCACCAGATCGAGCCATTGCGAGCGCACGGCTAGATGCGAGGCGCTTATATCGGATTGCAGGCCGGCTGCGTGAACAAGGGACAGGCCGATTTCGCCGCGAAGGTGACGCTGCGAGATGGCCAGATCGGCGCGTCCCTGCTGGAATCGCGAGTGACCGGTTTCGGCCTCGATCCGGACCTGACGCCAGGCGCCATACCGGTATGCCGCCAAGGCCCGCAATATACCGCCATCACCGGCAAAACCCGGGCGGGCGGGCCGGCGCCGGAACAGGGTCGTCTCAAGATCAAGACCCCAGTCGCCACCGGCGCGATAGAGATGGCGGATCGTCAGGTTCAGCCACAGATCAATGCCGCTGTCCGGCTTGCCATGAGACACAAGGAGGCGGTCAGGATTGCACAGCGACACCAGGCGCGTACACAGCCCATAGAGGCGCGACCCGGGCTGCAACCGGATTGCGACATCGCGCTGGCGGTCTACAAGTGAAGGCCGGTACCCGGTGGCGGCGCCCATCAGCACCTGCCAGCGCCACGGCCCCCGACAACCGGCGCGCACGATATCAATATGGCGGCGATGCTCTGCTGAAACTCGTCTTGCATGCAGCGTGTCAAGGTGCCGGATGGCAGACTGGCAACGGCCGGACCGCATCGCCGCGAACGCCGCACCAAGCCGCACATCGGCCGAACCAGGAACGGCCGGACCGCATCGCCGCGAACGCCGCACCAAGCCGCACATCGGCCGAACCAGGATAGAGGTCCAGCGCTGCCAGGGTGATCTGATAGGCCTCGGCGGCGCGGCCATCATGAAGCAGGCGCCTGGCCCGATTGAGAAACCAGGCCACCGACATGGGGTGCAGTATCACCGAATTGGGCCGGGTGGAATTGGGCCGGGTAGAATTGAGCCGGGCGGAATTGGGCCGGGCGGGGCCTGGATGCGGCGGCGAATCCGCTTCCTGTGACCGGGACATGGCCGGGCCGGGATCTGCCCCGTTTGCCGGACGGGGGTGGATCAGATTGCTACAGACAAGCAACAGCACCGCCAGCCCGGCGGGCCGCCATACCGCCCGGATTCGCACGCGCCTCCCCTGTCCGGTTGATGATCCGAAAGCATGATGCCCCGGGTTAATCCCGGATTGCGTGAAAAACCTGCCGACACCTTGCCGGCTGGGACCCGGTCGGGCGGCTGCGGCCGGCTAGAGAAGCCTTGCCAGCTTCTCGACGGTGAATTCCGGCGGCTCGTTGAAGGTGATGGTGCCGGTGAAAGTGCCAGTCCGGTCATAGAGATAGACGGTGGCAGTATGGTCATACAGCACCACACCATCCTCTTCCTCGACGCGCTTTGCATAGGCCCCGAAGGCCCGGTGTGCGCTAGCTAGCTGTTCCGCCTCGCCGGTCAGACCGGTCACCGGCAGGTCGAACAGTGACAGATAGGCGGCAAGCTGTTCCGGCGTGTCGCGTTCGGCGTCGACGGTCATGAAGATGGTCTGCAGCGCTTGCGCGTCACCGCCACGCGCCGCTACCTCGTCAAGCGAGCTGGCAAGCAGGGTCAGTGTCATCGGGCAGACATCCGGACAGTAGGTATATCCGAAAAAAAGCGCTACCGGCGCGCCAGCGAAATCGGCGTTGCGACGCACCGCACCGGTCTGATCGACAAGCTCAAAGGCCTGCTCCTGGAAATTCCCGAACCCGACATCCATCTGCCTGGCCTGCCGTTCGGCCAGCCAGAACACACCCCCGGCAAGGAGGCAGAATCCGATGATGGCGGCGATGACAATCCCGCGGCCGCCATTTTTTCGCACAGCATGTCCCATGGCGCGTGGTTTAGTGCCTGCCTCCGCCCGGCGCAACAGGAAATCGAGGCGGACAGGACAGGACTGGGCCGACACGTTCCTGGCCCATCCCCGCCGCATCCTGATCCCTGATTCGAGCCCGATCCGATCCCGGTCATTGAATCAGGATGGCCAGTGCGTGTAGTCTGCACGGCAAGCCGAAAGACAGGCAGACAAGCCCGGACAGGATCGCATGACCGCTCTCATCATTCTCATCGACCAGATCGTCAATCTCTATATCTGGACGATGGTGGCCTATATCATCATCACCTGGCTGATCGCCTTCAAGATCGTGAATCCATGGCAGCCCATTGTTCGCATGGCACTGACGTTCCTCGGCCGCATCCATGAACCGCTGATGGGCATGGTGCGCCGCGTGCTGCCGGATCTAGGCGGCATTGATGTCAGCCCGATCATCCTTCTTCTGGCGGTGCAGTTCCTGCGCAACCTTGTCATCAGCTTTCTGGCTGGCCTGACCTGACAGCGCCCGCTGGTGTGCGGCATGTCGCCTCGGGCGAACAAATCGGAGTTCCAAAAGATGATGTGATCGCTGGAACAGACCTGGGACAAGTTCGTGTTTATGACTATATCCAAGAAAGTGACCTGTGGGCCCAAAGGGGTCCAGGTATCGACGGCAAGGCCTTTTCCGACCGGCTGGTGGCGCGGGTCGCCGCTGCCGCAAGTGAGCTGGCCGGCAAGATTGGCCGGGCACCGGCCTTGGCAGTGGTGCTGGTCGGCGACAATCCGGCAAGCGCCGTCTATGTCCGCAACAAAATCGAACGCACGACCGCCGCCGGCATGCGCTCCATCGAAAGACGTCTCGACGCGACAACCGGTCAGGACGAACTTCTGGCCATTATCGACGAGCTGAATGCGGATGACGGTGTCGACGGCATCCTTGTCCAGCTTCCACTACCGCCGCAGATCGACGAGGCCGCGGTGATCAACGCCATCTCGCCAGACAAGGATGTTGACGGCTTTCACGTGGTCAATGCCGGGCGGCTTGCCACCGGCCAGGACGCGCTTGTTCCCTGCACGCCCTATGGCTGCCTGATGCTGCTGCAGGATCATCTTGGCGATTTGTCCGGCCTGAACGCGGTTGTTGTCGGCCGTTCCAACATTGTCGGCAAACCGATGGCCCAGCTGCTGCTGCAACAAAGCTGTACGGTGACCATCGCGCATTCGCGGACACGTGATCTGCAGGCTGTCTGCGCCGCCGCCGATATCCTTGTCGCCGCGGTCGGCCGGCCGGAAATGATCACTGGCGACTTCATCAAGCCGGGGGCCACGGTGATCGATGTCGGGATCAACCGGGTGCCGGCACCGGAACGCGGCGAGGGGAAATTCCGGCTTACCGGCGATGTGGATTTCGCCAGCGCCGCGGCCATTGCCGGTGCCATCACGCCGGTGCCGGGCGGCGTCGGTCCAATGACCATTGCCTGCCTTCTTCGCAACACGCTGGTTGCCACCGCGCGACGCTTTGACGCCGAGCTCGCCGATCTCTAGCTTTTTGCCGCGCGGCATCCTATCTATCTGGCATCCGCCCGCGCATCCAGCCCTTGCACAAGGCAGCCTTTCCCATGGCCGCAGACAAGTTCATCCTCATTGCCGCACTTGGCATCGTCGCCGTGATCCTGTTCTGGGGGGTGATCACGATGGCGCGGGGCGGTGAATACAACGTCAAGAATTCCAACCGGATCATGCGCTATCGGATTGTCTTCCAGGCGATCGCGCTGGCCCTGATCCTGATCCTGATGTGGTTCCGGCAGGCCAGCAGCTAGGCCGGGCGCGAAACCACGGACGTCAACAGGAGACGCATTCCGCAATGGTGAAACTGAACAAGATCTATACCCGCACCGGCGATGATGGCGAGACAAGCCTTGTCGACGGGCGCCGCGTTGCCAAATCATCACGCCGGCCAAGCGCCTTCGGCGAGGTTGACGAGGCCAATTCGGTGATCGGGCTTGCGCGGCTTCATTGCGAGGATGACAGCGACGCCGATGCCATGCTTGGCCGCATCCAGAATGACCTGTTCGATCTCGGCGCCGATCTCGCCACACCGGAAAGTGACACACCGGCGCTGCGGATCACCGACGAGCAGGTGGCGCGTCTCGAATCCGAAATCGACCGGATGAACACATCCTTGAAACCGCTGACATCCTTCATCCTGCCGGGCGGGTCGCCAGCGTCGGCATGGCTCCATCTTGGCCGCACGGTGGTGCGCCGGGCCGAGCGCCGGATGACCGAGCTGGCGTCGGAGGAAGTGGTCAACGACGCGGCGATGCGGTACATCAACCGGCTGTCGGATCATTTGTTCGTATTGGCCCGGACTCTCAACAATGATGGTGAAACCGACGTGTTGTGGCGTCCCGGACAAAATTCTGGCCAGAAATGAGCAAGTTTTTCCCTGTTCGGGGTATTATTCCGGACAGGGAGATGTTTCAAGCACAGTCGGTGTGTAGAAAGGCTGTGTAATCTCTCGCAATCTCTGTTGGTAAGGAGTGACAGATGAAGGTGCTAGTCCCGGTCAAGCGGGTCATCGACTATAACGTCAAGGTGCGGGTGAAAGCCGACAACACCGGCGTTGAACTGGCGAATGTGAAAATGGCGATGAACCCGTTTGACGAGATCGCCGTTGAGGAGGCCCTGCGGCTGAAGGAAGCCGGCGGCGCTGACGAGGTTGTCGCCGTGTCAATCGGCCCGACCCAGAATCAGGAAACCATCCGTACCGCGCTGGCGATGGGTGCCGACCGCGGCATCCATATCGAGGCACCGCACGAGATCGAGCCGCTGGCCGTTGCCAAGCTGCTGAAGGAAGTGGTGGCGCGCGAGGAGCCCGGACTGGTCTTTGTCGGCAAGCAGGCCATCGATGATGACTGCAACCAGACCGGCCAGATGCTGGCCGCGCTTCTGGGGTGGGCACAGGGAACCTTTGTCTCGGGCATCGAGATCAAGGGCGACAGCGCCGCTGTCATCCGCGAGGTTGACGGTGGCCTGGAACATCTGGAGATCAGGATGCCCGCCGTCGTCACCGTCGACCTGCGCCTGAATGAACCGCGCTATGCGTCGCTGCCGAATATCATGAAGGCGAAGAAAAAGCCGCTCGATTCGATGAGTGCGGCCGATCTCGGCGTCGATATCGCGCCCCGCCTGACCATCACCCGCGTCGAAGAACCGCCTGCCCGTGAGGCCGGTATCAAGGTATCCGACGTGGCCGAACTGGTAGACAAACTGAAGAACGAAGCAAAGGTGATCTGATCATGAGCATTCTCATCCTTGCAGACCATGATGACGGCCAGCTGGCCCCGGCCACGCTGAACACCGTCACCGCCGCCTCCCAGATCGGGGGCGACATCCACATTCTTGTCGCCGGAGATTCCAGCGGCGGGGTGGCGAAATCCGCCGCCGACATCGCCGGCGTGTCAAAGGTGCTGACCGCCGACGATGCCGCGCTTGCGCATGGCATCGCTGAAAATGTGGCGCCGCTGATAGCCTCGATGGCGTCGGATTACACACATCTGATGGCGCCGGCCACCACCACCGGCAAGAACATCATGCCGCGCGTCGCCGCGTTGCTGGATGTGATGCAGGTCTCCGACATCATCAGGGTCGAGAGCGCGGACAGCTTCCAGCGTCCGATCTATGCCGGCAACGCCATCGCCACCGTTACATCGAACGAAGCGGTCAAGGTGGTGACGGTCCGTAGCACCGCCTTCGAGGCCGCCGCCGCCGAGGGTGGCAGTGCCGCCATCGAAGCCGCCGCCGGATCCGCCGATGCCGGCCTGTCGAGCTATGTCAAATCCGAGCTGTCAAGCTCCGAGCGCCCGGAACTGACCTCGGCGCCGATCGTGATCTCGGGTGGCCGCGGCATGCAGGATGGCGCGAACTTTGCGATGCTGGAAAAGGTCGCCGACAAGCTTGGCGCCGCGGTTGGCGCATCGCGCGCGGCTGTCGATGCCGGCTTCGTGCCGAACGATTATCAGGTCGGCCAGACCGGCAAGGTAGTGGCGCCGGACCTGTATGTCGCTGTCGGCATCTCGGGGGCGATCCAGCATCTTGCAGGCATGAAGGACAGCAAGGTGATTGTCGCCATCAACAAGGATGAAGAGGCGCCGATCTTCCAGGTCGCCGACTTTGGCCTTGTGGCGGACCTGTTCGACGCCGTTCCGGAGCTGGAAACGACGCTTGACTGATCCGGTACAACGTGAAACTCGAAAGGGCGGCCATGGCCGCCC
>RFZL01000037.1 GCA_009920665.1 Alphaproteobacteria bacterium | reverse complement strand
CCGAGCGCGCCGATCACCATCGAGGCGACGGACAGCGCGATCAGAACCTGCTGCCATTGGTCGGCGATGCTGCCGAAGGCGCCATAGGTCAGACGCAGCAGTATCGAGATTGCGGCCACCTTGGGCGCAATGGCGAACAGCGCCGTGACCAGCGTCGGGGAGCCTTCATAGACATCCGGCGTCCACATATGGAACGGCGCGGCCGAAACCTTGAAGGCAAGTCCCGAGATCATGAAGACCATGCCGATGATGAAGACAGTCGGCAGGTCGCGGCCGGAAATCACCTCGGCAATGCCGGCGAAATCGGTGGTACCGGCAACGCCATAGACAAGCGATGCGCCATAGAGAAGCATTCCCGATGACAGCGCGCCAAGAAGGAAATATTTCAGGCCGGCCTCGGAGGAACGAAGCGAATTGGTGCGCATCGCCGCCACGACATAGAGCGGCAATGACTGCAACTCCACACCCATATAGAGCGCCATCAGATTATCCGCCGAAATCATCAGCATCATGCCGACAAGCGCCAGCAGCACAAGAAGGCTGTATTCGGGCTTGTTGATGTCGCTGTCACCGTCCGAGCGAAGCGACATGCCAAGCGCCGCAAAGGTGCCAATCAGCACAAGAACCTTCATGTAAATGGCAAAGCTGTCAGCCGAGAACATGCCGCCAAAGGCACGCGACATTGACGGATCGCCATTTACCACCAGCGCCAGCGTGATCAATATGCCGCCCATGGCGATGCGTGTCACCCGACGCGCATTGCGGGCTGTCTCGCCACCATAGGCCGCGACAAGGACCAGTATCAGGCAAATGCCGGCAAGGAAGATTTCCGGCAATGCCGGCATGATATCGGCCATCTGGAACTCGAACATGGCCCTACCTCCCTGCAATCACGATGGCACCGCCAGCGGCAGCGCTGTCGAGGATGATCTGAATGCTCGATGCCATGACATCGAGAAGTGACGCCGGATAGATTCCGAACCACAGCACCAGCACGGTCAGCGGCGCGAAAATCAGCACCTCGCGTCGGTTGATCCGCTCCATCGCCTCGACCTCGGCGCTGACAACCTTGCCGAACATCACCCTCCGGTATAGCCAGAGCATGTAGGTTGCCCCCAGGACAAGGCCGGTGGCGGTAAACAGCGCCACCCAGCTGCTGGCCTTCCAGGCACCGACAAGCACCAGCATCTCGCCGACAAAGCCGCTTGTTCCCGGCAGACCAACCGAGGCCAGCATCATGAACATGAAGAAGACAGCATAGCGCGGCATCACCGCGGCAACGCCGCCATAGGCACCGATATCACGCGTATGAAGACGGTCATAGACAACGCCAACACAGAAGAACAGCGCTGCCGAGACAAGCCCGTGGCTGATCATCTGGAACATCGCGCCGGCGACACCCTGTTCGGTCAGGGTGAAGATGCCGATGGTCACGAAGCCCATATGCGCCACCGAGGAATAGGCAATCAGTTTCTTCATGTCAGACTGCGCCAGCGCCACCAGCGAGGTGTAGACAATAGCGATGATCGACAGCGCGAAGATCAGCGGCGCGAAGAATTCCGAGGCCAGCGGGAACATCGGCAGCGAAAAACGGATAAAGCCGTAACCGCCCATCTTCAGCAGCACACCGGCCAGGATCATCGAGCCGGCGGTGGGGGCCTCGACATGGGCGTCGGGAAGCCAGGTATGAACCGGCCACATCGGCACCTTGACCGCGAAAGAGGCCAGGAAGCCAAGGAACAGCCAGGTCTGCATGTCAGCCGCAAAACCATACGATGTCAGCATCGGGATGTCGGTGGTGCCGGCATCGATATACATCGCCAGCATGCAGACAAGCATCAGCACTGAGCCAAGCAGCGTGTAGAGGAAAAACTTGAAGGCGGCATAGACACGCCTTGCCCCGCCCCAGACACCGATGATGATGAACATCGGGATCAGAACACCCTCGAAGAACAGATAGAACATCAGCATGTCCAGCGAGGCGAACATGCCGATCATCATCGTCTCCAGAACCAGGAAGGCGATCATATATTCACGGACGCGGACGGTGATGGCCTTCCAGCTGGCAAGAATGGCCAGTGGTGACAGCAGGGTCGACAACAGGATGAAGGGCATGGAAATGCCGTCAACACCGAGATGATAGCTGATGCCGGCGCCGGGCAGCCAGTCGCCGCGCTCCTCGAACTGGTAGCCGGGGGCCTGCGGGTCGAAATTCAGCACCAGCGCCAGTGACACCACGAAGGTGAAGCCGCTGACCCACAACGCCACATGGCGCGCGTTGCGGGCCACCAGGTCATCCTCGCCGCGGATCATCAGCAGGAACATCACGCCGATCATCGGCAGGAAGGTGATGATCGTCAGAAGGGGCCAGTTGCCAATCATTGCCTACATTCCCCCGAAACGAAGATAATACCATGTGACCAGAGCCACCACGCCGATCAACATCGCGAACGCGTAATGGAAGACGAAGCCCGACTGAAGGCGTGATGCCGCCGCGGAGACGCGCATCACAAGGCTGGACAGGCCATCCGGACCCAGGCCGTCGATGGTGTCACGATCCCCCTTCTGCCAGAGGAAGACGCCGATCCGCACGGCTGGACGTACGAAAATGACGTCATAGAGCTCATCGAAATACCACTTGTTGAAAAAGAAGGCATGGATCGGACGGAAGGTCCGCACACCTGCCGCCGGCAACCCTGTCCAGATGCTATAGCACAGCACCGCCAGCACAACGCCGGAGGTCGCCAGCACGACCGGCAGCAGCTTGACCCAGGTCGGAACATGATGGGCGTGTTCCATCGCCGTATGGATCGGCAGGATCAGGATCGACTCACCCCAAAACCTGTCCATGCCGGCCCCGACAAACAGCTCATAGCCAAGCCAGCCCGAGAACACCGCACCAATCGACAGCACCAGCAGCGGCAGCGTCATCACCAGCGGTGACTCATGAACATGCGACATCACCTCGGCCGAGGCGCGGGGCTTGCCATGGAACGCCATGATCAACAGCCGCCAGCTGTAGAAAGCAGTCAGGAAGGCCGCCGCACAGCCAAGCCAGAAGGCCAGCGAGCCAACACCGGTATGCGCGGCATAGGCGGCCTCGAGGATCATGTCCTTGGAATAGAATCCGGCGAAGAACGGGAACCCGGCCAATGCCAGCGACCCGATCCACATCATCGCATAGGTCACCGGCACCTTGCGCCAGATGCCGCCCATATTGCGCAGATCCTGCTCATCGGACATCGCGTGGATCACCGAACCGGCACCAAGGAACAGCAAGGCCTTGAAGAAGGCGTGGGTCGTCAGGTGGAACATCGCCGCCGGATAGGCAGAGACACCGGCCGCGAAGAACATGTAGCCAAGCTGCGAGCAGGTCGAATAGGCGATGACCCGCTTGATATCAAACTGCGTGAAGCCGACCGTCGCGGCGAAGATCGCCGTCAATGCACCGACAATGGTGATGATGTCGAGCGACAGCGGCGCATATTCCAGCATTGGCGACAGGCGGCAGACCATGAAGACGCCGGCCGTGACCATGGTCGCCGCGTGGATCAACGCAGAAACGGGCGTTGGTCCCTCCATGGCGTCGGGAAGCCAGGTGTGAAGCCCCAGCTGCGCCGACTTGCCCATCGCGCCGATGAACAGCAGGATGCCGGCCACCTCGAGCGCCGGTAGCGCGCTGCCAAGGAAACTGATCTCGGTGTTCGCCATGACGGCTGCGTTGGCGAAAATCTCGTCAAACTGGATTGAACCGAAAATCTGATAGACCGCCAGAATGCCGAGCGCAAAGCCGAAATCACCGACGCGGTTGACGACGAAGGCCTTCATCGCCGCGGTATGCGCGCTGTCCTTCTTGTACCAAAAGCCGATCAGCAGATATGAGGCGACACCAACCCCTTCCCAGCCAAAGAACAGCTGCACCAGATTGTCCGCCGTCACCAGCATCAGCATGGCGAAGGTGAACAGACTGAGATAGGCCATGAAGCGGGCCCGCGCATTGTCATGCGACATGTAGCCGACGGAATAGATATGGACCATCGACGACACGCCGGTGACGACAATCAGCATCACCGCTGTCAGCGTGTCGAAACGCAGCCGCCACATCGCCTCGAAATCGCCGGACACAATCCAGCGCGCCAGATCAATGGTGATCGGCTGCCCGCCGATCGCGACCTGCGCGAAGGCAATGACCGAGAACAGCAGCGACAGCAGCATGCAGCCGCAGGCGATCAGCTCGGCGGCGCGGTCACGGTTGCCGAGGCTGAGCCAACCGGCGATCAGTGACCCGATCAGAGGCAGAAAGACAATCGACGCATACATTCCCGGTCAGCCTTTCATCATGTTCACATCCTCGACCGCAATCGACCCGCGGTTGCGGAAGAAGACGACGAGAATGGCAAGGCCGATCGCGGCCTCGGCAGCGGCGACGGTCAGAATGAAGAGCGAGAATATCTGTCCCTCGAGATCACCGTTATAGGCGGAGAAGGCGACCATGTTGATATTCACCGCAAGCAGCATCAGTTCGATCGACATCAGGATCGTGATCACGTTCTTGCGGTTCAGGAAAATGCCGAAGGTACCAAGCGCGAAAAGTACAGCCGACACAGCCAGATAATGATTCAGTGACAGTTCAAGCATGCCTCACCTCTCACGCTTGCTTGGGGGCACCGTGGCGACGGTCCGCGCCGACGCGCCAACCGGCACATCGACAATTTCGACACTGTCCTCACGGCGGCGCATGTTCTGCTCGGCGATCACCTGGCGGCGCACACCTGAACGGCGGCGCATGGTCAGCGAGATGGCACCGATCATCGCCACCAGAAGAATCAGACCGGCCACCTGAAACAGATACATGTATTTCGTGTAGAGAACATTGCCGAGGGCCCGCGTGTTGCTGATCTCCGTCGCCGCCGGCAGCGTCGCGCCGCTGAAGGCGTCACCATACATCGCCGCCACCAGCTCAAAGACAAGAATGCCGCCGACAACAAGGCCGATCGGCAGATATTTCTGAAAGCCAGCCCGCATTTCGGCGAAATTGATGTCCAGCATCATCACGACGAACAGGAACAGCACTGCGACAGCACCGACATAGACAACGACAAGCAGCATCGCGATGAATTCAGCGCCGATCAGCACGAACAGCCCGGCCGCATTGAAGAAGGCCAGGATCAGAAACAGTACCGAGAAGACCGGGTTGCGCGACACCACGACCATCAGGCCGGCGCCAAGCATCACCGCGGCAAACAGGTAGAAGAACAGCGCCTCAATCATGCCCCGCCATCCTTGCAAGTAAATTCACGATTTCGTCCCCCTGTCATGATCAGCGCCAGCGCGCATCGGCGGCGAGATTACGGGCGATTTCGGTCTCCCAGCGATCACCATTCGCAAGAAGCTTGTCCTTGTCGTAATACAGTTCCTCGCGGGTTTCGGTGGCAAATTCAAAATTCGGTCCCTCGACAATGGCATCGACCGGACAGGCTTCCTCGCAGAAACCGCAATAGATACATTTGGTCATGTCGATGTCATAGCGTGTTGTCCGGCGGCTGCCATCATCGCGCGGTTCGGCCTCGATGGTGATGGCCTGCGCAGGGCATACCGCCTCGCACAGCTTGCAGGCAATGCAGCGTTCCTCGCCATTCGGATAGCGGCGCAGCGCATGCTCGCCCCGGAAGCGCGGCGACAGGCTGCCCTTCTCGTAGGGATAGTTGATGGTCACCTTTGGCCTGAAGAAATATTTCAGCGTCAGGAACAGCCCCTTGCCGAGTTCCAGCAGCAGGAATGAACGCAGGCTGTCGATCATGGCACGCATCACAACTCTCCCCTATCCCGCCATCACGGCCGGCAGATTGTCGGTCCACAGCAGGAAGCCCGACGTCAGAACGACCCAGATCAGCGAGAATGGCAGGAAGATCTTCCAGCCAAGCCGCATCAGCTGATCATAACGGTAGCGCGGCGTCGTTGCCCGAACCCACAGGAACACAAACAAAAGCAGCATCACCTTGAGGATGAACCATATCGGCCCCGGCACCAGATTCAGCGGCCAGATATCGAAGGGCGGCAGCCAGCCACCAAGGAACAGCACCGTTGTCATGCCGCTCATCAGGATCATGTTGGCATACTCACCAAGGAAGAAGAGTGCAAAGCTCATCGACGAATATTCAACGAAATAGCCGGCGACAAGCTCGGACTCACCTTCCGGCAGGTCAAAGGGCGCGCGGTTGGTCTCGGCAAGCGTCGAGATGAAGAAGACAATGAACATCGGCAACAGCGGCAGCGCGAACCACATCCCGCGCTGCGCCTCGACAATGGCCGTCAGATTCAGTGAACCGACGCAGATCAGCACATTGATGATGACCAGCCCCATCGAGACCTCATAGGACACCATCTGTGCGGCGGAGCGAAGCGCGCCGAGGAAGGCATATTTCGAATTGCTGGCCCATCCGGCCATGATCACGCCATAGACGCCAAGCGATGAAATCGCGAACAGATACAGGATGCCGACATTGATATCGGCGATCACCAACCCCTCGCCGAACGGGATCACCGCCCAAGCCACCAGTGCCAGGATGAAGGTCAGCATCGGCGCAAACATGAAGACGACCTTGTTGGCCCCGGCCGGCAGGATGGTTTCCTTGGCCATCAGCTTCAGCGCATCGGCGAAAGGCTGGAACATGCCGAACGGGCCAACGACGTTCGGGCCCTTGCGAAGCTGCATGAAGCCGATGACGCGCCGCTCGGCAAGCGTCAGATAGGCGACCGCGATCAGCAACGGCCCGACAACCAGCATGATCTTGCCGACGATCCAGGCCAGTTCGATGACATAGCTGTTCATGATCAGGTCCATATCGTCACTCCGCCGCGTCCTGCGCCCGGTCGGCCCGCAGGGCCGTCAGACATTGCCCCATCGTTTCCGAGGCGCGGCTGACAGCACAGGTCATATAGAACCCGTCCAGCGCCGCGGCGACCGGTGTCGAACTGATTTTGCCGCGTCCCCCGAACTTTGCCCAACGGGCTGATTTGACCTCATCCTGATTGGCGAAATGCGGCGCGATTTCAAACAGTTCCGCACGCAGCTCATCAAGACTGTCAAAGCCGATATTGACCCCCATCCGGCCAGCAAGTGCACGAATGATCGTCCAGTCCTCGCGCGCCTCACCCGGTGGGAAGGTCGCCCGTCCGGCATATTGCACCCGCCCCTCGGTATTGAGGTAGATGCCGTCCTTTTCGGTATAGGCCGCGCCGGGGAGGATGACATCGGCGATGTGCGCGCCGCGGTCGCCATGATGTCCCTGATAGATGACGAAGGCGCCTTTCAGCCTGTCGGCATCAATCTCGTCGGCGGCCTGCAACCACACAACATCAAGCTTGCCGGCCTCGGCCGCCTTGTACATGCCGGCCACATCCATCTGGCCGCGACCCGGCATCAGGCCGAGATCAAGACCGGCGACGCGGGCCGCCGCAGTATGAAGAACATTGAAGCCGTTCCAGTCACCGGCGACAACGCCATAGGCGTCGGCGATCTCGTGCGCCTTGCCAAGAATGGCCGCCCCGTCGGGCCGCGCCAGGGCACCCATGCCGATAATGATCATCGGCTTTTTCGCGCGCTTCAGCTTGGCGGCGAATTTCGCCTTGCCGGACAAAATATCGGCGAGGATCGCAGGATCGTCGCCAAGCGTCTCGGCATCATAGGTCAGGTCCATCTGCGGGCCAATGACAGCAACCGGAAGGCGGGTGGCCAGCCAGTTACGGCGGATGCGGGCATTCAGCACGGCCGCCTCGATGCGCGGATTGCTGCCGATGACCAGCAGCGCGTCCGCCTCGTCGATGCCGGCAATGGTGGAATTGAACAGATAGCCGGCCCGCGCCCCGCCAAGGGCAGCACCATCCTGACGGCAATCGATATTACCGCTGCCAAGCTTGTCGAACAGACGCTTCAGCGCGAACATCGATTCAGCATCACACTGGTCGCCGGTGATCGCCGCCATCGCCGCCGGCTTGGCCTTTTTCAACCTTGCCGCCACGGTGCCTAGCGCGTCATCCCAGCTTGCCGGGGCCAGCTTGCCGTCACGCCCCCTGATAAAGGGCTTGTCAAGACGCTGCCGGCGCAGCCCGTCAATGGCGTAGCGCGTCTTGTCGGAAATCCATTCCTCGTTGATATCCTCATTCAGGCGCGGCAGTACACGAAGCACCTGCGCGCCGCGCGAATCCACCCGAATGTTGCTGCCGACAGCGTCCATCACATCGACGGATTCGGTCTTGGTCAGCTCCCACGGGCGCGCGGTGAAGGCATAGGGTTTTGACGTCAGCGCACCAACCGGGCACAGATCGATGACATTCGCCGACAGTTCCGACGCAAGCGTCTTTTCCAGATAGGTGGTGATTTCCATCGACTCGCCCCGGCCAATGGCACCAAGCTCGGGAACACCGGCCACCTCGGTGGCGAAGCGGACACAGCGCGTGCAGTGGATGCAGCGCGTCATCGTGGTGCTGATCAGCGGGCCCATATGCTTGTCTTCGACAGCGCGCTTGTTCTCCTCATAGCGCGATGAGTCGAACCCATAGCCCATGGCCTGGTCCTGAAGGTCGCATTCACCGCCCTGGTCGCAGATCGGACAATCAAGCGGATGATTGATGAGCAGGAATTCCATCACCCCCTCGCGGGCCTTGGTCACGCGGTCGGTATCGGTGCGGATCACCATGCCTTCGCCGGCAGGCATGGCGCAGGAGGCAATCGGCTTTGGCGCGCGTTCCATATCGACAAGGCACATCCGGCAATTGCCGGCAATCGACAGCCGGTCATGGTAGCAGAAGCGTGGAATCTCGACGCCCGCTTCCTCGCAGGCGTGAAGGACGGTGGCGCCGTCCTCGACCTCGACCTCGATGCCATTGACTGTCAGCTTTGGCATGACCCTCTCCCTATTCCGCCGCTTCCACGGCGACGGCGGTGCGGTGCGCGGTGATCCGGCGCTCGATTTCCGGACGGAAATGCTTGATCAGCCCCTGGATCGGCCAGGCCGCGGCGTCACCAAGCGCGCAGATGGTGTGCCCCTCGACTTGCCTTGTGACCTGTTCCAGCGTCTCGATCTCGTGGATTTCGGCATCACCGCGGACAAGGCGTTCCATCATCCGCCACATCCAGCCGGTTCCCTCGCGGCAGGGCGTGCACTGGCCGCAGGATTCATGCTTGTAGAAATAGGACAGCCGCGCGATGGCCCTGACGATGTCGGTGCTCTTGTCCATGACGATCACACCGGCCGTGCCAAGCCCGGTGCCGGCCTCGCGCAACGCGTCGAAATCCATCGTCATGGTGTTGCAGACGCTCTGCGGCATCAGCGGTGTCGAGGACCCGCCCGGGATCACCGCCAGCAGATTGTCCCAGCCGCCACGCACACCACCGGCATGCTTTTCGATCAATTCGCGAAGCGAAATGCCCATTTCCTCTTCGACATTGCAGGGCCGGTTCACATGGCCGGAGATGCAGAACAGCTTGGTGCCGGTGTTGTTCTCCTTGCCAAGACCGGCGAACCAGTCGGCACCACGCCGCAGGATGGTCGGTGTCACCGCGATGGATTCGACATTGTTCACCGTCGTCGGGCAACCATACAGGCCGGCACCGGCCGGGAATGGCGGTTTCAGCCGTGGCTGACCCTTCTTGCCCTCCAGCGATTCAATCAGCGCCGTTTCCTCGCCGCAGATATAGGCGCCGGCACCCCGATGCAAATAGATGTCGAATTTCCAGCCCGACTTGGCGGCATTGTCACCAAGAAGCCCGGCGTCATAGGCCTCGTCGATGGCGGCCTGCAGGCGGCGCGCCTCATTCACGAACTCGCCGCGGATATAGATGTAGGCAGCATGCGCGCGCATCGCGAAACCGGCGACAAGGCAGCCCTCGAGAAGCTTGTGCGGTTCATGCCGGATAATGTCGCGGTCCTTGCATGTGCCAGGTTCCGATTCATCGGCATTGACGACAAGGTAATGCGGCCGCGCGCCGACTTCCTTTGGCATGAAGGACCATTTCAGCCCGGTCGGGAAGCCCGCCCCACCACGCCCGCGAAGACCGGACGCCTTGATCCGCTCGACAATCTCGTCATGGCCAAGCTTCAGCAGCCTGGCGGTGTTCTGCCAGTCGCCGCGTTTTTTCGCACCGGCAAGACCGGTATCCATCCAGCCGTAGAGATTGGTGAAAATGCGATCTTCGTCTTTCAGCATTCTGCCCTCCCTATTCCGCCGGCTTCAGATCTTGCAGGGTGGTCGCCCCGCCATCGGCCTCGGACCCGGACCGGCCGGTGACCGACCCGACCGGCAGCGGCGAATCCGCCTCGAGCGAGTCAAGAAGCGCACCGGTACTGGCGTAATCCAGATCCTCGTAGAAATCGTCATTCACCTGCAGGATGGGCGCATTCACACAGGCCCCGAGACATTCCACCTCGAGAAGCGTGAAGCGTCCACATTCCGAGGTTTCGCCGGAACTGATGCCATAGCGGTCCTTGATGCAGCGCATCATGTTGTCCGACCCGCGAAGCCAGCATGGCGTCGTCGTGCAGGCCTGCAGGAAATATCTACCGACCGGTTTCAGATTGAACATCGTGTAGAAGGTCGCCACCTCAAGCACACGGATTTCGGCCATATCCAGCTTTGCCGCAATCATCTCGATGGCCTTCATCGGGATCCAGTTGTCATGCTGGCGCTGTGCGAGGTCCAGAAGCGGCATCACTGCGCTGGCCTGGCGACCTTTCGGGTATTTCGCGATGATGCGTTTTGCCTCGGCCTCGTTCTCGCGCGTGAAGGCAAAACTGTCCGGCTGGTCGTCTGCGATGCGGGCGTCAATACTCATCTGTCAATCTCACCAAAAACGATATCAAGCGACCCGATGATGGCCACCGAGTCGGCAAGCATGTGGCCGCGTGACAGATAGTCGACAGCCGCCATGAAATAGAAGCCTGGCGCGCGGATCTTGCAGCGGTACGGCTTGTTCGACCCGTCGGCCACAAGATAGACCCCGAACTCGCCCTTCGGCGCCTCGACGGCGGTATAGCTGTCGCCCTCGGGAACGTGGAACCCCTCGGTATAGAGCTTGAAATGATGGATCAGCGCTTCCATCGACTGTTTCATCTCGCCCCGCTTTGGCGGCGTGATCTTGTTGTTCTCGGCAAGCACCGGACCGTCCGGCATGTTGTCAATGCATTGTTTTATGATACGCAGTGACTGCCGCATTTCCTCGACCCGCACCAGATAACGGGCATAGCAGTCGCCGGTCTTGCCAACGGGAACATCGAAATCCATTTCGGCATAGGCATCATAGGGCTGCGACTTGCGAAGGTCCCAGGCAACGCCGCTGCCGCGAAGGCATGGCCCCGTCATGCCAAGATCAAGCGCAGCCTCCTCGGTGATCACGCCGATATCGACCGTGCGCTGCTTGAAGATGCGGTTGTTTGTGAGCAGGGTTTCCAGATCGACGACAAAGGCCGGGAACCGCTCCACCCAGTCGGCGATTTCATCAAGCAGGCCATCGGGGAGGTCCTGATGCACCCCGCCCGGGCGGAAATAGGCCGCATGAAGACGCGCCCCGCTGGCCCGCTCATAGAAGCCCATCAGTTCCTCACGCTCTTCAAAGCCCCATAGCAGCGGCGTCATCGCGCCAACATCGATGGCAAAGGTGGTGAGATTCAGCAGATGGTTCAGGATCCGCCCGATCTCGCAATACATCACGCGGATATATTGCGCGCGACGCGGCACCTCGATCCCGACGGCACGTTCCACCGCCAGCGCCCAGGCATGTTCCTGGTTCATTGGCGACACATAATCCAGCCGGTCGAAATAGGGCAGCGCCTGAAGATAGGTCTTGTGCTCGATCAGCTTCTCGGTGCCGCGATGCAGCAACCCGATATGCGGGTCGGCACGTTCGATCACCTCACCATCCATTTCCAGCACAAGGCGCAGCACACCATGCGCCGCCGGGTGCTGCGGCCCGAAATTCATCGTGATCGGTTTGATCTGCATTTCCGCCATGACCGACCCCTTACCCGTCCTTGCCTGCTTTTTCATCGCCCGGAATCTGCGCCTGCATGCCTTCCCACGGGCTCAGGAAATCGAAATCGCGGAATTCCTGAACAAGCGAAACCGGTTCATTGACAACGCGACGCTGCGTGTCGTCATAGCGAACCTCGACATGTCCGGTCAGCGGGAAATCCTTGCGAAGCGGATGTCCCTCGAATCCGTAATCGGTCAGCAGCCGCCGCAGATCCGGATGACCGGCGAAGAAGATGCCAAACATGTCCCAGACCTCGCGCTCGGCCCAGTTCGCGGCGGAATAGACAGCGGTCATTGACGGCACTGCCTGCCCCTCGCCAACAGCGGCGCAGACGCGTAGACGCATGTTGTTCTTCATCGACAGCAGCTGATAGATCATCTCGAACCGCTCCGGGCGCTCCGGATAATCGACGGCGGTCAGGTCGGACAGCTGGTTGAAGGCGGCGTGCTGGTCATCGCGAAGCGCGACCAGCGTCTGCTGGATGGCAGCGACAGCCACCTCCAGCACGATCTGGCCCTGGACAACACGGCTTTCGATCAGGCTGCCGCCAACAAGCTGCCTGAGATGCTCCTGCATCGCCTGTAGCGGCGCATCGACGCCGGCGGCATTGTCTGCTTCGGTATTGGCAGCGTCAGTCATCTCTTGGTTCCCAATGCCACCGGTCGGGCGGCTCTGACACCCGGCCACCAAGGTGACAGCCGGCATGGCGCCAGGAAAGATTTGCACAAGGGGGCGGCGTCAGGCACCACGACAACTCCCCCACAAAAAGCTCGTTCAGCCGCGCGCGATCGTCGCCGTGCGTCTGATCTTCTTTTGAAGCTGCAGCAATCCGTAGATCAGCGCTTCGGCCGTTGGCGGGCAACCCGGGACATAGACATCAACCGGCACGATGCGGTCGCATCCGCGAACAACAGCATAGGAATAATGATAATAGCCACCGCCATTGGCGCAGGATCCCATTGACAGAACCCAGCGCGGCTCCGGCATCTGGTCATAGACGCGGCGCAGTGCCGGCGCCATCTTGTTGGTCAGCGTGCCGGCCACGATCATGACATCTGACTGGCGCGGGCTTGGCCGGAACAACATGCCGTAACGGTCCATGTCATAGCGGCTGGCAGCGGAATGCATCATCTCGACCGCGCAGCAGGCAAGACCGAAAGTCATCGGCCAGAGCGAGCCGGAACGCGCCCAGTTGAACAGCTTGTCAGCGCTGGCGATAACAAAACCGCGGTTGGTGATCTCGTCACCAACGGCTTTCAGGATGGCGTCCTGTTCGGGCCCGGGCCCGATCGGCGCAGCTTGACGGGGGTCGATCACTCCCATTCCAGCGCTCCCTTTTTCCACTCATAAATGAAACCGACAGTCAGCACGGCAAGGAACAGCATCATCGACCAGAAGCCGAACACCCCGATCCCGCCGAGCGACACCGCCCAGGGAAACAGGAACGCAACCTCAAGATCGAAGATGATGAACAGGATCGCGACAAGATAGAAACGTACGTCGAACTGGCGACGCGAATCGTCGAAGGCGTCGAACCCGCACTCATAGGCCGTCATCTTCTCGTCGTCGGGACGCTGGTTACCAAGCAGCAACGAGGCGCTGACCATGGCGATAGCCAGACCGACGGCGATCGCGAAGAACACCGCTATAGGCAAATATTCATGTAAAAGCTCGGGCACCGGGTTCTCTACTCCCACTAAGAAAACCACCGTCTGCATAATTCAGCGACCGGCCAAAAGCAAGCCAAACACGCATATTTCGGGGCAGATAAAATGCCGCTGCGACATGTCGGCCCGGATTGCCGCCGACGATTACAAATCCCACCGTTCTCCATGCTGCAGCGCGCGAAAGCGCGACGGGGCGATTCCGGCCGCGGCAAGCGCTGCCGCCAGCCGCCGCGGCGGCTCGGCCAGCGGCTCCAGGGTCAGCTTGAATGTCCCCCAGTGAATGGCGACGGCCTGACCGGCGTCAAGGTCCCTGAAGATCTGCACCGCCTCCTCGGGATTGCAGTGCGAGCCGCGCATGAAATCCCGCGGCTCATACGCGCCAATCGGAATGGCGGCGAAATCGGGCGCCCCCAGACGTTCGCGGGTTTCGACAAAATCCGTGCTGTATCCGGTATCACCGGCGAAATAGAACTGATATCCGTCGGCGAAACGGATCATGAACCCTGACCACAGCGTCCGGTTGCGGTCAAACAACGTGCGCGAGGACCAGTGCCGTGCCGGGGTCGCGGTAACCGTCACTTCTTCATGGGTGTCTGACTGCCACCAGTCGATCTCGACAACATCGTCAAAGCCGGCGCGGCGTACATATCTGCCCAGACCAAGCGGCACGATGAACCGGATATGCGGTTGCAACGCCGCCAGCCGCCGCAGCCCCGGCAGATCAAGATGATCGTAATGCGCATGCGAAATCACCGCGACATCGACATGCGGCAGCGTTTCCGCCGTGTAGGCCGGCGGCACAACGCGTTTCGGGCCGCTGAAACTGACGGGTGACGCGCGATCCGAAAAGACCGGATCGGTCAGAATGCTGACGCCGCGATAGGTGAACAGCAATGTCGAGTGCCCGACCCAGGTGACACCCGGACCATCGCCGGTCGGCGGCGCGAGGGCCGCCGGGTCAAGACTTGGAAACCCCCCGGTTTCGGCCGGGTCTGCCGCGCGGCCCAGAAAGGCACGGGCAAGGCCGAGAACATCCAGCAGCCCCTTGTCATGCCGATATCCCTTTGGATGCTGAAATGTGTTGTCAGACGCATCGAATTGCGGCGACTCACTGTAAGGCTTCATACTGCTGCACCCGGTCACGATAACCGCCGCCAGCAGAACCAGCATGGCGGCCTTCAATTTCAGCTTCATTTGCAGCTTCACTTTTGTCTCCCGGTGGCGTCACGGTCAACATGTGACAGCCCCCGCCCTCGCTGGCGGCTTAGCATATCACCCATTTTGATGCAAAACGGGTTGGCGAAGAACCGCATGGACTTGGCAGAATTTTCGTGGTTACTGACAGCTTTTGATCATCGCCGGCGCCACATGCATGAGCTTTGTGGGCCTGTTGATGCGTCTTCTCGAAACCACCGACGGCATGGTCATCCTGTTCTATCGGTCGATCACGCTTGCCGGCATGGTAGGGCTGGTCGCCTGCCTGCGGCGCGGCCAGCGGCCAGCCGCCTTTCTGCGTTCGCTTGACCGTACCGACCTGATGATGGGGCTGGCGCTTGCCATTGCCTTCATGACCTATGTCTATGCCATGCTTCTCACCTCGGTGGCATCGACGCTGCTTTTATTGACGCTATCGCCGTTCTTTGCCGCCATTCTCGGTTGGGTGTGGATTGGCGAGCGTCCGCATATACTGACCTGGCCAGCCATGGCGGCGGCGTTGATCGGCGTGGCGCTGATGATCAGTGACGGGATCAGCCTTGGCCGGACAGCCGGCAATCTGGTGGCGCTCGTTTCGGCATTGAGCTTTGCGGTGATGCTGGTTCTGGCACGCCGAAGCCGCCGCGACGACGTTCTGGGCGGCACCTTTCTTGGCGGCATTCTGGCGCTGTGCATGGCCGGCATTGCCGCCGGCATTGTCGGCGAAGGACTGGCGATCTCAGGCCAGGATCTTCTGCTGACGCTGTTCATGGGGGCTTTTACCATCGGCATCGGCATTGCGCTGGTGACCTGGGGCACCGGCTATGTCCCGGCGGCGGAGGTCAGTCTGCTGACCCTGACCGAAAGTGTTCTGGGGCCAATCTGGCCCTGGATTTTCCTTGGCCATGCCATGACATTGACCGAGATTGGCGGCGGTGCGATTGTTCTTGGCGCGGTGGCGATGCTGGCGCTGGCCACGCGTGAGCCGCGCAAGGTTGGCTTATCACGGCAGGACAGGCATCGCGCATGAATACCCACACCACCCCGCCGCCCGATGGCCCCGAGGATGCCAACCGCGAGGATGTCGCCCCGCCACTTGCCAGCCTGATGGGGTTTGGCGGTCTGATTCCGTTTTTTGTCTGCGCTGGCGCGGCGCATAGCGGTGTCGCGCCATGGGCCGGGCTGGCACTGATCATCTGCGGCGTCTACGGTGCCGTGATCCTCAGCTTCATCGGCGCCGTGCATTGGGGCCTTGCCATGCAGGCTGACCGCAGCCAGCGCTGGTTCATCTGGTCGGTCGTACCGGCGCTCTGTGCCTGGCCACCTATCGTGTTTCTGGACACGCGGACAGCCTTGCTGGCACTGGTCCCCGGGTTTCTGCTCTGCTGGAGTGTCGACCGGCACGCCGCCGAGGCCGGACTGATCCCGGCCTGGTATATGCGGCTGCGCCATATGCTGACACTCGGCGCCTCGATGGGGCTTGCCGCCGCGTCACTGGCGCCGCCGCCATTCCCGCATGGATAATGATCCCTTGCCGATGACGGTCGGATCAGTCACGAGCCCTGATCATCATCATGTTGCCGATGATTACCAGCACCATCCCGGCCAGTGACAGCAGGCTCCATTCATACCCTTCATAGCGGGCCGAGATCAGCAGCGCGAAAATCGGGAACAGGACGGTGGCATAGGCCGCTCGCCCCGGGCCGATGCGTCCGATCAGGCTAAGATAACAGGCAAAGGCCATGACCGATGAGACGATGATAAGCCAGGCGAGGCTGCCAAGATAAGTGACCGTCGGATCGATGATGAAGTCATGGCCACGAACAAGTGCCACCAGCACCATGAAACCGGCGCCATAGAGCATCCCCCAGCTTGTCGAGGCAAGAACATGGATGCCGCGCCTCTGGCTGGCCGAGGACATCATGTTGCCGATACAAAAGCTGATCGTGCCGGCAAACCCGAACGCCATCGACGTCAGCACCCTTGACGACACCTGCAATTCAGGAAGGAAAACAAGTGCCAGCCCGGCAAGACCGGTCAGCGCGGCCCCCACCTGCATCAGCGGAGCCCGGCGGTTGAACGCCGCTACCAGCCCGACATTGATCAGTGACGACATCGACAGCATCACCGCCAGAAGGCCTGACGCGGCATAGAGGCTGGCATTGTAGAACAGCACAAAATTCGTCGAGAACATCACCATGCCGAGTATCAGGAACCCTGCATGCTCGGCCCGGCCAAACCGAAGATCAATGCCACGCAGCGCACAGATACCTAGCATCATCAGACCGGAAATCGAAAACCGCCAGACAAGCGACACCTCGGGCGCGACAACGCCAAGCTGCAATGACAGGGGATACCAGCTTGTCGACCAGCCGACGATGACCGCGACATAGAGCAAAAATTCAAAGGGGCGCATGAGCAGCCATGCCGATCAGCAACAATGGCCGTGGCGGCTGTCACGCATCGGCAGCCCCGCTGATCGCCCAGCCCTCAGCGTCAACCTCGAGGAACGCCTCCACCGCCGCCGAGGCAATGATGGTGGGCGTGTCCTGCGTGCCATCCTCGATATTGAGCCCGCCATGAACCACCGTCACCTCGGGATTGCCGCGTGGCAGCGTTTCCGCCACCCGCGCGGTCTCGACGGCATCGGGGTCCTGCACGCCGATCGTGACCCTGACCACCATGTCGCGGTGGTTATAGCCGCAGGACCTGAACAGCGACAGCGAACTGTGGCCGATGGCATCGCGAACGGCGCGGCAGGCCGCCTTGGTATAGTCCCCGCCATAGAGGTCGGTGCCTGTGCCCATTTCAAGAATCAGACGTTTCATGCCGTCACCGCCTTGCCCTGCTGTTCGCCACGACGTTCCATGTCAAAGGAAATGATGATGGCGGCATTGGCCAGGATCGTGACACCGTCGCCATCGGGTTTCGGGATATCAAGTCCGCCCCGCACAATCCGCACGCCGCCCTGTCCATACGGAAGAACGGCCTTCACCTCGTCACTGTTCACTGTCTCGGGCTTCTGCACGCCAATCTCGACATCAATCAGCATGTCTGACTTCTCAAATCCGAAGGCCTCGGCAAAGCTGACGGAGTTCCGCCACAAGGCGTCCTGGACAGCGCGCACCGCGGCGCGCGTATAGTCGCCCTTGCGAAGCGACGTTCCCATCCCGAGTTCAAGTGCTATTCGTGTCTTCGCCATTCTGATCCGACCTGCTTCCCGTCTGCCATTGCACCCGCCGGCTTCAGGCCAGCCGCAGCGCCGCGCGCGCGCCGTCATCCCATCCAATGATAATCGCGCCGTCCGCCATCACAAACAGCGGCCGCTTCATCAGCGGCGGATTCGCGACAAGAAGATCCACCGGATTGCCTGCCCGTGCTGCCTCGTCCAGACCTCGCCAGGTCGTCGAACGGCGGTTGATCACCTTGTCCGCGCCATGCGCGTCAAGCGCCCGGCGCAGCACATCCAGCGGCACACCGTCATCCCTCACATCCCGGAATGCGACCTCGATGCCGGCTCCGTCCAGCGCCTTCAGCGCGGCACGGCAACTGTCACAGTTTTTCAATCCGTAGACTTGCAATGCCATACAGGCACCTCCCGATTGCTGGCAGATTATACCCGCCAATTCCATGATGCAATGGCATCAGAAATGTTCAGCGCAAGGGTGACAGCCCGGCTCCGACTGGAGTACGTATTCAAAGCTGACCAGTCAGGAAAGGGAACCTCATGCATATCGACCGGCGCCATATCAGGATCATGGTCGACTGCTTCGGGACCGACTGTCCGGGGTGGTGGTGGTGATATCCACCCTCTTTTTGCACCGGCCCGGCGTGCTGTCGCTACTGATGCTGCTGACGCTGGCCTGCCTCTATTCACTCGGGTTTCTGTCGGCCTCCGACGCTCGAGGTCGGGCCCTACTTCGCCGGCGCGGCACGGGTCATTTTTGCCTCGACCTTCCTGCTTGTTGTCGCCCATATCAGCGGCGCCGGGCTGGTCCGCGGCAGGAAACTCTGGGTGATGGCGTCGATTTATGGCGTGGGTTCGCTGTCCATTCCGTTTATCGTCCTGCCCTGGACACTGATTTATGTCAGCACCACAACCGCCTCGATCTATTACGCCGTCATCCCGATCAAGGTGCTGTTGCTCTCGCGTATTTTCATCGGCACCCCGATCACCCGCCGCAAATGGGCCGGCTTCACGCTGGCCTCGGCCGGCATCATCATTCTGGCGCTGGCCGGCATGGCCGGTGATGAGTCGGTCGGCGCGGCGCCGTTGATCCAGGACAGTTTCACAGGCGGCCTGCCGGTCTGGATACCGCACCTTGCCTGCATCATGACTGCGCTGTTCATCGCCAGCGGCGGTGTGCTGTTCCAGATGATGCCGCGCGCCTCCGCCATATCGATTACGGCCTCGGCCTTTCTCGCCGGCAACATGGTGGCCATCCCGGTCGCGTTGATGTTCCTGCCAGCGGCGATGCCAAGCGCAGAAGGTATCGGCTGGCTGCTCAGTGCCGGCGTGCTGGTCAGCGGATGCGGCATGCTTGTGCGCGGTCACCTGATCCAGCGGGAAGACGCTGTCTACACCTCGACCAATGGCTATATCGTGCCGCTGGTCACCGGCCTGTTTGGCGTGACAATTCTCGGCGAGAGCATCGGACCGATCCCGGTGCTAGCCTATATGCTTGTGCTGGGCGGGTTGCTGCTGTCGCAGCGCTGAACTGCCACCTAGCCATAGGCGCGCGCATCTTCCTCGATCTGGCGGCGGTATTTCTTGCGCTCATGCTCAAGAAGATATCGTTTGCGAAGCCGCAGGCTGGACGGTGTGACTTCCAGCAATTCGTCGCTGTCGATATAGGCCATCATGTCCTCGAGCGACATCCGGCGTGGCGGCACCAGCGCGACCGCCTCGTCTGATCCGGCCGCGCGGACATTGGTCAGCTTCTTACCCTTCAGCACATTGATCTCGAGGTCGTTGTCGCGGCTATGCTCGCCGACAATCATGCCCTGATAGACCGGTGTCTGAGGGTCGATGAACATCACCCCGCGATCCTGAAGATTGAACAGTGCATAGGCAACGGCGGTTCCGGTCTCGGAAGCAATCAACGCGCCATTGCGGCGGCCCGGAATATCACCTCGATAGGCTTCATAGTCATGGAAGACACGGTTCAGCACGCCGGTGCCACGCGTATCGGTCAGGAACCGGCTTGGATAGCCGATCAAGCCGCGTGACGGCGCCAGAAACACAATCCTTGTCTTGCCGGCACCCGAGGCACGCATGTCCTGCATCGTCGCCTTGCGCCGGTTCATCGCATCGACCACCGTGCTCGCATAGGCCTCGTCGACATCGATCGTGACCTCCTCGACAGGTTCCAGCCGCTGCCCGCCTTCATTACGGATCAGCACACGCGGGCGCGAGACGGTCATCTCGAACCCCTCGCGGCGCATCGTCTCGACAAGGACGCCAAGCTGCAGCTCGCCCCGTCCGCCGATTTCAAAGGCGTCCTTGCCGGCGCTCTCGGCAAAGGTGATGGCAACATTGGTCTCGGCCTCGGCGAGGAGCCGCTCGCGAATCATGGTCGAGGTAACCTTCTTGCCCTCGCGGCCGGCAAAGGGGCTGTCATTGACGGTGATGGTGACCGACATTGTCGGCGGATCGACAGGTGTCGAATGCAGCGCCTCGTCAACCTGCGGGTCGCAGATGGTATCCGCCACCGAGGCCTCGGCAAGGCCGGCGATACAGATCAGGTCACCGGCCTGCACCTCGTCAACCGGCACCCTCTGCGTGCCCTCGAAGCGCAGAAGTTTGGTCAGGCGCCCTGACTCGATCTGTCGCCCGTCAAGATTGATCGCCTTCACTGCGCTGTTGACGCGCGCTGTCCCCCGGATCACCCGGCCGGTCAGGCAGCGCCCCAGGAACGGATCACTGTCAAGGAGCGTAGCCAGCATCGCGAAAGGCTTGTCCGGTTCCACATCCGGAGCCGGCACATGCGCCACCACAACGTCCAGAAGCGGGTGCAGATTCTCGCGCGGCGCGTCAAGCTCGGCCGTGCACCAGCCGTCACGGCCCGAGGCGTACAGGATCGGGAAATCAAGCTGCTCATCATTCGCATCAAGCGAGACAAACAGATCGAACACCTCGTCGACGACGGCATCGGGTCGACCATCGGGCCGGTCGATCTTGTTGATCACGACGATCGGACGAAGCCCCTGTTTCAACGCCTTGCCAAGAACGAACTTGGTCTGCGGCATCGGTCCCTCGGCGGCGTCGGTCAGCAGGATCACCCCATCAGCCATATCGAGTACACGTTCGACCTCACCGCCGAAATCGGCGTGACCCGGCGTGTCAATGATGTTGATGCGGACATCCTTCCAGACGACCGAGGTCGGCTTGGCGAGAATGGTGATGCCGCGTTCCTTTTCCAGATCACCCGAATCCATCAGCCGCTCGGCAACCTTCTGGTTATCGCGGAACAGACCGGTCTGTTTCATGATCGAGTCGATCAGGGTTGTCTTGCCATGATCGACATGGGCGATGATCGCGATATTGCGAAGCTGTAAGGTCATGACACTGCCTTCATGAACGGGCGGGGATGCGGGAATGCCCCGCTTCCTAGCCGACAAAGCGACGGCTGACAAACGGGTTTTGCCGGATTGCGGCAAAAAACCCGTTCTTTGTGACATTTCCGCCGGCGCCGGGGCTGGAGGCAGGATCAAAACTCGCCTATTGTCGGGTCTGATCAGCCGGAGCCGGAAGATGAATGCAAAGCTGAAGACATATGTCAGGCGTATGGGACTTGCCGCCTTCCTGTTTTTCTTCCTGAAGGGGCTTGGCTGGCTCGTCCTGTTCTATTTCGGCTGGCAGATGGTCGGCTGAGAGGCGGCCTGTCTTCTGTAGACCCGGTTATTTGTTGTAGACCCGGTCCGGCAGCCACAGCGCCAGTTCCGGGAACAGCATCATGATCGCCAGCATCAGTACCATCACCCCGACAAACGGGATCACCGACCGGTAGATATCGGTGATCGAGATGTCTGGCGGCGCCATGGCGCGCATCAGGAACAGGTTGTAGCCAAAGGGCGGCGTCATATAGGCGATCTGGCAGGTGATCGTGTAGAGAACGCCATACCAGATCAGATCGAAGCCCAGCGCCTTGACCAGCGGCACATAGAGCGGTGCCACAATGACCAGCATGGCGGTGTCGTCCAGGAAGGTTCCCATCAGCAGGAAGGACAGCTGCATAAGGATGATGATCACCCAGGGGTTCAGGCCAAGATGGCCGACAAAAAGCGATTCCAGCGCGCGCCCCGCGCCAAGCCCGTCAAATACCGCCCCGAAGGCAAGTGCGGCCAGGATGATCCACATGAACATACAGGTGATGCCAAGCGTCTTGCGCACCGACTCCTCGAATACCCGGCGGGTCATGCGGCCACGCCAGACAGCGACAAGGAAGGCGCAGACAGCGCCAAGCGCCGAGCTTTCCACAAGTGAGGTCCAGCCATTCAGGAACGGCACCATCATCGCCGCGAAAATGAACAGCGGCAACAGCCCCGCCTGCAACAGCCGCAGCTTCTCGCGAAACGGTATGTCGCGTTCAGGCCCGGTCAGGCTCGGCCCCAGATGCGGCGACAATCGACAGCGAATGCCGATATAGAGAATGAACAGGCACGCCAGGATCAGCCCCGGAATGACCCCGGCAAGCCACAACTGGCCGACCGGCTGGCGCGCGATCATCGCATAGAGCACCAGCACCACCGAAGGCGGCACCAAAATGCCAAGCGACGAGCCGGCCTGGATGACACCGGTGATCATCAGCTTGTCATAGCCGCGCCGCAGCAATTCCGGCAGTGCGATCGTCGCGCCGATGGCCATGCCGGCGACAGACAACCCGTTCATCGCCGAAATCAGTACCATCAGCCCGATCGTGCCAATCGCCAGCCCGCCATTCAGCGGCCCCATCCAGATATGGAACATCCGGTAGAGATCATCGGCGATCCGGCTTTCCGACATCACATAGCCCATGAAGACAAACATCGGCAGTGTCAGCAACGGATACCATTTCATCAACTTCACCGATGCTGTGAATCCAAGCTCTGAACCACCTGTTCCATATAGAAAAAATGCCGATACCACAGCAATGAAGCCGATGGCACCGAAGACCCGCTGGCCAGTCAGCAGCATCAGCATCATCGAGGAAAACATCAGCAGCGCGATGGCTTCATAGGACATCGGCTAGCCCTCCCCGCATCCACCGCCAGACCCGCCGCCAGACCGGCCGCCAGACCCGCCGCCAGACTCGCTAATGACCGGCGCTGGCCACGGCGGTGGCGGATGCCCCCGCAGGTTGAGGATATCGCGCGCCAGCTCGGCAAAGGACTGCAGCAGCATCAGGATGATGCCGACCACCATGACCAGCTTCACCGGCCACATATAGGGCTGCCAAACCGAATAGCTGCGCTCGCTGAATTGCAGTGAATAGGTGGTGCTGTTGATCCCGCCATAGAGAAGGAAAGCCAGATAGATGATCAGGAACAGCACGGTGAAACCGTCCATCCAGGCCTTTTGCCGCGAATCCAGCTTGCGGTACATCAGGTCCATCCTGACATTGCTGCCAAGCTGGATCGAATAGGGACCGCCGATCATGTAATATCCGACCATCAGGAACTGTGCCATTTCCAGCGTCCACAGGGACGGCCTGAACATGATCTTCGACAGTGATGACCAGAACAGGATCGCCATCATCGCGAACAGCAGATACATGGCGACCCGGCCCAACCGGAAATTGACCTGGTCGACAAGGCGTATATAGCCGGCAAGCAACCTCATGGGCCGGCCTTGCGACCGGCCCGTCTTTCAAGGATTTTCAGCACATCACACAAAGCTGTACGGAACCCCGGCCGCGTTGATCACATCGCGATATTGCCGGAAAATCGAGACAATTCTATTCGCCGTCTCGCCGGTTTCCGATACCTCCTGCCAGAATTCGTCGGCCGCATCCTCGACCTGCCGCCATTCTCCGGCCGGGATCGAGCGCAGCTTCAGCTTTGTGCCCTCGGCGCGAAGCTTCGCCTCGCCGCCCCAATACCACTGGTTGCGGTAGAAATGCCCACTCTCGATACAGGCCAGCACCACCGCCTTCAGATGCTCGGGAAGATCGGCCCAGCGTTTCTCATTGACGAAGAACGACCCGATCCAGGCACCGGAGATATTGTTGGTCAGGAAATAATCCGTCACATCAGCCCAGCCGACCGTGTAATCCTCGGTAATCCCCGACCAGGCCATGCCGTCAAGCTCGCCTGTCTGCACGGCGACCTCGACATCCTCATAGGGGATCGAGACCGGCACCACGCCGAAGCGTGACAGGAACCGGCCCGCTGTCGGGAAGGTGTAGAGCCGCAACCCGTCAAGATCATCAAGGCTGGTGATTTCCTTCTTCGTGTTGAAATTGCATGGGTCCTGACCCGA
>RFZL01000036.1 GCA_009920665.1 Alphaproteobacteria bacterium | reverse complement strand
TGAAACCGAAGTCGTTGAAGTTACCATCGCCCGAGCCGTCCTGCATGGTGTAGGCGGCCAGCGACATGCCGTTGTCAGCAACTGTCGAAGCGCTGATCTTGAACTTGGTCTGGTTGGTGATTTTGGAGTTGTTGGCTGTGGTGCTGGTGGCACCGCCCCAGGACTCATATTTGAACTCGGCACCACCGGATACCGAGATGTCTGCCGAAGCGGCAGAAACACCGCCAAGTGCAACGATGGCGGTAGTCGCAAGAAGAACCTTACGCATGTTAAATCTCCCTCTAGAGAAACACGGCCACCATTGGCCGTGATGCGTAATGTATTAGTTTTTAGTTAATTAACAATTTCTTTAGAAGTGATTGATGCATCTTTAACGATTGCTGTTGTATTTTTGCAACAGCAGCGGTGTCGCGCCTCTGGTCCCGGTGGAAACAGCTCGGAACGGTGCGGATTCAGCGAGATGGGGAAGGTGCCCGGCTTGCGGTTTCGCCGGTCAGGGCCTATGTCGCTAGCAGGCTCCCCGCGCTGTCGACCGGCCGCTATCGACAGCCCCTGACAAGGACAAGACACTCATGAGTTCCGAGATCACGCCCGATATCGCCGCCAACCTTGCCGCGACATGGCAGAACATCGATGTGGCCTGTGCGTCCGCGGGGCGGGACCGCCCGGTCCTTGTCGCGGTCAGCAAGCGGCAGCCCGATGACCGGATCGACGCGGCGCTGGCCGCCGGCCACCGGGTGTTCGGGGAAAACCGTGTCCAGGAAGCGCAGCAGCGCTGGTCGGACCGCCGCGACACCATCCCCGACCTGACGCTGCATCTGATCGGCCCGCTCCAGACCAACAAGGTCGCCGAGGCGGTGGCGCTGTTCGATGTGATCGAAATTGTCGACCGGCCAAAACTGGCCCGCGCGCTGGCAAGGGAAATGGCCGGGCAGGACCGCCGGCTCCCCTGCTATATTCAGGTCAACACCGGTGAGGAACCGCAGAAATCCGGCATCATGCCGATGGAGGCGGATGATTTCATCACCTTCTGCCGCGATGAATGCGGCCTGATGATTGAAGGGCTGATGTGCATTCCGCCACAGGATGAGGAACCGGCGATGCATTTCGCCCTGCTGCGGACGATTGCCGCGCGCAACGGCCTGAGCGGTCTGTCGATGGGGATGAGCGGGGATTTCGAGGAGGCGGTCGGTTTCGGGGCCACCTCGGTGCGGGTCGGGTCGGCCATCTTCGGCGCCCGCGACGTCTGATGAATTGACAAAAGGACGTGCGTGATCAGTCGGTCATATGCCCGGCGCGGTCGCGTTTGGTTTCAATGTAGCGGTGATTATGTTCATTGCTTGGCGGTGTCATCGGAACCCGCTCCACAACGGTGAAACCGCCAGCCTCCACCTGCGCGATCTTGTCCGGATTGTTGGTAATCAGCTTCAATTGTGACACGCCAAGCTCTTCCAGAATCCGGCAGGCCGGCATGAAATGGCGCTCATCCATTTCGAAACCAAGCGCGTGATTGGCATCAATGGTGTCGAGCCCATTATCCTGCAACGCATAGGCGCGCATCTTGTTCAGAAGGCCGATATCGCGCCCTTCCTGTGCCAGATAGACAAGAATTCCGCCGCCGGCCTGCGCCATCAGCGCCAGCGCCCCCTGGAGTTGGTCGCCGCAGTCGCATTTCAGGCTACCGAGCACATCGCCGGTGATACATTGAGAATGCAGCCGCACCAGTGGCGCGCTGGCCGGATCGACCTGCCCGACAATCACCGCGAAATGCTCGTCACCGCCAAGTTCGGCGCGGAACATGACCACCTCGGCTTCGGGTGCCACGCGCAGCGGCACCCTGGCCCGCGCGGCGATGGTCAGGCTTTGCGCCGCCGCATCCATATAGCCGTCTATATCGCGATCATTGATCACGATGAGATTATTGTCCTCATGCAGACGTTCCTGGAATGCCGCGTCGCGTGTCGGCAGACGTGTGACCAGGGCGGCAGGCAGCAATTTGGCGATGCGCAGCAGCCGTGTGGCGTAATCGGCAAGCGATCCGCGTCTCTCGCCAACAAGTGATGTCACGCCGTCAAGCAGCCCGGCCGCCGGCTGGTCCACGGCAAGCTGCCCGATGCGGTCATGATCGAGATTATGCGCCGGCAGGCTGGCACCGCAGAATTCGGATTCAAGCTGACGGCCAAGGCTTTCCATACGCGTTTCGGTGAGGATCAGCACCGCGCCCGATCCGGCAAGCCGCTGCATCTCGTCGCGTGCGCCGTTGCTGGCCAGCTCGGCAGCCTGCATCAGACAGGCTGCGCCGTTGGAAAGTCGCAGCAACACAAGGCCGCTGCGCCGCAATTCCTGACAGGCCCGGTCGGTTTTCAGATAGGTTCGACTGGTATTCGGATCCCGCATCGTGATGCCTTTTGGCCGGTGACAGGCCTTTGGGGGTTTTTCCAACTTGCTGAATCAGGTTATTCTGCCACAGGATGATTAGCCGATGCCTCCTTGTATGGAGTGAATGATGAAATTGCAAGGATTGGACGGCAGCGCCGTTTGGGACAGTGAACCGAAGGGTCGCCTTCTGGTGGTGGATGATGATGTATTTCTTCGCACCACGTTGCGTGAGCAGTTCGAGGCCGAGGGATTCGACCAGCTTTTCGAGGCCGGATCGCTGATCGAGGCTTTCCGGGCGGTTGAGGATAACGCGCCCGATCTTGTCATTCTTGATATTCGCCTTCCCGACGGCAATGGCGTCGAAATCTGCCGCAAGCTTCGTGAACGTGGCTTTGAACGGCCGATCATCATGCTGACCGGCCAGAATGCCGAGGAGGATATCATCGCCAGTCTCGAGGCCGGCGCCAATGACTATGTTGTCAAGCCGATGCGGATGGGTGAGCTGCTGGCGCGTGTAAAATCACAGCTCTGGCAGCATAAGGCCTCTGACACCGCCCGCTTCTCGATCAGCGGGCTGAGTTTCATTCCGGCCAACAAATTGCTGAAGATGGCGGATGATTCCCGCAAGGTCATCCTGACCGAAAAGGAAGCCACCATTCTGAAATATCTCTATCGCGCCCATCCAAACTGCGTTTCCAAGGAAGAATTGCTGGCCGAGGTATGGGGATTCCAGAACGGGCTCAGCACCCATACGGTCGAGACACATATCTACAGGCTGCGCCAGAAGGTGAAGCGACTGACCAAGCAATCCGTGATCATCACGACCTCCACCGGTTACGCGCTGGATTCCATCGCGTGATGCGGTGAGGGTGCCTGCCGGAATGCCTGTCTGGCCGGAAGGAAGGTTCCGGGATATCGGGCAACTTACGGATATCGGGCGAAAGTCTGGCTGGGGCGGTAGGATTCGAACCTACGATACACGGTACCAAAAACCGATGCCTTACCACTTGGCTACGCCCCAGTCGCGAAGTGGCCGCAATGTAGCGATACAGGAACGGGCGATCAAGCCCGATCACGCACAACATGATGATTTAATTGATGGCGTGATGGCGCTGTCATTTCTGCTCAAAACGCTGTCGCCACCGCCCATTGCCCCTTGCGGGCGAGGCGGGCGGCAGCGGCGCTGGCAAGCTGCGCATCCGGGAACAGCGCAAAACAGGCCGAACCGCTTCCCGACATCTGGACGCCCCCCGCCCCCCGGCATGCCGCCAGCTGGTCCATCAGTCCCCCAATGTCCGGACAGAGATGCAATGCCGCCGCCGCAAGATCATTGCCGCGTTGCATGATTTGCTTGGGATCGGCGGGTGGTGGTGGCAGCTCGCACGGCGCGCCAACATCGTGCTGCATGCCGGCAAATGCCCGGAATACGGCGATGGTCGACAGCGAAGCGTCAGGGCGTGCCAGCACGACATGGCCATGTGGGGCGCTGTCAAGAGGGCGGAGCTGTTCACCGATCCCGGTCATATGCTGCGCCGTGCCGGCAAGACATACAGGCACGTCGGCACCGAGATCCAGCGCCAGCGCGCCAAGGGCATCGGGGTGGATGCGAGTTGCCGCCTGCCGGTCCAGATAGCGCAGGATCGCCGCGGCGTTGCTGGAACCACCCCCAAGCCCGGCACCGACCGGAACATGCTTGTCGAGCGTCACCGAAAGGGGCCCGATCACCCCGCCGGCATCGCGGTAGCCCCTGATAGCACGAAGGCAGATATTCTCCGGTTCCTGTGCGATGGCAGCCGCGAACGGGCCGGTGATGTAAAGGCTGTCTGTGCCGTTGTCACCACCAGCTGGCCGCACGGTCAGACTGTCACCGAAATCGGTGAAAACAACAACTGAATCGAGAAGGTGATAGCCGTCGGCGCGGCGACCGGTAATCTGTAGGCAGAGATTCAGCTTGGCCGGCGCCGCCAAACGCTCGCCTTCGCCTGTCGCCACCGGCATCTGTCAGTCCGATCCCGGGACTTTGGACACCGGGACTTTGGGCGCCGGGATTTCGGAAGCTGGCAGACCGTTTTCCAGCCTGTCTGACAGTATTTTCTGTTCGGCTTCATCGCTGCTCAGCGACAGGGCCAGGCGCCATTTGAATCTGGCTTCGTCATGCCGGCCCAGAACCCAGTATACGTCACCAAGATGGCCGGTAATTTCGGGGTCGGACGGCTCGAGTTCGGTGGCCCTCTCAAGATAGCCAACCGCCGTCACCGGATCGCCAAGCCGGAAATGTACCCAGCCAAGGGAATCGACAAAAAATCCGCTGTCGGGGCGCTGGCTGACAGCCCGCTCGATCATCGCGATCGCCTCGTCGAGGTTGCGGCCTTCATCCGCCCACCAGTAACCTAGGTAATTCAGCGCATAGGCATCGGAGGGATTGATTTCGATGGCGCGAAGAAGATGCGTTTCGGCGGCCTTTGTTTCACCAATCCGCTCGAGTGACACGCCGAGGCTGCGGTGCAGACCGCCACTGTCACTGCCAAGATCGAGCGCCGCCATATAGGCATCGCGCGATTCTCGAAACTGGCTGTGGCGGCGATGAATATCGCCAAGACGCTGATGGAGTGACGCGTTCTCTGGGTCCATCTCAACAACCTGCAGCAGCCTGTCGATGGCATTGCGGGCATCACCCTGTTCCTCAATGACCGACGCTTCGGTCAGGCGCGCAAGCTGACCATAGACACCGTCCGAGGGAATGCGGGCAAGCGCGGCGAGCGCATCCTCACTCTGCCCGAAATCCGCCATCTGCTGGGCCAACAGCAATCTGGCGAATTCGTTACCGGGGTCGATGAACAGACTGAAGCGCAGCCGTGCCGCGATCGATTGTCCCGATTCATTGTCACGCTCATCAAGCGCCATGGCGACCACAGCATCGGCGATCATCCGGTGCGGCCCGGGCAATGTGACGGCCTGGCGTTCCAGCGCGCGCCTTACCATCCGGTGGTTGAACTGTCCTGACAATCTTGTCGAGATGATCCTGTCAACTGCCTCCCAATTGTCGCGCCGCGCGTGGAGTGCGGCAAGCTGGAGCAACAGATGTGCCCCTTGCAGCCTGTTCTCCAGACCGATGACACGTTGTTCCGCTTCGGCCGTGAGCCCGAGATGTTCAGCCATCAGGGCGGCGTGAAGCCGGAAATGGGCGGGCATGCCGTCATCCAGGTTGACAGCAAGACGGCCGGCCTCGAGAAGTGCCGAAATGCCGGCATCGCCGCGGCCGGTGGCGACGAGGCTCCATCCGCGGATAATGCCGGCAAGCACCAGTGAGGTTCCGTCCTCGGCGATCTTGTCTGCGAGAATCAGCGCCGCCGCCCAATCCGCTTTCCGGATTGCCAGCGCGGTGCCGGGCTCACCGCCAAGCGGCACGACAACATCAAGGCTTTCAAGCTGGCGGCCAAGGGCCGCAGCGCGCTCTATGTCCCCATAATAATACTGGGTCAGGAACGCCTGGCGCAGCAACGGTATGCTGTCGGACTCTGCCTCCAATGTCTGGAGGAAGAAGGTTGCCGACAGACCGACATCATTGAAATAGAGCGCCTGGCGCGCGGCAAGATAATGTCCTGCCGCGGTGATCGTGTCATGCTGGCTGCCGGTATCGGATGCCGGTATGGCTGCCGCGGTGTTGGTGGCATCCGGTATGGATGGTGGCGGAGACGGGGTCGTCACCAATGGCTGCGGCTGTCCACCACAGGCCGCCATCATGCCCGCCAGCAGCCCGACGGCGATCATCCGGAAGGACCCCCCGGTGGTGTATGCTGCTGTCCGCGGGCCAGACATGACCCCTCCCCTGACTACATATTCTCGACTACATATTCGGATAATTCGGGCCACCACCACCTTCCGGTGTCACCCAGACTATATTTTGGCTCGGATCCTTGATATCGCAAGTCTTGCAGTGAACGCAGTTCTGCGCGTTGATCTGCAGGCGAGGGTTGCCGCCATCATCATCGCGGACGATTTCATAGACGCCGGCCGGGCAATATCGCTGCTCGGGGGCGTCATAGATCGCCAGATTATGCGACACCGGTATGGCCGGATCCTTCAGCGTCAGATGCGCCGGCTGGTTTTCCTCATGATTCGTCCCCGACAGATAGACCGAGGAATTACGGTCGAAACTCACCACCCCGTCCGGCTTGGGGTAATCGATTTTCGGCGCGTCCGCGGCCGGCTTCAGCGAGATATGGTCGGCGTGATGGTGCAGTGTCCAGGGCGCCCGGCCCATGAACAGATAGGTGTCGAGCGCGGCATTCGCCATGCCGAACCAGAGCCCCTTGGCGAATCCTGGCCGGATGTTGCGTACCTTGTAGAGCTCCTTCCACAGCCAACTGTCCTGAAGCCGGTCGGCATAGCTTGCCGGCTCATGCCCCGGCTGCATGTCGTCGAGCGCCTCGAAGATGGCCTCGGCGGCGGTCATGCCCGACTTCATTGCCGTGTGCGTTCCCTTGATCTTGGGAACATTCAGGAATCCGGCCGTGCAGCCGACAAGACAGCCGCCCGGAAAGGTCAGTTTCGGGATCGACTGGAAACCGCCTTCATTCAGTGCCCGCGCGCCATAGGCGACGCGCCGACCACCCTCAAAAACATCGCGCACCGCCGGGTGTGTCTTGAAACGCTGGAATTCCTCGAACGGCGACAGATGCGGGTTCGTATAGTCAAGCCCGACAACATAGCCAACGGCAACCTGGTTGCCATTCAGATGATACAGGAACGAGCCGCCATAGGTGTCGGTGGACAGTGGCCAGCCAACCGAATGCCAGGCGGTGCCGGGCTTTGATTTCTCCGGATCAATATCCCACAGCTCCTTGATCCCGATGGCGAATGTCTGCGGGTCCTTGCCCTCGCGCAGATCGAACCTGTCAAACAGCGTCTTCGTCAGGTGACCACGGCAGCCCTCGGCGAAAATCGTCTGTCTGGCGCGTAGTTCCATGCCGCGCATGAACATGTCGGTCGGCTCGCCATCCTTGCCGATCCCCATATCGCCGGTGGCGACACCACAGACCGCGCCGGTCTCGTCATAAAGCACTTCGGCGGCGGCAAAACCGGGATATATTTCAACGCCAAGGGCCTCGGCCTGCTCGCCAAGCCAGCGGCAGAAATTGCCAAGCGAGATGATGTAGTTGCCGTGATTGTTCATCTGTGGCGGTGTCGGCATGCGGATGGCGCCGCTTTCGGTCAGGAACATGAATTTGTCGGCTGTCACCGGCGTGTCGAGCGGCGCGCCGCGCTCCTGCCAGTCGGGGATGAGTTCATCGAGGCTTCGTGGCTCAAGAACCGCACCGGAGAGAATATGCGCGCCGACTTCGCTTCCCTTTTCGATCAGGCACACCTCGAGGTCGCGCCCGGCTTCTGCCGCAAGCTGTTTTAACCGGATCGCTGCTGACAGGCCGGAGGGGCCGCCGCCAACGATCACGACATCGAATTCCATTGCTTCACGTTCCATTTTTGCACCCCTGCCCGTCTCCGACCCTGTTCCGGGACTTTCATTGTTATCGGTGTTTCTGGCATTGTTAACGCGGTTTCTGGTTATATGGTAACGGGAACCGGTGCAACAGGTGCTTTTTTGGCGCAACCGGAAAATCGGGACTTCGATGGAAAGTGGCATGGCAGCGAATTTGCAAGAGCGAAACGTCCTTATTGACCAGCTGGCATGGCAGCACGCCATGGGGGTCGACGAAATCCTGCTTGATGTGCCGGCGCCGGACGCGTCGATGTCGATGTCGGCGCTTATCACACCAACACCAGCACCGTCCGGACAGGTATCATTGACACAGGCATCATTGGCGCCATCGAACCAGATATTTCCGGCATCGCCGGCTGACTCCCCGCCGGCTGATCCCCCATCGCTGGCTTCATCGCCAGCTGACCGCTCGACAGCCCTTGCCGGCATCACCAGCCTCGGGGCGCTGCGCGCTGCGCTGGAAACGCTTGAAGGTTGTGCCCTCAAACATACCGCCAGCAACATGATCTTCGCCGATGGCAATCCCGGGGCGAAATTGATGGTGATCGGCGATGTGCCGGGCCGTGACGAGGACCGGGTCGGCCTGCCACTTGTCGGCGCCGATGGCCAGCTGTTCGACCGGATGCTGGCCTCGATCGGCCTGTCGCGTGCCGATATCTACCTGGCACCGCTGATCCCGTGGCGCCCACCCGGCAACCGCACGCCGACAACCGAGGAAATGGCACTTCTGCTCCCCTTCCTTTACCGCCATGTGCAGCTTGCCGCGCCGCAGATGCTTCTTCTTCTTGGCGGGGTCACGGCGAAGACAATCCTGCCGCCGGGCGGGGGCATCCTGAAATTGCGTGGCCACTGGCATGACATTGACTATGGTGACGCGGCGACACGACCGACCCTGGCCACATTGCACCCGGCCTATCTGATCCGCTCGCCGGCGCAAAAGCGGCTTGCTTTTGCGGATCTGGTGGCCCTTGCCGGCAAACTCGGATAAGGTGCGGCCCCAGTGATGGACGGAGCCGGACAATCACCATGCGCACCGGGGTGCTGAAAACAATCCTGCCAGGCCTTCTGGCCCTGCTGATCTGGATGCCGGCGATGCCGTCGCAGGCGGACTCGCCGCACGCTCTTCCCGCCCCGCTCAGCGAGTTCGATGTGGCGCAGTATCAGCGCCTGTTCCATCTTCAGGAAGGCGGCCGGATGAAACAGGCCACGCGCGAGATGTATCGCCTCGAGAACGATATCCTGCGCGGCCACCTGCTGTCACAGCGCTATCTTCATCCGACGGCCTGGCGATCAACCTACCGCCAGCTCTCCTCCTGGCTGAAACTCTATAACGATCATCCCGATGCCAGCCGCATCTTCTGGCTGGCCAAAAAGCGTCGGCCGAAAAACACCGCCGCGCCGACGCCGCCCAAACCGGGCTATCTGAATGGTTATGGGCTCAGCAGCGGTAGCAGTTACCGCCCGCCTATCCCGATCTATACGGGTGGCCGGGCCTCGCCGCGTACAACCCGGCGGGTGGCCCGCGAGGTGCGGCGCGCCATTCGGCGCGGCTGGCCAAGCGGCGCGCTCGAAGTTGTCGAGAATGAGCGCAACCGCCGCTACCTCACGAAACAGGAAGAGGGACAGCTGCGCGGCGAGATTGCGCATGCCTATTTTATTTTTGGCGTCGATGACAAGGCCATCCGGCAGGCCCGCCACGGAATTGGTGCGGCCCGCGACGGGGCTTTCATGGCCTATTGGGCTGGCGGACTTGCCGCCTGGCGGAGCGGGCAGACCGAGCTTGCCGGCGGGTTTTTCCGCACTTTGGCCGATGATGACGAGCTGTTCCCGTCGCTTCGCAGCGCCGCCGCGTTCTGGGCGCATCGCGCGGAAATGCGTGAGGGCCGTCCGGAACAGGCCGTTCGTTACCTGAAGATCGCCTCGCGTGAGCTTCACAGCTTCTATGGCGTCATGGCGCGGCAGATTCTTGGCCAGGATTTCGACCTGACATTCGACTTGCCACGCTATGATGATGGCTTCCTTGACTGGGTTTCAGAGCGCCCCGGTGGCCAGCGTCTGTTCGCGCTGTTGCAGATCGGTCGGGTCAATGATGCCGAGCGGGAGCTTCGCTATCTCTGGCCCGACATGCCGGAGACAATGCAGGAATCGGCACTGCGGTTCGCGATCGATCACGGCATGGCCGGCCTTGCCTATCGGGCCGGAGAATTGCTGCGGCGCGACAAGGGGCGGATCTGGCTCGGCGCGATCTATCCAATTCCGCGCTATGACGTCGAATTCTCGGTCGATCAGGCGCTTGTATGGGCAATTTCGCGACAGGAATCGGGCTTCAACCCGCGCGCGAAAAGCCGCGCCCGCGCCGCCGGGCTGATGCAGATCATGCCATCAACAGCCTCCTTCGTGACCAACAACCGCGCCCTTCGCGGCCGTGACAAGCATCTGTTGCTGAACCCGCAGCGCAATCTTGCCATTGGCCAGGCCTATATCAACAAGCTGTTGAACGAGCCGCTGATCGACCGGTCGATCGTGCGTCTTCTGGCGGCCTATAATGGTGGGCCCGGCAATCTGCGGAAATGGCTGGCGCGGATCGACCATCAGGATGATCCGTTCCTGCTGATCGAATCGATTCCGGCGCGCGAGACCCGCCATTACATCAAGAATGTGATCAGCAATCTTGCCCTTTATCGCATGCAGCTTGGCGAGCCGGCTCCCGAGCTGCGCGAACTGGCCGCGGGTGGCCATGGTCGATTTGTTTCGCTGTCCACGCCGCAGATGCTAACCTTGAAAAATGCGCCCTGACGCCGGTCAGCGAGGGAGACCCTGATGGCACGCAACACCGATCGCCTCGACATGTCGGTTCCTTTCCAGCCGGTCAACATCGCGGTGATGACCGTTTCCGACACACGAACACCTGATGATGACCGGTCGGGTGACCTGCTGGCCTCGCGGATAGAGGAGGATGGCCATGTCCTGGCGGCGCGGCTGATCGTGACCGATGATGTGGACAGGATCATCGCGCAGCTTCAGGACTGGATTGCCGACAAGGGCATCGATGTCGTGATCACAACCGGCGGCACCGGGCTGACCGGCCGTGACAGCACACCGGAAGCCTTTGCGAAGGTGGTGGAAAAGGACATCCCCGGCTTTGGTGAACTGTTCCGCTACCTGTCCTTTGCCAAGATCGGGACCTCGACCGTGCAGTCACGCGCGCTTGCCGGCGTCGCTGGCGGCACCTACATGTTCGCCCTTCCGGGTTCGCCATCGGGATGCAAGGATGGCTGGGATGACATCCTGCGCTACCAGCTCGATATCCGTCACCGGCCCTGCAATTTCGTCGAGATCATGCCGCGCCTGACCGAATCCGCCTCGACCCGCCGTACCGGCTGATGCCCGACCTGTCGATCGAGTCCGGCTTTGCCGGGCCGGTGATCGGCATTGACGAGGCTGGTCGTGGCCCCTGGGCCGGGCCGGTGACCATCGCCGCCTGCTGGCTTGATGTGAGCGCGCTGTCGCCGCTCGTGCCGGGGCTTGATGATTCCAAGAAACTGACCGCCGCGCAGCGGGAAACTTTCCACGCCGTCCTCACGGCGCCGCCACATCTTCATGCTGTTCTTTCGGTTCCGGTCGAGACGATTGACCGCGACGGGATTCTGAACGCCACCCTTGCCGGCATGACCAAGGTGGCCAGCGCGCTTGCGGTGCTGCTCAGCGATGCGGGCGTTGGCGAGGTGGCGCAGGTTCTGATTGATGGCAACCGGATGCCGGCACTCGCACTGCCGGCACAGACGCTGGTAAAGGGCGATTCGCGAAGCCTCAGTATCGCCGCCGCGTCGGTGATCGCCAAACATGAACGCGACCGGCTCATGAAGTCCCTCGCCGCCAGCTACCCGGGCTATGGCTGGGAGACCAATATGGGATATGGCACCAGGGCGCATCAGCAGGGGCTGGCATCGCAGGGCGTCACACCGCATCACCGGCGCAGCTTCGCGCCCGTCCGCCGCGCCATTTCAGCCTCCTCCTGACGGCCCCGAAGGCACCGCCATGAGCGCGACACAGCAGCGGAAATTATTAACAAACCGTATGTTGTACGAAAGCCGGGCATGGAACTTGCAACATTCCTGACACTAGATAACCAGCCCTTCGCAGGGTCTTACACCAGATATTGTGATGGCGTGAAAAGCCCCATACCGGTGGTTGACTTGCGAAGGGTTTGCTCGTCTTGTTGTGATGACAACGCGCTGAAAGAAAGAGAAAAACGGGTGGCAAGCGTAAAGAAAGACATCGTCATTGAAGGGGATTGCCTGACGGAGCTGAAACGCCTCCCGACGGCCAGCGTCGACCTGGTCTTCGCCGACCCTCCCTACAATCTGCAGCTTGGTGGCAACCTGACCCGCCCCGACCAATCGGCCGTCGACGGTGTTGATGATTCCTGGGACAAGTTTGATTCCTTCGCTGCCTATGACCGGTTTTCGGAGGCCTGGCTTGCCGAGGCGCGGCGCGTCCTGAAACCTGATGGCGCGCTCTGGGTCATTGGCAGCTATCACAATATCTATCGTCTTGGCCGGATTCTGCAGGATCTCGATTACTGGATTCTGAATGATGTCGTCTGGCGCAAAACCAACCCGATGCCGAATTTCCGTGGACGCCGCTTCACCAATGCGCATGAAACGCTGATCTGGGCGGCGCGCTCGCAAGGCTCGCGTCATACATTCAATTACGAGGCCATGAAGGCGCTGAATGATGATGTGCAGATGCGCTCGGACTGGGAGCTGCCGATCTGCACCGGTGCCGAGCGGTTGAAGACCGACGGGCGCAAGGCGCACCCGACACAGAAACCGGAATCGCTTCTGGCGCGTGTGTTGCTTGCCTCGACCAACCGCGGCGACATCGTTCTGGATCCGTTTTTCGGCAGCGGCACCACCGGCGCCGTGGCCAAACGCCTGAACCGCCATTTCATCGGGATTGAGCAAGACCCGGCCTATGCGGCGCTGGCCCGTGAACGTGTCGCCGCGGTGACGCCGATTGCCTCGCCTGACCTTCTCGCCACCGAGCCGAAGCGGGCCAAGCCGAAAGTACCGTTCGGCAGCCTGATCGAGCGCGGGCTGATCAAGCCGGGTGACGTGCTGTTCGACAGCAGAAAACGGTTCACGGCGCGGGTCCGTGCCGATGGCTCGCTGGTGACCGACGGCAAGGAAAGCGGATCAATCCACAGTCTTGGCGCAAAGCTGCAATCACTACCCTCCTGCAATGGCTGGACCTTCTGGCATATCAGCCGCGACGGCAAGGATGTGGTGATTGACAGTTTCCGCGATCAGGTCCGCGCCGCCGACCAACAGGACGGGTAAGCCGCTAGCGCCGCGGCATCACCACCCAGCCGGCAAGCAACAGCAGGATGACGACCGCCATGCCGGCGCGATCGCTGCCGGTGGTGGTGACAAGCACCCCGTAGATAAACGGCCCGACAAAGCTGGTCGCCTTTCCCGAGAACATCATCAATCCGAAAAGACTGGCTCGCTGGTCGGGCGGGGCACGGCGTGCGACCCAGGCACGGGCTGATGATTGCAGCGGCCCGATGAACAGGCCAAGCGTGGCCCCGGCAGCCCAGAAAACGGCCTCGCCGGGTGCCATGATGGCGATCAGCCCGAGTGCTGCCAGCGCCAGCAGACATAGTCGCATGACCCGCAGTGACCCGAACCTGTCATCCGCCACGCCGCCAAGCGCCGCACCGATGCCGGCCGTGACATTCAGAATGATTCCGAAGACAAGAACCATGGTCTGGGAAAAGCCGAACACGGTGGCGGCATAGATCCCGCCAAAGGCGAACAATGTTACCAGCCCGTCCGCGAACAGCATTCGCGCCAGCAGGAAGCGCGGCATGCCGGGAATCGTCATGGCAATGCGGAAGCTGTGTTTCAGGCTGGCAAGGAAAGGCTCATGCGACCGGACAGCTGGCGGTGCCGGCACATGGATGAACAGTGGCACCGCGAACAGGCATAGCCACAGTGCGGCAAAACACATGGTGATCCTGATATGCCCGGCATCCCCGGTACTGACACCGAATGCCGGCTGATCGGGCAGAACGAACAGCAGCAGGACGATCACCAGCGCGATGATGGCGCCGGCATAGCCAAGCCCCCAGGCAAGCCCGGAGGCGCGTCCGAATTCATCCTCGCGCGCGACGGATGGCAGCATCGCGTTGTAAAAGACAAAGCTGATCTCCATCGCAAAGATCGACAGGGCCGACAGGCCAAGCGCCAGCATGGCAAAGGACAGGTCGGGTTTGACAAACCACAGCCCGGCGGTGGCCAGCGCGCCCATGACTGTGGCGAGGGCAAGACACAGTCTGACCGCGCCGCGCGCATCGGCAAACCGGCCAAGAAAAGGTGCCGCCATGGCGACGGCAAGGGCGCTTGCCGATGTCATCCAGGCCCAGGCGGCGGTGCCACCCTCGGGCATGACGGCGGTGGTGAAGAAGACGGAAAAGATGAAGGTGGCGTGAAGCGTTGGAACGGGCGAGCTTGCCCAGTCATAGAGCGACCAGGCGATCAGCCGGCGGCTGAGGCGCATGCCTTTCCTCCCGTGAAGCGTCGTGCCGGCTGTTTGTCCCGGCGCTAGAATTCGTAGGTTTGCAGGGCCGCCACCGGACAGTCAAGCCGTAGCCGCCCGTTCAACCCGGTGAGTTCAATGACACAGACAGCCCCGGCAAGGACGCCGCCGCACTGGCCAACAAGCCGCGCCGCCGCATCCAGCGTGCCGCCGGTGGCCAGAAGATCGTCGCAGAGGACAACCCGCCGGTCGCGCAGCTGGCGGCTTGCCTGGATCGACAGCCGCGCCTCGCCATATTCCAGCGCATAGGAATGTTCGACCAGTTCGCCTGGCAGCTTGCCGGCCTTACGTACCATCACCATGCCGCACTCCATCGACATGGCCAGCGGCAGTGCAAACAGGAAGCCGCGCGCATCGACGCCGGCGATGATGTCGGGCTGCATCGGCCTGGCAAGATCGGTCAGCGCCGCCATCGACTGGCGAAGTGCCGCAGCATCCTCGAGGATCGGGCTGATGTCATAGAAGGTGATGCCTTCCTTAGGAAAGCCCGGGGTCTTCGAGATGAACGGATCGGCGTTAAACGACATCCTGCGCCTTTTTCTCGAGCCGGCGCGCATGAAGCACCGGTTCGGTATAGCCGGAGGGCTGTTCCTTGCCGCGGAAGACAAGGTCGCAGGCCGCCTGGAATGCCACCGATGACTCGAAATCCGGTGCCATCGGCGTGTAGGCGTCGTCGCCAGCGTTCTGCCGGTCGACGACGGCCGCCATTTCCTGCATCACTGACATCACGGTTGCCTCGTCACAGACACCATGATGCAACCAGTTGGCAATATGCTGCGAGGAGATCCGCAGCGTCGCGCGGTCTTCCATCAACCCGACATCATGGATGTCCGGCACCTTCGAACATCCCACACCCTGATTGATCCAGCGTACCACATAGCCGAGGATTCCCTGCGCGTTGTTGCGCAATTCCTCGCGAATATCCTGCTCCGACCAGTTGGGCCGGATTGCCACCGGGATCGACAGGATATCCTCGCGACGGGCCGGGGTGCGGCTGGCAAGTTCTGCCTGCCTGGCGGCGACATCCACCTTGTGATAATGCAGCGCATGAAGCGTTGCCGCGGTCGGCGATGGCACCCAGGCGCAGTTCGCGCCGGCCATGGGATGCCCAATCTTCTGTTCCAGCATGTCGGCCATACGGTCCGGCATCGCCCACATGCCCTTGCCGATCTGCGCCTTGCCGGCAAGCCCGCAGGCAAGCCCGACATCGACATTCCAGTCCTCATAGGCGGCAATCCAGGTCGCGCCCTTCATATCCGCCTTGCGGATCATCGGACCAGCCTCCATCGAGGTGTGGATCTCGTCGCCGGTGCGGTCCAGGAAGCCGGTATTGATGAAGACGATGCGCGATTTTACGGCGCGGATGCATTCCTTCAGATTGACCGTTGTCCGACGCTCTTCATCCATGATTCCCATCTTGATGGTGTTGGCCGGCAACCCGAGCACCTCCTCGACGGCGGCAAAAATGTCACTGGCAAAAGCCACTTCCTCGGGACCATGCATCTTCGGCTTCACGATATAGACCGATCCGGTGGTCGAATTGCGCCCCGCCTGCAGATCAGCAAGCGCCGCGGCGACGGTCATGAAGGCGTCCATGATGCCTTCCGGAATGTCGCTTCCATCAGACAGCCTTATGGCCGGGTTCGTCATCAGATGGCCGACATTGCGGACAAGCATCAGCGCGCGTGACTTGAGATGCGCCGCGCTGCCATCAGCGGCGGTGTAGGCGATGTCATCGGCAAGGCTGCGGGTAATGGTGCGCCCGCCCTTGCTGAAGGTTTCCTGAAGTGTGCCGCGCATCAGGCCAAGCCAGTTGCCATAGGCAAGACACTTGTCCTCGGCATCCACCGTCGCCACCGAATCCTCGCAATCCATGATGCTGGACAAAGCTGATTCGGCGATGACGTCGTTGATTCCGGCAGCATCATCGCGCCCGATCGCGCCCGTCTTGTCGATGCTGATGATGATATGAAGGCCGTTATTGCGAAGCACCACCATTTCCGGCGTCTGCGCATCACCGGCATGGCCGGCAAAGGCGCCAGCATCGGCAAGCGCGTCATCCTCATCACCGCGTCGCAGCCGCAACGCCCCGTCGGAAATTGCCAATGCCGACAGATCCGCCCAGCTGCCAGCCGCAAGTGGGAAGGTTTCGTCCAGGAAGGCGCGAACACGGGCAATAACCTTGCCGCCACGAACCGGATCATACCCGGGAGTGCCGGCGTCACCGTCAGCCGGGATGGCATCGGTGCCGTAAAAGGCATCATACAGGCTGCCGAACCTTGCATTGGCAGCATTCAGCGCATAGCGGGCGTTGGTGATTGGCACGACAAGCTGCGGTCCGGCGATGCTGGCGATCTCGGGGTCGACACCAACGGTGTCGATGCTGAAATCGGCACCTTCCTCGACCAGATAGCCAATCTTGGACAGGAAGCCGGCATAGGACCCGGCATCGATGCCCGATCCGCCATTGTCGCGCAGCCACTGGTCGATCTGTGCCTGCATGTCCTCGCGCCGCGCCAGCAGATCGCGGTTGCGCGGTGCCAGCCGGTGTACCGCGGCATCGAATCCGGACCAGAAACGGTCGGCCGTGATATCGGTGCCGTCAAACAGACGGTTATCGACAAAATCGGCAAGCTCCGCCGCGACCGACAGGTTCCCGCGGGCGACGTAATTGGGCATCATGATCTCCAAGGTGTGGATGGTCCGGACCTAGGGAAGGTATAAATGCTGCCGACCACCTTGCCAAGTTTCTTGCCTCCTCCGGATATGACATGCCGGCCCTCAGAGGTGGTGCCGGTCAGGGATGATGCCGGTCAGGGATGATGCCAGTCAAGCCCGGCAGCCTTCAATGTTGTCCGGATCTCGTCAACCAGCTGTTCTAGCCCGGCGGCGCTGCCGGCTTCGGCGCGGGCGACCAGCGCGGCCTCGGTGTTCGATGCCCGGATCAGCCACCAGCCGGCGGCCGAGCGCACGCGGACCCCGTCGATGGCATTGACATTGGCCTCGTCATGCCGGGTCAGCACATGGCTGTGGATCCGGTCCATGGCGCCGAATTTCCGGGTGTCCTCACAGTCAATGCGAAGTTCCGGCGTCGCGTGTTGTGCCGGCAGCGAATCCATGAAGGCGGTGATCGACTGGCCGGTCTCGACCATCTGGGTGATGACGCGCACACCGGCATAGATGGCATCATCAAAGCCGAGATAGCCGTCCTTGATGAAGATATGCCCCGACATTTCGCCGGCAAGCGGCGCGCTGATCTCCTTCATCCGGCGTTTCATATGGCTGTGGCCGGTTTTCCAGATTTCCGCCGTGCCACCACAATCGCCAATCAACCGCAGGGCCGCCTCCGAGGATTTGACGTCGAGAATGATGGGGGCGCCGGCATGACGGGTGGCGATATCCTGTGCCAGATAGGCGGTCAGGAAGTCGCCGGGCACCTGCCGGCCAGTGGCGTCAATCACGCCGATCCTGTCTCCGTCACCATCAAAGCCGATGCCAAGATCAGCTCCGGCTTCGGCCACTTCAGCGCGAAGCAGGTCAAGCGTTTCGGGATCCACTGGGTTCGGATGGTGGTTCGGGAAGGTGCCGTCAATATCCGGGAACAGCACCTTGTGTTGTCCGTCCAGCCGGTCGACAAGCGCCTCGGTTACCGGGCCGCTGGCGCCGTTGCCGCAATCCCAGATGACGGACAGTCCCGATGCCCTGGCGCCGCTGGCAAGGCGATCGATATAGGCTGGCTGAATGTCCTCATGCCGCATCATGCCGCCACTGCGCCGAGCGACGCCGGCGCGGCTTGCCTCGCCAAGCGCCGATATGTCATCGCCGAAAAAGGAATGACCACCCATTACCATCTTGAAGCCGTTATGTGTTGGAGGATTATGGCTTCCGGTCACCTGAATGGCGCCGCCCGTGTCGAGTTCATGCGCGGCGAAATACAGCATCGGGGTCGGCCCGCATCCGATATCAATGACCTCGGCACCGCCAGCCTGCAATCCCTCGGCCAGCTGGGCGGCGAGTGCCGGTGACGATAATCTGCCGTCACGGCCAACAGCGACCCGCGGTCCGAACCCGCGGTCCTGCTGCATGGCGGCGAAGGCAATGCCAATGGCGAACGCATCCTCGCCATGCAGGGTCTGCTCGTAAATGCCGCGAATGTCGTAGGCACGCAGGATGGTCGGATCAAAGCTGTGGCGGTTCATGACAATCGTCCCACCATCCAGTTCCGCAAATCGGTCTCCAGTTCGCCATTTTCCAGCCCAAAGGCAATATTTGCCTGCAGGAATCCAAGCTTTGACCCGCAGTCAAACCTCTCACCGGAAAATCGCAAGCCTTTGAAGGGTGCCTTGCCGATCTGTTTGGCCAGAGCATCGGTCAACTGGATCTCGCCACCAGCGCCGCGTTCATGGCTGTCCAGCGTCGCAAACACGTCGGGCGCGATGATATAGCGACCGACAACGGCAATCGTCGACGGCGCCTCGGCAGGCTTTGGCTTTTCAACCAGTCCCCGAACATTGACGATGCGGCCATCATCATCGCCCGGTGTGACAATGCCATAGGCGTCAGTCTGATCGAACGGCACATCCATGACCGCAACCATATTGCCGCCATCATAGGCTTCGGCCATTTCCCTGACGCAACTCTCGCCGAGTATCAGATCATCGGCCAGAAGTACGGCGACCGGGTCATTGCCGATAAGATGGCGCGCGCACCAGACGGCGTGACCCAGCCCGGCAGGCTGCTGTTGCCTGACATATTGTACCGCCCCGGGGCCATGTATCATCGCCTTGACAAGCTTCAGCGCATCGCTTTTTCCCTTGGCCTGTAAGGTGGCCTCAAGCTCGTAGGAGTGGTCAAAATGATCCTCTATGGCGGTCTTGTTGCGCCCGGTGACGAAGATGAATTCCTCAACACCGGCCGCCGCGGCCTCTTCAACCGCATATTGGATCAGTGGCTTGTCGACCACCGGCAGCATTTCCTTGGGCATTGCCTTGGTCGCCGGCAGGAATCGTGTTCCTAGCCCGCCGACCGGAAAAATGGCTTTCTTGATCATCAGGTCACCCTTGCAGATGGAAGTGGGTGTTGGTAGGCATGGATAGCCGCGCCGGAATCACCGGTCAAGATGTCACTCCATCACTGCAGGTGAGCCATGCCTCCTGTCACAACAGATACACTTCGTGAGCTTCTTGTGAAATCCGCCGATGTGAAACGTCATACGGCCGATATGTGCAGCGCTGGCGCGATGGAGGCGGCACATATGATTGCCGTCTCGCTGCAGGCTGGCGGCAAATTGATGCTGTGCGGCAATGGTGGGTCTGCCGGTGATTCCCAGCATCTGGCAGCTGAATTCGTTGCCACGCTGGATCATCGTCGGCCGCGCGCCGGTCTGGCCGCGCTGGCCCTGACAACCGATACATCTTTTCTCACAGCCTATGCCAATGATTTCGGGTTCGAGGGCGTGTTCAGTCGCCAGGTCGAGACACTTGGTCATGAAGGCGATGTGTTGATTGGCATTTCGACAAGCGGCAATTCGGCCAATGTTGTTGCAGCCTGCCTCGCGGCACGTCAAAAGGGCATCAAGATCATTGCCATGACCGGTGATGGTGGTGGCAGACTTGCCGAACATGCCGATATCCTGCTGGCGGTGCCAAGCAGTGTGACAATGCACATTCAGGAGTCGCATATCGCGCTTGGTCACGCGATCACGCTTGCGGTTGAACAGCTGCTTGAGGTCTGACGCGCCAGCCGATGCGTCCGGCTTGGCTGCAAATTGGCAAGCCCACCCTTCATAATGTTCACAAACCCGGCTGTTATTGGCAATTTTTCAACTGGGCAGACCGGCCGGCATGTTGCATGATTGGCCTATGAAAAAGGATTTCTTTCGCAAGATGGGGTTTGGCCTCGGCCCCGATGAAACGTTGCCCGAAGATCCTGTCGCCTGGGCGGAGGCGCAGGTTGAAACGGTGCCGCCACTGGTCTGGGATGGTGACATACCGACCGCCGCGCATCTTCTCGATGAGCGGGCGAAATTCGTCTACACTGATCGAAGAGTTATCCGCAAAAAGTTCAGGGATGACCGCAGAGCTTATCGCGAGGCCAAAGACCAGCTTCGGTGGGAAACGGGTGAAAAATATTACGAAAGTCTGGACATCGCCATCCGGCACAACACGGCGCTGAAATCACAGGCGCCTGTGTTCGAGCGGCTGTGGTTGTTCTGGCACAATCATTTCGCCGTCGCGGAAAAGGCCATGCTTGCATGCTGGAATACCGGCGCCTATACGCGCGAGACCATCCGCCCGAACATGTGTGGAAGCTTCACCGATCTTGTGAAGGCTGTCACAACATCATGGACAATGATCCACCATCTGGACAACAGCGAATCCGTTGGCCCGAATTCGGAGCGTGGCAGGTGGCGCAGGCGGAATGGCAAACCTGCTACGGTGAACGAAAACCACGCGCGTGAATTGCTGGAGCTTCATACTGTCTCGCCGGCTGCCGGCTACACGCAGAAAGATGTGGTGTCGCTGTCCTACATCATGGCTGGTTGGGAAAACAGATGGTCGGAAAAGCGTGAGGAATGCAATCCGGTCAGGTTCGATGCGAAAAGCCATGAGCCCGGCAACCATGTTGTCCTCGGCAAGCGCTACAAGCAACGCGGCCTCAGCCCCAAAAGCAAGCTGAACGATGTGATCGAGGATCTGTGCGCGCACCCGATGTGCGCCGAGTTTGTCTCGACAAAGCTTGTTCGCCATTTCGTGAGTGACGATGTCACGCCAGAGATGGTGGCGCCGGTCATCAAGGCTTGGCAGGAAACCGACGGTCATCTGCCGGCGGTTTACAAGGCCCTGATCAGGGTGGTGTATGACCATACCGGGACGCATCGGAAGTTCCTGAACCCGGAAGTATGGATGCTGCAGAGCGTTAAGCTGGGTCAGGCCCCTTGGCCGCCGCAAGCTGACGAAATGAAGTATGATTTCAAGAGTAAACCAAAGGGAAAGCTGAACAGGCCGCGATCCGTGATGTGGGAGATCGGGCATCATCCTCACCGCCCGGCGCAACCAAACGGGTGGCCTGACACCGAGGCCGAGTGGCTGTCTCCTGAATTGCTGATCCGCCGCCTTGCGCTGGCCAAGCGGATTGCCGACAACACCAGAATACGGCCGGCCTTCGACAGCTCCATCGCAAAGAACTTCGACAATGCCACTGATGTCATCGACTATCTGAACGCATGCAAGGGCAATAGGGCGGGCGACTATGTCGCCGCGCGCACCGATGGCATCTATCTGTTTCCCAGTGAATGGATGTTGAAAGTATGAGAGTGAACAGACGAGAATTCATTGCTGCATGCGGCTCTCTCACACTGGTGGGATCACCGCTGTTCAATGCCCGTGCCGCGACGCTGGCCAAACGAAATCTTGTCATCATCATGCTTCGTGGTGGCATGGACGGGCTAACCGCCGTGCAACCCCGCGACAATCAGATGAAGAAGGTTCGCCCCGACATCCTGGTCGAGGGCACGAAAAAGCTGACCTCGGATTTCAATCTTCATCCACGGCTCGAAACCTTTCACCAATGCTGGCAGGAGGGGAGCGCGGCGGTCTATCACGCAACCTCGATTCCCTATACCGGCAGATCGCATTTCGACGGGCAGAACCTGATGGAAACCGGCGCACATGTCGCCTATTCCGAAAAGACAGGCTGGCTTGGCCGCGGCATGGATGCCGCCGAACTTGATGGCCTTGCAGTGTCGCTACCGATGCCGCTTCTGCTGCGTGGCAGTTCCGGTCTCGACAACTACTTCCCGACCTATATGCGCATGCCGTCTCAGACCGCGCTGCAGAACATCCAGACATCCTACACTCCCGGATCCGACCTAGCGCAGACTCTGGACAGGGTCCGGCACCGGCCAGCTTCGATGATGATGATCCATGGTGACAATGAAGCGCATGAGCTGGCCAAGGTGGCGGCCGACGAGCTGGCGCGCCAGGACGGGCCACGGATCGCCGTCTTCGATCTTGACGGCTTCGACACGCATGCGGCGCAGGGCGGCCGTGACGGCGAGCATGGTGAACAGCTGAACAATTATGACAGGGTGCTGTCGGTCCTGAAGGACAATCTTGGCGATGCCTATGACAATACGCTGATCCTGACCCTGACCGAATTCGGCCGGAAGGTGGAACAGAATGGCGGTTACGGTACCGAACATGGCTATGGCACCGCCATCCTGATGGCCGGCGGCCTGGTCAGGAAGGCCGAGATCCATGCCGACTGGCCGGGGCTGCGGTCAAAGGATCTGTTTGAGGGCCAGGATCTAGACGCCACCGTCGATGCGCGGTCGATCTATTGCGCGGCGATGTCGGCCTGTTTCGATGTCGATTTCAACTATATGAAGAAACACGCCTTCTGGGACGAGGACCTGACAGATGTGACAGAAAGGCTGTTCCGCGTCTGATCACATGCCCGTTGCCTGTTATGGGGACGCCTCTGTGCCCCGGCATCCAGACTGGGGCATCCAGACTGGCATGGAAGTTGCTCATCAGGGGCATGTCAGCCGCTATTTCGCCACGATCGATATCTTTCACATCAGTGCTTGTCTGCTGCGTTGCGGCAGTGCTGTTCGCGGCTGCAACGGCGTCGGCCCAGACAGGCCCTTCAACGGCGCGGCTGACCAATCAGCAGGATGAATTTGCCAGCGCCGCGATCATGCCGGGGCATCTGTCCCGCCTCGACAGCCAGCCGCATCTCGCAAGACATCTCACCCGCATCAATCGATTCCGCACCATGTTCCGGACAGCTGAAGGGCGATCTTCCGAACAGCCGGACAGTCGGTCGCCACAGGCCCGGCTGGCACCTCCCCCCACTCCAGCTGTGGTGGTGCCGCGCGCCGGTCCCGAGCCCGCCCCGGATCTCGCCCCCAATGCCGCGGATCTGGCAATCCTTGAGCTGGAGGAATCAATGTCCGCCAGGCGATATCCGTCGCAGCTTTATCCGGGGGTTGGTCTGGTTGTGGCGCTGAAAACCATCAGCGCATGGTCGGAGCAAAGCATGATCCGCGCGCTGCACACCGGCGCGATACCGATCTATAATCAGTCCGGCGACGTTATCGGGGTCGAGGATGCCGATACCGGCCTGTTGCTTGGAGGCCGTCGCAGCTGAGGCGGCATGACATGTGTACTGGAGGCCGCGCCAGAGGCCATTCCTCTGACAACAAACGTCCGATCCACGGTCCATGGAACTTCTGGTCTGGAAAATGGAGCGGGTGAAGGGATTGAATCCCCTCTCCGGCTCCAACACTGTGCCCTGTGCAAGCATTTCAGCCAGTTTTGCAACATCACAGGAAGTGTCAATACACATCTGTGACCTACTGTGTGACCTACCATTCCGCATTCCAGCAGATGTCATCTGAACGGTAAAACGTACAAGCGTCCGCAGCTGGTTCGCGGGTCGCAAAACGTACACCCGGCATGTGCCCCGGCGGGGTGCCCCAGCGGGTACGCGCGACAGGCACCGTCGGTCGATCACAGAGGGGTGTTTCCTGGCGATCTAAGAGTCACTGAGTCGCTCCAGCAACCCGTCGGGTAGCCACCTGAGTCAGCCGAGCCAGAGAGTCTCACGGGGCGTCCTAGAGGGTCGTGGAAAACAGAGGGCGGCAGCGGGTACGCATGGGCCACCCGGGGTACCCCATACATGTGCAGGTGCGCCCGACAGAGATTGGTGGTGGGTGGGTTTTTGGGATGGAAAACGAGCGGTCGAAAGGGAATACCCAAACGGTTCGCACGACTAAAATTTGTTGGTCGTTCCTAAAGAGGTGGTAAAGGGAAAGTGGAAATGGCAAATCTGAGCGGTTCAGCTTGATCTCAAAAAGCCCTTTCTCATAGGTGACCTCATCGACAAGACCATTTCCAAGCCACCTAATAAGAATAATCTCAAAAGCATAATCCTGATGATTATTGCGATGGGCTGTTTTACGTTCGCTGACTTACTGATCAAGATTGCCAGCGAAACAATGCCTGTAGGTCAGATAATGATCCTTCTTGGCATCGGATCGTCCTTTGTTTT
>RFZL01000035.1 GCA_009920665.1 Alphaproteobacteria bacterium | reverse complement strand
CAAGAGAAAGATAAAGGCAAACCACCTCTTGGCGACGGTGTGGCACCACCAAAAAGGAAAAATAACTAGGAAGTGCAAAGGAGTGGCAATTCAAAGCCACTCCCTTTCACGAAAGAACAGCATCAAAGAGCATCATCCAAGTCGCTGGACCGTTTGATCGATCGTTGCGCAGTATTTTTCCGCTCCCCACTCGTAATTGACCAAGTGCAAGAGCAATTTCCGTGAAGACTTCATGGTGCTGTCCGAGACACCAAGTTTGGCGAGATGCCTCTTTGTGCGCGAGTAAGTGTTCCCTTCAAGACCATCGATCATTAGACGGACTTCCTGTTCCGAAGGCAGTCCCTCTAGGTTCATAGTCTTTGCCGCATTCAATAGGCAGGAAAAACGAACCGAAAGGCTTTCCCGCGTTCTTTCGTAGCCCACCTTTTCTCCTTGTAAGGCATTGGTTGCAATCTGCGCTTGTCGATTTTTGTTTTTTAGGGCCACATCTTCAGGTCTGCCGCCGTATAGGCATTGCGCCAAAAACCCCATGTGACTCGAATCAATAGACCTCATCTTGAAAAGCGGTATCAATTCGTTACCCAACTTCGTATTTGGATGCTTGGGGAACAGCATCCTGTAGAGGTAAAACCAGTTTTTTGCGCCGCTCTTTTCCGTATCTCCAACTATCAACTCGTGAAAACGCAAATTCGTGTGATCGCCATATTCTGCATAATGCTCGACCCCGGCATCCACTTTTGCGTATCTGAACATCAACTCCGGATCGGCAATGGCACGGAGATAAAAATTCACAGCGTCGTGGATGGTGTAGCCAGATATTGGTGATCGATATTCTACAACATTTGAACCGCTCACCCTGCTTATTTCAGAAATAGAAAGAAGCTGGCCCAGCGCAATCGCTGTGTATTTCCAACTCCAAGCACCGCGAGAGGCTTCACGCCAAAGAGCACCGTCTTCACTCAAGTCATCAATAGCGAAGCGAAACATCGCTTCACCAAACTCCACGTCTTCGTGTCCTTCGAATGAATGGCCATACAACGCCCTGACATGGGCATATCCATATGAATGATTTTGGCAGCCGAATATATTTTCTCCGACCTGACAGCTTGCAAATTTATCTAGCTCTTTTGAGGCCGGTATGGACCTTATTTTTTGATAACGGCTCTCCAACTCGCCTCTGAAAAAAGCGAGGTCTTCAATCGATAGATGCCCATGTGCTTGCAACTGCTCAATAGAGTAAAGAACCGAAAGCATGAAGTTCTTCATCAGCAACGAATCGTCATTATCGTAGACCTTCATATCACTGGCGAAGTCATTGGATAGAGCGACCTTCAAGTAGGATTTCAGTTCTGTAGCACTAGATGGCGTTGGCTCAGAGGCGTACCCGGCAAGCCTTGCTTCGATCGACTCCATCACAAAGTAATATGCATTTTCGTATATGTGGAACAGCTCTAGGGTGCGGACATTTTCATGCATCTTTACGTGTGCACCCAATCGCTCAAGCGGAATGTCTGTATCGGTATACTGGTATTTATAGGTGTCTAGCGAACAGTGGGAATAAACGCCTAAAACAGTGTCACTTGAAGGGAAAATTGAAGCATTTTCGGCCTTTGCGTGAGCTGCTGAGACAGTGAGAATTAAGACTAAAAAATTGCCGAAAGTTCTTACGATTGACGCCATGAAGCTCACTCGATCTGTTTAACGAACCGTTGAATAATTTTTAGTGTAAAACCTTCCCCGTATTGTTGTCCAACACCAGACGTCGTCCACCCACCTATCTGGTCAATGATCTCGGCAGGACACTCTACTGCCCTCAGTCGATCACGCATCGAGTGCCTGAACGAGTGAACCACACATCCGTTTGGCACATGCTTGCGCAGCCACTTGTTCAGCGAGTTGCTGGCATAGTCTGCCTTGCATCCATCATCAGAACAGTAACGAGGGAAAAGGTACTCGTCTGGACTGCTCTCAACGGCTCTCTTCACGGCCCATAGAGCAGCTCCAACAAGCGGCACATCCCGTTCGCTGCTCCTCGTCTTTAAGGGCCTCCACGGACGCTCACAGAGTCGAATATGGGGTATCTCTGTGTCGAGGAATACGTCCTCCTTCGCCAAGCCAGCAGCCTCTGCTAGACGCATTCCCGTATCAGACAACAGGGCAATCAGCCATCGGATATCATCGTCTTTCCGGTAACAGAGTTGCTGGACCTTTCGAAGGTCATCGACCGGTATCGGCATCCGCTTTACTGCAGCTGCCCCGTTACCGTAGTTCATGTTTGCAAATGGGTTCGGGTCACTGATCCCGCTCTCACGGGCAGCAAAGTTCCAGATGGCTCGTATGCACTCAAAATTACGCTTCACCGTGTTGTAAGACACCTCGCGTTTCAGAAGGCTATCTCTGAACAGTAGCGCGTCATTACGGGTGTAGCTGTTGATCACCTTGTCGCCAGCCAGCTGAACAATCTCTGCGACAACACGAGAGGTGTAGCGAACAAAACGCCTGTCGTCGGCCCTCCCCTTCATTTCGCAGTACGTTTTTCGGGCTTCAGACAATGTTGGTAACGCGATGGGCTTGTCGTGCAACAAATCGTACACGCTACCCGTTGCAGACACTGTGAACAGTAATTCGTTCCATTCACGCTCTAAGCCGCGAACTAGCAGCGAGGCCAGCTTCGATGCCTCTAGCCTGTCCGTTGTGCGCAACGACTTGCGGACAAAGGTACGTCCATAGTGGCCTGTGAGTTGCTGGGGAATACGTTTTTGCAGATAAAAGATACCGCGTTTCCGCACCAGATACGGTGCCCGGAACTTGGACATTTGTATCACCAAATGTAACCCCGCCATTCACACAGCGGATGAAACGCAAGGTATTCCGGGGGTTTTTCGGAAGGGAATGGTGCGGCCGAGAAGACTCGAACTTCCACGGGCTATTAACCCACAGCGACCTCAACGCTGCGCGTCTACCAATTCCGCCACGGCCGCACGCTGAGTGCGGTGTTTATGTCATTGCGCAGGCCGTTAATCAAGCGCTTTCGTCACCGCCCCGACGTGTCGTGATCATCGACCGGACCAGCGCGAACCGGACGTGAAAGATCCGGCGTGAAAGACCCGGCGTATTGAAGCAACGGCATGATGATGCAGACATGGTGGACCGCCGCCGCCGGTTCTCCGGCCAGCGACGGCGGCCCGGAATGTTGGTGGCCAGATTGACGGCGGCCCATATTGGTGGTGGCTGGCTGATGGTGGCTGGGCGGCAGTGACAGGGTCATCGCCCGCCACCGGTCAGTCGCCAACACGGCGATGGACAATCCAGCTGATGATCAGCCCGGCGATCGCGCCATCGACAATCAGCCATAGCGGCGAGGAAAAATGCCGCCAGTTGCCTTCGGACAGGCTGAGAAGCTTTTCATAGGCGTCGCCAATGAACAGCATCAGCGTGAAGGCCACCCACCCGCCGGTGAGCAGGCCGATGAACCACCATTTCATTTCCCACGGAAACAGAGGATGCCTCAGGTCAACACTGAGGATGCCGACAAGCAGACCCAGATTTGTGAAATAGAACAACGTCCCGAGCCAGACCGGCCATCCCGTTCCGGGTAGCGAGAACGCCAGAAACAACAGACCGATCAGACCGAACAGGAACCCGATGGCCTTGCCCCATCCGGCGCGCGCCACCAGTGATGTGTGTTTTTCATGCATCGGATCATCTCCTTCCTTTTCATGGAGACAGGCTTATGCCTGATCACACCATACGCGCCGGGCCGGGCTTCGCCTTGACCGGGATCAAGGCAGGATCCGACATGCTGCGCTGACATGCGGCGGCATCATGCTATAATGGGTCAGTATTTTCATGCCGGCGCTGACCTGAACAGACCGGCCCCGAACAAACGTGACCCGCGATCTCAAAAACCACCATGACAAAGCCCGCCATGACAGCCTACAGCTATCCCCCCGCCCCCGGCGGCCTGCCGCCACAGAGCGGATCACCCGAGGGCCGGGCCCGTTTCACCGAGGCCTGGGCGCTGATTCCAGCTGATGTGATGACCGATATCGTCACCAGCAAACTGCCGCATTGGCAAGGCACACGGGCCTGGGTACTGGCCCGCCCGATGACAGGCTTTTCCGAGAGTTTCGCGCATTACCTGATGGAAGTGGTGGCCGGCGGTGGCAGTGCGACACCGGAACCTGACACCACTGCCGAGGCGGTGCTGTTCGTCACCAGCGGGGCGATCTGGCTGACCATCGACGGGACCGCGCAGGAACTGGCCGCCGGCGGCTATGCCTATATCCCGCCGGGCACCGCCTGGCAGGTCAGGAACAGCGGCAGTGAACCGGCCCTGTTCCACTGGATCCGCAAGCATTATGTCGCCGTCGAGGGGATCGCCATCCCGCCCGCCTTTGTGACCAGCGATCATGACGTGGCCCCGACCCCGATGCCGGATTGTGACGGCGTGTGGGCGACCTCGCGTTTTGTCGATCCGGACGATCTGCGCCATGACATGCATGTCAATATCGTGACCTTCCAGCCCGGTGGACGCATACCCTTTGCCGAGACACATGTCATGGAACATGCGCTGTTCGTGTTGCAGGGGCATGGCAGCTATCTTCTGAATACCGACTGGGTCGAGGTCGGTGCGGGCGACATGATGTGGCTTCGCGCCTTCTGCCCGCAGGCCTGTATCGCCAAGGGCGATGAACCGTTCCGCTACCTTCTCTACAAGGATGTGAACCGGCACATGCCGCTCAGCCCGGGCGGCCTGATGCGCGCCCGATGACACCTGCCTTTCGCAAAATTGACGGCCAGGCCCCCTATCCCGAAACGGTGGCCGCCATGCAGGCCCATGCCGAGGCCATCCGCGCCGGCACGGCGGATGAGGAGGTGTGGTTGCTCGAACATGCGTCGGTGCTGACCGGTGGCACCTCGGCTACGCCGGCAGATCTGGTCAATCCGGGCGGTATTCCGGTTCATGAAACCGGTCGCGGCGGGCAATGGACATGGCACGGCCCGGGCCAGCGCGTGGCCTATGTGATGCTGGATCTGCAGCGCCGCACCCCCGATGTCCGCGCCTATGTGCACACGCTGGAGGCGTGGATCATCACCGCGCTGGCGACATTTGGCGTGACCGGCACGCGGCGCGAGGGCCTGCCGGGGATCTGGGTGGCATCACCAACAGCGCCGGACCGGCTCGACAAGATCGCCGCCATCGGCGTGCGGATCAGCCGCTGGGTTACCTGGCACGGGGTGGCGATCAATCTCGACCCCGACCTTGCGGGTTTTGATGCGATCATTCCCTGCGGCGTTCGTGACGGCGGGGTGACCTCGCTTCGCCAGCTGGGGATCGAGGCCGACATGGACGCGCTCGACAACGCGCTACGCAATGCTTTCGATATGGTGTTCCCGGCCGCCTACAGTCAGACTGTCACATCTTCGAGATAAGCAAGCAGCGCCTCAACCGCGCGGTTGGCATCCTGCCACTGCCAGGAATCGGCCCCCACCTCGCCCATCAGGCCGTCGGCCGGGCCTTCATGATGCAGGATGGTGTTGCGGCGCCCACGAAGCCAGCCAAGTGCCGCCTTGTTGCCGGCATAGGCGAAATCAACGCCGTCGATGACACCGGCCGGACCGGCCTCTTCATGCGCCACCACATCGATCAGCGTTGCTGCCAGAACAGTAACGGCCAGCGGCATGCTCGCCGCCGCGGCGCGGCGCAACTCGTCAAGCAGCGCGGCGGCATGTGGGCCCAAATTCACCCTGTCGACGCCATTCAGTCCGGTCATCTGTGCCGCGGCCAGCATTACCGGCCACCGCCGCGAACAAGCCCCAGAAAGCGATGCGCGTGGTCGAGTTCGGCGCGGATGCCGGCGCGGCGATTCTCGGCCTCCCGGTCACGCCCCCATTTTTCGGCCTGCCAGAGCTCATCAAGGAACGCCGCCTCGAAGAGCGCACCCGAATCGATTTCATCGCGCAGCATGGCAAGGCCCAGCACCAGCGAGCCACCAAGCGTCGTCGCGCGATACAGCATGCCGAGTTCCCAATCATCATGCGCTGTCACCGCCCGGGCAAGCGCGGCAAGGCTGTCCACAGACTGACTAACCGGCATCACACCGGCGGCCACCACCAGTTCCACACCGAGCGAGATGCGCGCCCAGTCGATCCAGGGCGTCCATCCCTGCGCCTGTCTGGCACCAAGCTCGGGATCGTCGGCATCCTGATAACATAGCAGGTCATTCCCACCATAGGCGACAAGCTCGTCAATGATGGCGCGGCGCTGCGGCGTTACCCGGTCGAGAACAGTCACGGCAAGGCTGAACAGCGGCATGCTGGTAGCGTCAATCTCGTCACCCTGCGAGTCCCACTCGCTGGCCACCGCCTCGGCAAGCGCTCGTGATGGCAGGGTCGCGCTGGCCCCGGCAGGTGATCTCACCACCCGGTCATCCAGCCTGATAACCAGCCCCGCTGCGTCATCACTCACCGTCACGGTCTTGTAGAAACGTTTTCTTGCGGTCATGCGAGATGTCTTCGGAACAGCACGGAACAATTCAGGCAAACTGCCAGTCGGAGGCCGGCACGGCAAGCCCGAGCGCGTCCAGCGTGGCCAGAAAATGGGGCGGCAGCGGCGCCTCGATCTGCCGGCCTTCGGGAAGGCGCAGCCGCCAGGCATGAAGGTGAAGCCTGCGGGCGATGGCGCCGCCGCGGCCAGCCGCGCCACCGCGCGCACCACCATATTTCGGATCGCCGACAATCGCATGCCCGACATGCGCCATATGGACACGAAGCTGGTGCGTGCGGCCGGTATGGGGGCGTAGCGCGACCAGTGAGAAACTCTGCCCGGCTGACTCAATCAGGCGCATTTCGCTTTGCGCGGACTGTCCGCCCGGATCGACCACCATACTCTCCAAGCCGGCGCGCCCCTTCTTCAGCAGCGGGTCGGTGATCCGCAGGCTGGCTGGCGGTTTGCCGGCGACCAGTGCCAGATAGGTCTTTTCCACATCGCGCCCGGCAAAGGCGGCGGTCAGGCTGCGTGCCGCCGCGCGGCTTCGTGCCAGCAACAGCAATCCCGATGTATCGCGGTCGATCCGGTGAACAAGCCGCATCCTGTCCGGCGCATCGCCGGCCAGCGACTGCAGCATACCGTCAATATGACGCGATGTTCCCGAGCCCCCCTGAACGGCGAGCCCGGACGGCTTGTTGATGGCGATCCAGTCATCCCCCTCGGCAACAATCATCTCGGCAAAGCCGGCACGAAGCTGCGGTGTTGCGGTTGGCGGTGTGTTGGCAGGCTGCGGCGAACCGCTGTCACGAAGATGCGGCGGCAGGCGCAGGATCTGGCCAGCCTCGAGCCGCGCTGCCGGTTTGGCCTTGGCGCCGTCCACACGGATCAGCCCGGAGCGCAGCATCTTTTCGACAGGCCCCTGCGTCAGGCCCGGCACAATGCGCCGCAGAAACCTGTCAAGCCGGCTTCCAGCCTCGGATTCAGGCACCTCGACAAGCCACCAGTTCGGCGATGCCACAATTGACCCCTCGCCGCTCATCCCGCTCCCCGTGCGAGCAGCCATGCCGTCGCAGCCTGAACGGCGAAGAAGGCGGTCAATGACAGACCGACCGACAGACCTGTATAGAGAATCGCGCTGACATGCCCCTGGCGCGCCAACAACGCGCCGGTATCAAGCGCGAAGCTGGAAAAGGTCGTCAGCGCGCCCAGAAAGCCGACGGCAACAAAGCCCCGCCACATCTCCGGCACGATGAATCCAGCCACCACAAGGCCGGCAAACCCGCCCATGATAGCGCTGCCGACAACATTCACGCCAAGCGTCGCCAGCGGGCCGGCGATACCGAAGATCCCGCCACCAACAGCCAGCGAGACCGCATATCGCGTCATCGCGCCAAGCGCCCCGCCGGCGGCCACCGCCGCAAACATCGCGGCGTTCATGCCCCCTCCCCCGTCTTGCCGGCCCGCAGACGGTCCCAATAGGCAAGCCGGCGCGCCACCTCACGCTCATAACCGCGCTCCACCGGCGCGTAGAAACGCTGCCGCTCCATGCCGTCGGGAAAGCCGTTCTGGCCGGCGAAGCCGTCAGGGGCGTCATGGTCATAGGCATAGCCGCTGCCATAGCCGAGATCCTTCATCAGTGATGTCGGGGCGTTCAGGATATGCGCCGGCGGGGACAGCGAGCCGGTTCCCGCGGCCGCTTTCGAGGCGGCCTTCAGCGCGACATAGGCGGCATTCGATTTCGGGGCGGTGGCAAGATAGATGACGAGGCTGGCGATGGCGAGGTCGCCCTCCGGGCTGCCAAGCCGTTCATAGGCCTGCCAGGCGGCCAACGCGCGCGGCAACGCCTCCGGTTCGGCAAGACCTATATCCTCGGAGGCGAACCGGGTCAGCCGGCGGCAGATATAATGCGGGTCCTCACCGCCGGCCAGCATTCGCGCCAGCCAGTAGAGTGCGGCATCCGCATCCGAGCCTCGGAGCGTTTTGTGAAGCGCCGACATCAGATTGTAATGCTGATCGCCGGCACGGTCGAAGGCGGGCGCCCGCGCCGCCACGATGTCGGCAAGTTCGACCGGGGTCAGGCGATGTTCCGCCGGTACCGTAGCCAGCGACGCCGCCATGTTCAGCAGATAACGCCCATCGCCATCCGCCATCGCCAGCAATGCCGCCCGCGCCTCGTCATCAAGCGGCAAGGGCCCGTCCCGATGCGATTCGACACGCAGCAGCAACATCTCCAGCGCTTCGGTGGACAGCCGTTCAAGCACCATCACCTGCGCGCGCGACAGCAAGGCACCATTCAATGCAAAGGACGGGTTCTCGGTCGTCGCACCAACCAGCGTGACCGTGCCATCCTCAACCCGTGGCAACAGCCCGTCCTGCTGCGCCTTGTTGAAGCGGTGCACCTCATCGACGAACAGCAATGTCCGCTCACCTGCCGTTTTGCGGTCCGCCGCGCGGGCAAACACCTTGCGAAGATCGGCGACGCCGTCAAATACTGCCGATACAGGCTCGAAGGCCATTCCAGCCTCGGCGGCCAAAAGGCGCGCGATGGTCGTCTTGCCGGTGCCGGGCGGGCCCCAGAAGATGATCGACGCCAAATCGCCGCCATCAAGCATCCGCCGCAACCGGCCCTCCGGTCCGAGCAAGGCCGCCTGCCCCACCACCTCATCAAGGCTGGCCGGTCGCAGAAGCTCGGCAAGCGGTGTGGTCGCGTCGGCCATCGCGGGGCTGTCAAATTCAAGCTGGCTCATGACCTTATCCTGACGCAATTCAGCGCCGCTTCGCAAAGGAAAACCGGGGCATGGTCGCGTCCTGTCTATCTGGCACGCTATCTGTCCTGTGGCAGAATCTCTTTCACCTGGGCCGCGAAGGCACGCACGTCCGCAATGCTGTGGCGAAGATGCACGCGCTTGGTCGAGGCAGGCTGATGCGCCAGGCTGACCCCGGCGCGGCGGGCCGTGCGCGGCCGGATCGGCCGCGGTTGGAACCCGCCGCCACAATTCGGACAGACATTGGCAAGCACCGTGTCGACACATCTCCGGCAAAAGCTGCATTCATAGCTGCAGATCATCGCCTCTCCCGACTCCGGCGGCAGATCGCAGTCACAGCATTCACAGTTCGGCCGCAATGTCAGCATCTGATCCTCCTGATGGTTGGCGCCTTGCCGATGCACTCACCGGACCTGGTAGCATGGCCTGCCTCACATACTGACTCAAGCAAGGCATTTACAAAAACAAAAGGGCCGCCAGCGGCAGCCCTTTTCCAAAGCGATATGCGGGGCGGCAATCAGGCCGCGGTCTCCTCGACCATATCCTCGTCAGCATTCTGTGCGGGGCCTGAATCCTGGCCGCGCGCATCCTCGTCACGGTCGACAAGCTCGATCACCGCCATCGGCGCGGAATCGCCATAACGGAAGCCGGCCTTCAGAACGCGGGTGTAACCACCATTGCGCTCCTGGTAACGCGGGCCCAGCACCTCGAACAGCTTGCGGGTCATTGCATCGTCGCGAAGCCGGGCATGGGCGAGCCTGCGGGCGTGAAGATCACCGCGCTTGCCGAGTGTGATCAGACGCTCAACAACCGGGCGAAGTTCTTTCGCCTTTGGCAGAGTGGTCACGATCTGCTCATGCTTGATCAGCGCCTGAGCCATGTTCCGGAACAGCATCTGGCGGTGCTGCGAGGTCCGGTTAAGCTTACGTCCTGAATAACGGTGACGCATATCTCTGTCTCCCTTGTGCCGGCTGGCTTCCGCCCCGCCGGCTTGCAAAAATTCCTGTGCCGACCCTAGAAAGGCTCATCCAGACGACGCGCCAGTTCCTCGACATTCTCCGGCGGCCAGGTCGGAATATCCATGCCGAGTTCCAGGCTCATGCCCTTCAGCACTTCCTTGATCTCGTTCAGCGACTTGCGTCCGAAATTCGGAGTGCGAAGCATTTCGTACTCGGTCTTCAGCACCAGATCGCCGATATAGACGATGTTGTCGTTCTTCAGGCAGTTCGCCGAACGTACCGACAGCTCCAGCTCGTCGACCTTGCGCAGAAGATTGCGGCTGAATGGCAGATCCTCGCCATCTTCCTCGCTTGGCTGCTCTTTCGGCTCTTCGAAATTGATGAAGGTCTGAAGCTGTTCCTGCAGAATCCGCGCGGCATAGGCCACCGCATCCTCGGGTGTAACCGACCCATCAGTCTCGACGGTGAGCAGCAGCTTGTCATAGTCGGTGATCTGGCCGACACGGGCATTGTCGACCTTGTAGGCCACCTGCCGGACCGGGCTGTAGATGGCGTCAATCGGAATAAGACCGATCGGCGAATCCTCGGCACGCATGTTGCCGGCCGGGACATAGCCCTTGCCGCTGGTGACGGTCAGTTCCATGGCCACACTGGCGCCCTTGTCGAGCTGGCACAGAACATGATCCGGGTTCATGATCTCGACACCGGCGGTCTCGGAAATCATGCCGGCGGTCACCGTTGCCGGGCCTTCCGCGGCAAGACGCAGGCGCTTCGAGCCTTCATCATCGACCCGCACCGCGACACCCTTCAGGTTCAGGACCAGATCGGTCACATCCTCGCGAACACCCGGGATCGACGAGAATTCATGAACAACGCCCTGAATCTGCACCGCCGAGATGGCAGATCCCTGCAGCGATGACAGCAATACGCGCCGCAGCGCGTTGCCGATGGTCACGCCGAATCCGCGCTCGAACGGACCAACCTCGATCACCGCCTGGCTCGGGTTGTATTCAGACTGCTTGATCTCCAGCTCATCGGGCTTTTTCAGATCCAGCCAGTTCTTTTCAATCATCTTGGTGTTCCTTTATGCGAAACGGTAGTCAACAGGGTTACCGCGCTGCCCGGAAGGCAAACGCGTATGGCGCAGATCGCCGGTCCGGGCGATCAGACGCGCCGACGCTTGCGCGGGCGGCACCCGTTATGCGGGATCGGGGTCACATCGCGGATCGAGGTCACATTGAACCCGACCGCCTGAAGCGCCCGCAATGCGGATTCGCGGCCCGAACCCGGTCCACGCACCTGCACATCCAGTGATTTCATCCCGTGCTCCGCGGCCTTTTTTCCGGCATCTTCCGCCGCCATCTGGGCAGCGAACGGAGTTGATTTGCGCGACCCCTTGAACCCCATGCCGCCGGCCGATGCCCAGGCAATCGTGTTGCCCTGCACGTCGGTGATGGTGATCATGGTGTTGTTGAAGGTCGAATTCACATGTGCCACGCCGCTGGTGATGTTCTTGCGCTCGCGGCGACGGACCCGGCCCTGACTCGGTTGTTTTGCCATCTGCTGTCTCCTCGAAGATCCGGGTTATTTCTTCTTGCCGGCAATCGGCTTCGCCGGACCCTTGCGGGTGCGGGCATTGGTGTGCGTGCGCTGGCCACGAACCGGCAGATTGCGGCGATGCCGCAGGCCGCGGAGACAGCCAAGATCAAGATAGCGCTTGATATCCATCGAGGTCTTCCGGCGAAGGTCGCCCTCAACCAGATAGTCGGCATCGATGATATCGCGCAGCTTGGTAAGCTCTTCCTCCGACAGGTCGGCGACCCGCCGCTCATCCGGCACACCGGCGCGCGAGCAGATGCCCCTGGCGCTAGTCCGGCCGATGCCGTGGATATAGGTCAGTGCGATTTCCACCCGCTTCTTGGTGGGAATATTAACACCAGCAATTCGTGCCACTGTCTGGCTCCTCTTCAAAACGGCGCTGCCCGTCGGCACGCCTGTCAAATTACGACCGTATCAGAGCACCGCCCATGGGGCGGACCCGCACCACCTGTGAATGTCTCGAAGGCGGCGAATTATAGGCTTTTAGCCCCTGCAGTCAACCTCAACGCGTCTCGTTTATCCCAATATGGCGTCGATCGCTTGCGCGACCTCATCGATCGATGCCATTCCGTCAACCGTCCGCATCAGCCCCTTTTCGGTATAATAGGGAAGAAGCGGCGCAGTATTCTCATGATAGACAGCCAGCCGCTTGCGAAGCGTCTCGGCATTGTCATCGGCGCGCGACCCGCCGGTTTCGGTGGCACGCGTCTCGATCCGCGCGAACAGCGCGTCCTCGTCAACCTTGATCTCGATCACATGATCGAGCGTCAGCCCGGCTTCGGCGAACATCGCGCCAAGCCCGTCAGCCTGCGCGACGGTGCGCGGAAACCCGTCCAGGATCACCCCCTTCGCACAATCCGGATTCTGCATCCGCTCGGCAATCATCCCGAGAATGATGTCATCCGAGACAAGATCACCGCGGTCCATGATCTCCCTGGCGCGCAGGCCCAGCTCGGTGCCGGCCCCGATCGCCGCGCGAAGCATGTCGCCGGTCGACAGCTGTACCATGCCGCGATCATCGACCAGGCGCTTGGCCTGCGTCCCCTTACCGGCCCCGGGCGCACCAAACAGAATGATATTCATCGCCCGCGCCCTTTCAGCTTCGATTTCTTCACCAGCCCTTCATATTGATGGGCAAGCAGATGCGACTGCACCTGGCCAACAGTATCGAGCGTCACCGTCACCACGATGAGAAGCGATGTTCCACCGAAATAGAAGGGCACCGCATAATTGCTGATCAGGATTTCCGGCAGCAGACAGACAGCCGACAGATAGGCGGCGCCAAGAACGGTTAGCCGGGTCAAGACACTGTCAAGGTAATCAGCGGTGGTCTTGCCAGGACGAATGCCCGGGATATAGCCGCCATAGCGGCGCAGATTCTCCGCCGTGTCCTGCGGGTTGAAGACAATCGCCGTATAGAAAAAGGCAAAGAAGACGATCAGCCCGATATAGATGCCGAGATAGAGCGGCTGGCCACGACCAAGCAGCGCGTTCAGCGTCACCAGCCATTCGGCACCGCCTTCCTGACCACCGGTCAGGTTGATGATCGATACCGGCATCAGCAACAGCGACGAGGCGAAGATCGGCGGGATCACGCCCGGCACATTGATCTTCAGCGGCAGGAAGGACTGGTCGCCGCCAAACACCTTGTTGCCATGCTGGCGCTTTGGATACTGCACAACGATCTTGCGGACCGACCGCTCGATGAAGACGATGAAGGCAATCACGGCAATCGCCATCGCGAACAGGGCGATGATGAGAATGGCGGACAATGCGCCGGTACGGCCAAGTTCAAGCGTGCCGGCAAGTGCCGAGGGCACTTCGGCAATGATGCCGGAGAAAATGATCAGCGAGATGCCGTTGCCAACGCCGCGGCTTGTGATCTGCTCACCAAGCCACATCAGGAACAGCGTGCCGCCGACCAGTGTAGTCACTGTGGTCACCCGGAAGAACATCCCCGGATCGCCGACGACACCGGAGGCGGCCTCAAGCCCGACAGCAATACCATAGCCCTGGACCGTGGCCAGCAACACCGTCAGGTAGCGGGTATACTGGTTGATCTGCTTGCGGCCAGCCTCGCCATCCTTCTTCAACTGCTCAAGTGTCGGCACGATGGCCGTCATCAGCTGCATGATGATCGAGGCGGTGATGTACGGCATGATATTGAGCGCGAAAATCGTCATCCGCCCCAGCGCACCGCCCGAGAACATGTCGAACATGCCAAGGATGCCGGAGGATTGCTGCGAGAAAATGTCCGAAAGCGCGTCAGGATTGATCCCCGGCAACGGCAGATAGGTGCCAAGCCGATAGATGATCAGCGCACCAAGCGTGAACCAGATACGCTTCTTCAGCTCTTCGGCCTTGGCGAAAGCCCCGAGCCCGACGCCGGCTGCCATACGATCTGCAGATGTTGCCATCGCTGCGCTCTACCCTACTGAGTTTCCCCGGTTACCCGGGCGTTATACTAGGCGTTATCGGCCGCTGCGGCGGGAAGCACGATCTTGCCCCCGCCAGCCTCGACGGCCGCAATCGCGGATTTCGAGGCGCCAACGGCGTGAATTTCAACCTTCTTCGTCGTCAGCTCGCCCTTGCCGAGAATGCGTACACCGTCGCGCGCCTTGGAGATGACCCCGGCAGCGATCAGCGCGGCCACGTCAACCGGCTTCTTGGCATCCAGCTTGCCGGCGTCGATCGCGCTCTGCAGGCGGCCGAGATTCACCTCGACATAATTCTTGCGGAAGATGTTGGTGAAGCCACGCTTCGGCAGACGCCGGTGGATCGGCATCTGACCACCTTCGAACCCCTTGATAGACACGCCCGAACGTGCCTTCTGGCCCTTGTGACCACTTCCCGACGTCTTGCCGGTACCGGACCCGATACCACGGCCAACACGCTTGCGATCGCGGGTCGAACCCGGATTGTCACTGATTGCGTTGAGTTTCATTTTACTCTCCTGCACGGCACCTCATGCGGCACCGGATTGCCCGCCGGGGTTTATTCGCCCTCGACGCGGACGAGATGTTTCACCTTGTTGATCATGCCGCGGACAGCCGGTGTATCTTCCAGCTCACGGGTACGGCCGATCTTGTTCAGCCCAAGTCCGATCAGGGTCTGACGCTGCGAGCCAAGACGGCCGATCGCGCTTCTGGTCTGCGTCACGCGTACAGTTTTGCCACTCATCTCACCTCTCCCTGTCAGGACGCCGCGGCCTGGTCTTCACCGCCGCGCTTGCCCAGAATGTCGCCAACGCGCTTGCCACGCTTCTGCGCGACGCTGCGCGGAGCCTGCATCGAAGTCAGTGCCGAAAAGGTCGCCTTGATCATGTTGTGCGGGTTGGATGAACCGATCGACTTGGCGACCACATCCTGCACTCCCAGAACCTCGAACACCGCGCGCATCGGGCCGCCGGCGATGATGCCGGTACCGGCCTGTGCCGCCCGCAGCAGGACATTGCCGGCGCCGTAACGGCCCTTGATGTCATGATGCAGGGTCCGGCCATCACGCAGCGGGACCCGAACCATGTTGCGCTTTGCGCCTTCGGTGGCCTTGCGGATCGCCTCGGGAACCTCACGCGCCTTGCCGGTGCCGAAACCGGCGCGGCCACGACCGTCACCGACGACAACAAGCGCGGCGAAACCGAAGCGGCGGCCACCCTTGACGACCTTTGCGACGCGGTTGATGCCAACCAGCTTCTCGATCAGTTCAGGCTCCTCGCGCTGATTGCTGCGATCCTGCCTGTCGTTATTGCGTGCCATCAGTCACTGCTCCCTAGAATTTCAGGCCGGCTTCGCGCGCTGCCTCGGCAAGCGCCTTTACGCGTCCATGATAGATAAAGCCGCCACGATCAAAGACGACCTGGTCAACACCCTTGGCCTTGGCCCGCTCGGCGACCAGCTTGCCGACAGCGGCAGCTGCGGTGCTGTTGCTGGTGCTGCCGGCGCCCTTGAGATCAGCCTCGAGGGTTGATGCCGCGGCCAGTGTCTGGCCCAGCGTGTCGTCGATGATCTGCGCATAGATATGCTTCGACGAGCGATGCACGGACAGCCGAACCTGACCCGAAGATACGCGCTTCAGGGCGGTGCGGTTGCGTGCCCGACGACGGTCGAAAAGTTGCTTCGATGAAAACATCCCGGTGCCCCTACTTCTTCTTGCCTTCCTTGCGGACGATGTACTCGTCGGCATATTTGACGCCCTTGCCCTTGAACGGCTCCGGCGGGCGCTTCGCGCGAACCTCGGCGGCAAACTGGCCGAGAAGATGCTTGTCGGCGCCGGTAATGGTGATGCTGGTGTTGTTTTCCACATTCACCTTCAGGCCGGCCGGCACATCCATCTCAACCGGGTGGCTGTAACCAAGCGACAGAACCAGCCTGTTGCCCTGCATCGCGGCCCGGTAACCAACACCGTTGATCTCCAGCTTGCGGGTAAACCCTGCCGAAACGCCGACGACCATGTTGTTCAGATTGGCCCGCATGGTGCCCCACAGCGCCTTTGCCTGGCGTGTGTCACGCGCCGGCTTCAATGTTGCGACATTGTCGGCAAGCGACAATTCGACATCACCGTGCAGCGGCGCGCTGAGCTCGCCATTCTTTCCCTTCACGACCATCATACCGCCATCATGCGAGACAGTCACATCGGCCGGAATATTGATCGCACTGCTTCCTACTCGAGACATGCCAGCACTCCCCTAGAATACGTGGCAGAGAACTTCGCCGCCAACATTGGCTGTGCGAGCTTCACTGTCCGAAAGAACGCCGCGCGGTGTCGACAGGATGGCGATGCCAAGCCCGTTATAGACACGCGGCAGGTCACGGATGCCGTAATAGACACGGCGGCCGGGGCGCGAGACGCGCTTGATCTCGGAGATCACCGGCGTTCCGTCATGATATTTCAGCTCGATCTTCAGCTCCCGAATGCCGGGGCGCACATCGACGCTGGAGTAATTGCGGATATAGCCCTCGCGCTTCAGAACCTCGAGAACATTGCTCCGGAACCGTGAGGCCGGGCTCGACACAACGGTCTTGCCAGCGCTCTGTCCGTTCCGGATGCGCGTGAGCATATCACCGAGAGGATCACTCATTGCCATGATTCAATACTCCTCGCTTACCAGCTCGACTTCACGACACCCGGCACCTGCCCCATCGAGGCAAGGTCACGGAGCGCGATGCGCGACATTCTGAGTTTGCGGTCATAACCGCGCGGACGACCGGAGATCTCACACCGGTTGCGAAGACGGATCTTCGAGCTGTCACGCGGCTCCTGCGACAGTTTCATCACCGCCTGGAAACGCTCTTCCATAGGCAGGGACCGGTCGCGGATCGTTGCCCGCAGGGCGGCGCGGCGCGCGCCACGCTGGGCGACCATACGCTTGCGACGATTATTCTTTTCTACAGCGCTTTTTTTAGCCATCTGTCGGGTCCTTACGCTTTGACGAACGGGAATTCGAAATTCGCGAGCAATTCCCGCGCTTCATCATCCGTCCGTGCCGAGGTTACAACGATGATGTCCATGCCGCGGACTTCATCAACCTGGTCATAATCGATCTCCGGGAACACGATCTGTTCGCGTACGCCCATGGCGTAGTTGCCACGGCCATCAAAACTTTTGCCGTTCAGCCCGCGGAAGTCGCGGACGCGCGGGCCGGCACGCAGCTTGAAGGCGGCGTTCGCGCGTTTCGCGCGGGTCACAACGGGCTTCTGGCCGGTGATGGCGGTCAGGTCACGGGTGGCATGCTCGATCTTCTTCGAGTCACGCACAGCCTCACCAACACCCATGTTGATGATGACCTTTTCGATCTTCGGCACCTGCATATTGTTCTTGTAGCCGAATTTCTCCACCATAGCCGGGCGAACAGCCGTCAGATAATGTTCTTCCAAACGCGTTTTCATCTCAGCTTTGTCTCCTTAACCCCGGTCAGTCCAGGGCTTTCCCGGACCGACGGGCGATCCGGATCTTCTTGCCATCCTTGACCTCATAGCCGACACGGGTGGCCTGGCCACTGTCAGGGTCGATCAGGGATACATTCGAAATGTGAAGCGGGGCTTCCTTGTTGATAATGCCGCCGGGGTTGTCCTGCGTCGCGCGGGTATGCCGCTTGACGATGTTGCACCCCTGGACCAGAACCCGGTTCTCGGTCCGGCGAACCTCGATCACCTCGCCGCGACGGCCCTTGTCACGGCCTGTCGTCACGACGACCTGGTCGCCCTTCTTGATCTTGAATTTCTCGGCCATTACAGCACCTCCGGTGCCAGAGAAACGATCTTCATGAACTTCCGGCTACGCAACTCGCGCGTCACCGGCCCGAAAATACGCGTTCCGATGGGCTCGTCCTGCTTGTTCAGCAGAACCGCGGCATTGCGGTCGAACCTGATGGCGCTGCCGTCGGGACGGCGGATTTCCTTGGCGGTGCGAACGATCACGGCACGATGCACGTCACCCTTCTTCACCTTGCCGCGCGGGATCGCCTCCTTCACCGAGACGACGATAACATCGCCGACGCCGGCGACCTTGCGGCCGGACCCGCCAAGCACCTTGATGCACTGCACGCGGCGGGCGCCCGAATTGTCGGCAACCTCAAGATTGGACTGCATCTGGATCATCTCGGTCTCCCTCAGTTCGCGGCGGCGTCGTCGTAGATGACTTCGTAGTTCTTCGACTTCGAAATCGGCGCACATTCACGGATACGTACTGTGTCACCCTGCTTGCAGCGATTCTCGGCGTCATGCGCCGCAAACTTTTTCGACTTGGTGATAAACTTCTTGTAGACCGGATGCATGATCCTGCGCTCGACAAGAACGGTTACCGTCTTGTCGGTCTTATCGCTGACGACCGTGCCCTGCATGATACGCTTCGGCATAACTTGACTTCCTTACTGTGCCGCGCCAGCCGCACTGGCTTTTTCGCCAAGAACGGTCTTGATACGGGCGATTTCACGGCGGACGGTGCGTGCACGCGCCGGGTTCTCGTTCTGACCACCGGCTGTCTGGAAGCGCAGGTTGAACTGCTCCTTCTTCAGACCAACCAGCTGGTCCTTCAGCTCATCAGCTGTCTTGGCGCGAAGGTCTTCGGCCTTAACGGTTGCCATCAGACTCTCCCTTAATCAGCGTCGCCGAGACGGCGGACGATACGGGTGTCGAGCGGTAGCTTGGCCGAGGCCAGCGTCAGCGCCTCCTTGGCAAGCTCCCACGGAACACCGTCGATTTCGAACATGATGCGGCCCGGCTTCACCCTGGCCACCCAGAATTCCGGCGAGCCCTTGCCTTTACCCATACGAACCTCGGCGGGCTTGGAGGAGACGGGCACATCCGGGAAAATGCGGATCCAGACGCGGCCGGCACGGCGCAGATGGCGCGTGATGGCACGACGCGCGGCCTCGATCTGGCGCGCGGTGACCCGCTCCGGCGTTATGGCCTTCAGACCGTAAGCACCGAAATTCAGCTGCGTTCCGCCCTTGGCATTGCCATGGATACGGCCCTTATGGGCCTTCCGGAACTTGGTTCTCTTCGGCGAGAGCATCTAACCAACTCCTCTCGATTAACCGTTGGCCCGCGGCGCCGGACCGGATTGCTGCTCAGCAAGCCGCTTGTCCTGTGCCATCGGGTCATGGGCCATGACTTCACCCTTGAAGACCCATACCTTGATTCCGCATACACCGTAGGTGGTGAAGGCCGAGCCCTCTCCGTAATCAACCTCGGCGCGCAGCGTGTGAAGCGGCACCCGGCCCTCGCGATACCACTCGGTGCGGGCAATCTCGGCCCCGCCAAGACGGCCGGCACAGTTGATCCGCACACCCTGTGCACCAAGGCGCATTGCCGACTGAACCGCACGCTTCATGGCGCGGCGGAAACCGACCCGGCGCTCAAGCTGCTGCGCGATATTCTCGGCGATCAGCTTGGCATCGATCTCCGGCTTGCGGACCTCGACGATGTTCAGGCTGACCTCGCTACCGACACGCTTCGACAGATCGGCGCGAAGACGCTCGATGTCCTGGCCCTTCTTGCCGATGATCAGGCCGGGGCGGCCAGCATGGATGGTCACACGGGCGCGGCCTGCCGGACGCTCGATCACGACGCGGCTGATGGCGGCCTGCTTGAGGCGGTCCATCAGATAGCTGCGCAACTCGATATCCTTGTGCAGCAGGTCGCCATAGTTGCGATCTGCGTACCAGCGCGAATCCCAGGTGCGGTTGATACCAACCCGAAGGCCGATCGGTTTGACTTTCTGACCCATCTACTGGTCTCCCTTTTCACCGACAACGATGGTCAGGTGCGAAAACGGCTTCAGGATACGTGCGCCGCGACCACGGGCACGCGCCTTGAAGCGCTTCATGACAATCGCCTTGCCGACATGGGCTTCCTTGACGAACAGCCGGTCGACATCCAGCGAATGGTTGTTCTCGGCATTGGCAATCGCCGATTGCAGCGCCTTCTTCACATCGCCGGCAATCCGGCGGCGCGAGAACGACAATGTCGCCAGCGCTTTTTCCACATCCATGCCGCGGATCATCGCGGCGACCAGGTTCAGCTTCTGCGGGCTGACGCGGATGTTGCGAACAACCGACTTCGCCTCGCTGTCTGCCAGAGCTCTTGGTTTAGCTTGCTTGCCCATGAAACCCTCTAACGCTTCGACTTCTTGTCCGCCGCATGCCCGTAATAGGTGCGGGTCGGGGCGAATTCACCGAATTTGTGGCCAACCATGTCTTCGCTGACCGACACCGGAATGAATTTGTTGCCATTATGGACCCCAAAGGTCAGTCCAACGAATTGCGGCAGGATCGTCGAACGGCGCGACCAGGTCTTGATGACCTCGTTGCGGCCAGATTCACGGACCTTGTCTGCCTTCTTCAGCAGATAGCCGTCGACGAACGGACCTTTCCAAACAGAACGTGCCATGATTTCAGTCCCTTATGGCTTGCGACGCCGCATGATCAGGCGGTCCGTCTTCTTGTTGGAACGAGTGCGCTTACCCTTGGTCGGCTTGCCCCACGGGGTCACCGGATGGCGACCACCGGATGTCCGGCCCTCACCACCGCCATGCGGGTGGTCGATCGGGTTCATGACGACACCACGAACATGCGGGCGCTTGCCAAGCCAGCGGCTGCGGCCGGCCTTGCCGATCTTGATGTTCTGCTGGTCCGGGTTCGACACCGCGCCGATCGACGCCATGCACTCGCCACGGACAAGGCGGACCTCACCGGACGCCAGACGCAGAATGGCATAGCCACGGTCACGACCGACAAGCTGGACATAGGTACCGGCGGAACGCGCCAGCTGGCCACCCTTGCCGGGCTTCAGCTCGACATTATGCACCAGCGTGCCGACCGGAATGCTGGACAGCGGCAGTGCATTGCCGGGCTTGATATCCGAACCGACGCCAGCCATCACCCTGTCACCAACGGCCAGGCGCTGCGGTGCCAGAATATAGCTCTGCTCGCCATCTTCATAGGTGATCAGCGCGATGAAGGCGGTCCGGTTCGGATCATATTCCAGCCGCTCGACCGTCGCCATCATGCCGGTCTTGGTGCGCTTGAAATCGATCATGCGATAGCGGCGCTTGTGCCCGCCACCACGATGCCACGATGTGACATGACCGGAATTGTTGCGGCCGCCCGACTTGGTCAGGCCCTGGGTCAGTTTCTTGACCGGCTTGCCCTTGTAGAGATCGCCCTTGTCGACCAGAACCAGATTGCGCTGACCGGGGGTGGTCGGGTTGAACTTCTTCAATGCCATCGAATTACACTCCCATCAGGTCGATGGTCTGGCCCTCGGCGAGGGTGACCATGGCCTTCTTGGTATCCGAGCGACGGCCCGGACGGCCCCGAAACATCTTTGACTTGCCCTTGAGCAGGATCGTGTTCACGGCCGTGACCTGAACATCGAACAGCATCTCCACCGCGGCCTTGATCTCCGGCTTTGTCGCTGACAGCGGCACGGCGAAGGTCACCTGGCCATTCTCATTGGCCATGGTTGCCTTCTCGGTGATGATCGGGCGCAGGATGGTGTCGTAGGCGGCAGCCTTGCTCATCACAACCTTTGCCGACTTGCGCGGACGCACACTCATTTCAGACGCTCCTCAAGATGGGCCGCAGCGTCCTTGGACAGGACCAGCACATCGCGGCGCAGGATGTCATAAACATTGATCCCCTGCTGCGGCAGGACATCGACAAACGGAATGTTGCTGGCCGCACGGACGAAATTGTCATCAAGCTCGGCACCGCCAATGAACAGCGCGTTCTCGGCGCCAAGCTTGGCAAGCTTCGCCTTCAGCGCAGCGGTCTTGGCGCCATTCTTGCCACCCGACTTCAGCTCATCCACGACAATGATCTTGCCCTCGGCGGCTTTCGCCGACAGCGCTGATTTCAGGCCAAGCTGACGAACCTTCTTCGGCAGCGAATGTCCATGGTCGCGCACAACCGGGCCATGCACGACACCGCCGCCACGGAACTGTACGACCGAGGCCGCGCCATGGCGGGCACGACCGGTGCCCTTCTGGCGAAACATCTTTGCTGTCGTGGCGGTGATTTCGCCACGGCTCTTGACCTTGTGCGTGCCGGCGCGGCGCTTGGCAAGCTGCCAGTTGACGACACGGGCGACGATATCGGCGCGCGGGCTGATCCCGAACACCTCGTCAGCCAGCGTGATGTCACCCGCTGCCTTGCTGTCCAGCGTTGTCACCTTAACTTTCATCTTTCTTACCCTCATCTGCCGCGGCATCTTCTGCCGGTGCATCCGCCTCGGCCGCGCCATCCACGGCAGCGGCCTCATCCGCAGCAGCTTCTTCTGCAGCCGCCTCTTCTGCCGGGGCCTCTCCGTCGGCCGGCGCCGCAGCGGCGGCGTCGGACACAAGACCGGCCGGGAACGGCACGCCCTCAGGCAGGGCTGCCTTGACGGCGTCGCTGATCAGCACCCAGCCACCCTTCGGGCCGGGAACGGCGCCCTGAAGCAGGACCACGCCCTCTTCATCATCAACCGCGACAACCTCGATATTCTGCGTGGTGTTGCGGGCGGCACCCATATGGCCGGCCATCTTCTTGCCCTTGAAGACCTTGCCCGGCTCCTGACACTGGCCGGTTGAACCGTGCGAACGGTGCGAGATCGACACGCCGTGCGAGGCCCGCAATCCACCGAAATTGTGACGCTTCATCGCGCCGGCAAAACCCTTACCCTGGGTGGTACCGACAACATCGACCTTCTGGCCGGCGACGAAATGGCTCGGTGCCAGCGTGGCGCCGACCTCGATCACCGCGTCCTCGGCAACCCGGAATTCGGCAACCTTCGACTTCGGCAGCACATTGGCCTTGGCGAAATGGCCACGCATCGCCTTTGACACGTTCTTCGCCTTCGCCGCGCCGGCGCCCAGCTGAACGGCCGAATAACCATCGCGCTCGCCGGTGCGAACCGAAACAACCTGGACGTCGTCCATCTTCAAAACCGTTACCGGCACGTGACGACCGGCGTCATTGAAGACCCGCGTCATGCCCAGCTTGCGGGCGATAACTCCGCTACGCATTGGCCCTGCCCCTTCCTAGAGCTTGATCTCGACATCAACGCCGGCGGCGAGATCGAGCTTCATCAGCGCGTCCACCGTCTGCGGAGTCGGATCAACGATATCCAGCAGACGCTTGTGCGTCCGCATCTCGAACTGTTCCCGGCTTTTCTTGTCAATGTGCGGCGAGCGCAGCACCGTCATGCGCCGGATATTGGTCGGCAGCGGGATCGGACCCCTTACTTCGGCACCGGTACGCTTGGCTGTATTGACGATCTCGTTCGTCGACTGGTCGAGGATACGATGATCGAACGCCTTCAGCCGGATGCGGATGTTCTGGGTTTCCATGACTGCTTTCCCTTTTACCTACGAATAAAGAGGGGCGCCGAACGCCCCTCTATGTATCTCTTTGGCTATTTCACGATCGAGGCGACGACGCCTGCGCCGACGGTACGTCCGCCCTCGCGGATGGCGAAGCGAAGACCCTCATCCATCGCGATCGGCGCGATCAGCGTCACCGTCATCGCGATGTTGTCGCCCGGCATCACCATCTCGGTGCCGGACGGCAGCTCGACCGAACCCGTCACATCCGTCGTCCGGAAATAGAATTGCGGACGATAATTCGAGAAGAACGGGGTGTGACGTCCACCCTCTTCCTTCGTCAGAACATAGGCCTCGCACTTGAACTCGGTATGCGGCGTGATCGAACCCGGCGCCGCCAGGACCTGACCGCGCTCAACCTCCTCACGCTTCGTGCCGCGAAGCAGTACACCGACATTGTCGCCAGCCTCGCCCTGGTCCAGAAGCTTGCGGAACATCTCGACGCCCGTGCAGGTCGTCTTCGTCGTGTCCTTCAGACCGACAATCTCGATCTCCTCGCCAACATTCACGATGCCGCGCTCGATACGGCCCGTCACAACCGTGCCACGACCCGAAATCGAGAATACATCCTCGATCGGCATCAGGAATGGCTGGTCCTTCGGACGCTCGGGCTGCGGAATATACTCGTCAACCGCCGCCATCAGCGCCGTAATCGCCTCCGAACCAATCGCCGCATCGCCACCCTCAAGCGCCGCCAGAGCAGAGCCCTTCACAATCGGAATGTCGTCGCCGGGAAACTCATAGCTCGACAAAAGCTCGCGAATCTCCATCTCCACAAGCTCCAGAAGCTCCTCATCATCAACCTGGTCAACCTTGTTCATGAACACGCACAGCGCCGGAACACCAACCTGACGCGCCAGAAGAATGTGCTCGCGCGTCTGCGGCATCGGACCGTCAGCCGCCGATACAACCAAAATCGCGCCATCCATCTGCGCCGCCCCGGTGATCATGTTCTTCACATAATCGGCGTGACCCGGACAATCCACATGCGCATAGTGACGGTTCGGCGTCTCATACTCAACATGCGCCGTCGAAATCGTGATCCCCCGCGCGCGCTCCTCAGGAGCCTTGTCAATCTGATCATAGGCCTGAAACTCGGCCCCGCCAGCCTCCGCCATAACCTTCGTAATCGCCGCCGTCAGCGTCGTCTTGCCGTGGTCAACATGGCCAATCGTGCCAATGTTCACATGAGGCTTGGAACGATCAAACTTCTCCTTGGACAT
>RFZL01000034.1 GCA_009920665.1 Alphaproteobacteria bacterium | reverse complement strand
AATTTCCATCAAACAGCAGAAAAAGACTTTGAGGCAAGTCATCTGTTGCTCGTGCTGAGGGGCTGGCCACGTTGTCGGAAACCGGCCTGTGCTCTCAGCTTTCGTATAGTAAATTTGGTATTATTCAGGGCGGGCGATGACCATTATTCGGTGGAACTGCGACAAGACTGCCAGAAATATGTGGCGAAATGCAGTCATTATCTTTAAGTTACCGTACACGCTGGGGTCGAGGCTCCTGCCACCACTCTCCTCATTGTAGATAAAGGGATGAAACAATGAAAAAACTTACGCTTGCTGCCCTTGGTGTTGCCGGTGCGATGATCGCATCGACAGCAATGGCTGATGGCCATGGCAACTCCACCCTGGCCCAGGTCAAGGAAAAAGGCTTCGTTCAGTGCGGCGTATCGCAAGGCCTTCCGGGCTTCTCGAATGCTGACGACTCCGGCAATTGGACCGGTCTTGACGTGGATCTGTGCCGCGGTGTTGCAGCTGCTGTCTTCGGTGATGCCAATGCTGTCAAGTTCACCCCGCTTTCGGCCAAGCAGCGTTTCACCGCTCTGGCTTCGGGTGAAATCGACATCCTGTCGCGTAACACGACCTGGACAATGACCCGTGACACGCAGCTGGGTCTGAACTTCGCCGGCGTCAACTACTATGACGGCCAGGGCATGATGGTCCCCACGGCACTCGGTGTAAGCTCCGCTCTTGAGCTTGATGGCGCAAACATCTGCACCAACACCGGCACGACCACCGAGCTGAACATCACTGACTTCTTCCGTGCAAACGGCATGTCGTTCAACCTCGTTGCTTTTGAAAAGGCTGACGAGGTTGTGGCTGCCTATGACTCGGGTCGTTGTGACGTCTACACGACTGACCGTTCCGGTCTGGCTGCCCAGCGTGGCAAGCTGACGGCTCCAGACAGCCACATGGTTCTGTCCGAGATCATCTCGAAAGAGCCGCTTGGTCCGGTTGTCCGCCAGGGTGATGACCAGTGGTTCAACATTGTTCGCTGGACACTGAACGCGATGATCAACGCCGAGGAGCTTGGCATCACGTCCGAAAACGTCAATGCCACCGAGTTCAACGACGTTTCGCCGTCCGTGGCACGTCTTGTTGGCAAGGAAGGCAATTTTGGCGAAGAACTGGGTCTGGACAACAAGTGGGCCTACAACATCATTCGTCAGGTTGGTAACTACGCTGAAAGCTACGAAGCCAACGTGACCCCGCTTGGTCTTGCCCGCGGTGTCAACGCTCTGTGGAGCGATGGCGGCATCCTCTACGCTGCCCCGATCCGCTAAGCCATATGAAATACGGCCTGACCCCTCGTGAGAGGGGTCAGGTATTTTTTAGCTGGTAAACATCGCTAAAAAGTTGAAGCCATGTCGAATTCACCCCTGCCAAGCCTGATCTATGACGCGCGGATTCGCGGCTATGTCTTTCAGGTGCTGATCCTCGTGTTGATTGGATTTGGCGTCTGGTCACTTGTTGACAACACCGTGACCAACCTTGCCGAGCGCGGCAAAACGGTTGGCTTCGGGTTTCTGACTGCCAATGCCGGCTTTCAGATCAGTGATACGCTCGGCACCTGGGCGATAGACTACAGTGTTGGTGAATCCACCTATCTGGATGTCTATTTCATCGGCATCATCAACACCTTCCTTGTCGCGATCCTTGGCATTGTCGGAGCCACATTTATTCGCCACCGTCTATATCGAATTGTTGCGAAACCTGCCGTTGCTGCTCCAGCTTTTCTTCTGGTATTTCGCGGTGCTACGCGCATTGCCGTCAAAGCGTGAAAAGATAGACATCATCCCTGATTTCATCGCGGTGAACATCACCGGACTTTATCTGCCGGCACCGGTCGTCGAGTCAGGGTTCATCTATTCCGTGATCGCCCTTGGCGTGGCTATCGTCATGACACTGATCATGAAACGCTGGGCTGAAAAGCGGCAGTTGGAAACCGGTCAGCCATTCCCGGTATTCTGGACCGCCTGCGGCATTCTTCTGCTGCTTCCACTGGCAATCTTCGCAATGACCGGTTCGCCGCTGGAATGGACCTTCCCTGAATTCAAGACGGATGGCCCGATGCTGCGGCGTGGTTTTCAGTCCGGATCGGGAATGGTTCTGGTCCCCGAGATGATGGCGGTCTGGCTGGCGCTGACCCTCTATACAGCTGCCTTTATCGCCGAAATCGTGCGTGCCGGTATCCTTGCCATCAACAAGGGGCAGACCGAAGCTTCCTATTCCATCGGCTTGAAGCCCGGACTGACACTGCGTCTGGTCATCATTCCGCAGGCGTTGCGGGTGATCATTCCGCCGCTTACCTCGCAATATCTGAATCTGACAAAGAACTCGTCGCTTGCTGTCGCCATTGCCTATCCCGAGCTGGTGTCCGTTTTCGCCGGCACGGCGCTGAACCAGGTTGGCAAGGAAATCGAAATGATTTTCATGATGATGATGGTCTATCTGACCTTCTCACTGGCGACGGCGGCCTTCATGAACTGGTTTAACGCCCGCGTTAAACTGATCGAGCGATAGACGGCGGACAGGGTACCCACAGCCAAATCATCCAAGGTCAAATCACCCGAATTCGTGCGTAGCGAAGAGGCGCCATTGCTGCCGCCTCCGGCGACCGAGGCCGGCATTACCGGTTGGCTGTGGCATAATATCTTTGAAAGCATGGCCGATTTTCATTCGCCGCTCGCTGCCATGCGCTCGCTCTTCATGATCCTGTTCTCGCTGGTTCTGGTCTATGTCTTCGGAACGCAGATATACGGGTTGCTCGATTTCGCCATCTTCTCAGCCGTGTTCTCGGACCCGGACGGTGTCAAGCGTGAGGCCTGCTGGACGGTGCAGCAGGGCGGTTCACTGCCGGATGGCTGGCATGCCGCCTGTTGGCCGTTTGTTGTGGCAAAACAGAAATTCGCATTGTTTGGACCGTTTCCGAGCGAAGAATTGTGGCGTGTCTATCTGGCACTTGTTGCTGGCGCGGCCGGACTTGCCTGGGTCATGATCGAACGCCTGCCGTTTCGACGCCAGGCCGGCTTCCTGATGCTGACCGTGTATCCGCTGGCCACCTTCATCCTGTTGACCGGTGGCAATATCGAGGTAGCGATGACCCGCGTCGCGATCTGGTTTGTCTTCGGTCTGGCACTGATCAGTGTCGGGCGTCTTGGCAATGCGGGGCGTCTCGGCACGGTGGTGAATGAATTCGCCGGAAGCTTTGCCGGCGTTGGATGGCTGGTCGTTGCGTTCAGCACCGTTGCCGCCATTGCTGCCTTTGATTTCAACCTTGAGCCTGTTGATACCGGCGACTGGGGCGGTCTCCTGATCACGCTTGTGGTCGCCGTGACCGGTATCGTTGCCTCGCTGCCACTTGGCATCATTCTGGCGCTTGGGCGGCGGTCTGACATGCCGGTCATCAGCGTCCTGTGCACGATTTTTATCGAGTTCTGGCGCGGCGTGCCGCTGATCACCGTGTTGTTCATGGCCTCGGTGATGTTGCCGCTGTTTCTGCCGGCAGGGGTGAATTTCGACAATCTGCTGCGCGCCCTGATCGGCGTCATGCTGTTCTCCGCTGCCTATATGGCGGAAGTCGTCAGAGGCGGTCTGCAGGCCATCGACAAGGGTCAGTATGAAGGTGCCGATGCGGTTGGTCTGTCCTACTGGCAGAAGATGCGTCTCATCATCCTGCCGCAGGCATTGACCCATGTGATCCCGGGGATCGTCAATACCTTCATCGGCCTTTTCAAGGACACCACGCTTGTCTCGATTGTCGGGATTTTCGATCTTCTTGGTGCCGGCCAGTCAGCCATCGCGGACGCCGCCTGGTCGACCCCGGTCCAGGCAATCACGATGTATCTGTATGTCGGCATCATATTCTTCGTGTTCTGTTTCGGGATGTCCCGATATTCGATCTATATGGAGAACAAGCTCAGCAAATCCCGAAGACATTGAATTCGGCTTTCGGGCGAAAGAGGGTTAAATGGCACAGACCACCACCAAAAATGCGCAGATAGATGCTGATGACATCATGATCAGCATGAAGGGCGTCAATAAATGGTTCGGCAGCTTTCATGTCCTGCGAGACATCAACCTGACCGTCTACAAGGGTGAACGGATCGTTATCTGCGGGCCCTCCGGATCAGGAAAGTCAACGCTGATCCGTTGCCTCAACCGTCTTGAGGAGCACCAGGCCGGCGACATCACGGTACAGGGAATCACGCTGAATAACGATCTGAAGAACATCGATGAAATCCGCCGTGAAGTCGGTATGGTTTTCCAGCATTTCAATCTGTTCCCGCATCTCTCGATCCTCGAGAACTGCACTCTGGCACCGATCTGGGTGCGGCGCATGCCCAAGGCCAAGGCCGAGGAGATCGCCATGCATTACCTTGAGCGGGTGAAGATTCCCGAACAGGCCCTGAAATATCCGGGCCAGTTGTCAGGCGGCCAGCAGCAGCGCGTGGCGATCGCGCGGGCGCTCTGCATGGAACCAAAGCTGATGCTTTTTGACGAGCCGACCTCGGCGCTTGATCCGGAGATGATCAAGGAGGTTCTCGATACCATGGTAGGTCTTGCCGAGGACGGTATGTCGATGATCTGCGTCACACATGAAATGGGCTTTGCCCGCAAGGTGGCGAACCGTGTCATTTTCATGGATGAAGGTCAGATCATCGAGGAAAAGGATCCGGAATCCTTCTTCAACAACCCGGAAAACGACCGGACAAAGCTGTTTCTCAGCCAGATTCTCGATCACTGACCCGCTGGAGGCCGAACGGCTATTCGGCCGCGCCGGTCTGGACCGGCGCGTCGCTGGCACCCCATTCGGTCCAGGACCCGTCATAGACGGACACCGCCTCATTGCCCAGAATATGCAGGCCGACAGCCAGCACGCAGGCTGTCACGCCTGACCCGCAACTTGTCACCACCGGCGCATCCGGGTCGATACCCGACGCTGCGAACAGATCCCGCACGCTGCCGGCATCCCGATAGGTACCATCCTCGTTCAGCAAGTCGCTGAAAGGCAGGTTGCGCGATCCCGGGATATGACCTGCGCGAAGGCCCTTGCGCGGTTCCGGCGCCGCGCCGGCGAAGCGTGCAGCCGCCCGTGCATCGAGGATTTGCCGTGCCGTTCCGGACGCAATGTCGGCCTGCAGCGTCGCCATGTTGACAACACCGACCCCGGCCGCCGGACGCGCCGCAAAATCGCCAGCCTGGCGTTCGGCTGCCGGGCCGGAGTCAAATCCGCCGCCGGCCGCCTTCCAGGCAGCGAGTCCACCATCAAGGATTGATACCCCTGTATGGCCGAACAGCCGCATCATCCACCAGCCACGCGCTGCGCTTTTGACATCGGAATCGTCATACATCACCACATGATCGTCGTTCGAAATGCCGAGCGCGCGCATATGGACGGCAAAATCATCCGGTGATGGCGCCATGTGGGGAAGCTGGCTGTCCGGATCGGCGATCCGGTCGATGTCAAATCGCTGCGCCCCGGGAATATGCGCCGCAAGGAACTCCTCGTGCGGGTTCCTGCCGGCGGTCGGCAGATGGCTGCTGGCATCAAGCACAACCACATCATGGAGATTTGTCTTCAGCCAGTCGGCCGAAACCAGTGTCGGGATCATGAATTGTCCTCGAGCCAGGAGGGAACGGGAAGAGATTTCGAGCGCAGGAATTCCGGGTTCCAGACCTTTGACTGATAGCGCTGGCCGCTGTCGCACAAGATCGTCACGATCGTATGGCCGGGCCCCAATTCGCGGGCCATGGCGACGGCGCCGGCAACATTGATCGCCGTCGACCCGCCGAGATAGAGACCCTCGGCACGCATCAGATCATAGATCAGGGGAAGGGCCTCGATGTCGGACAATCGGTAGGCGGTGTCGATCGGTGCCTCGGCGAGGTTGGCGGTGATCCGCCCCTGGCCAATCCCTTCCGAGATCGAATTGCCCTCGGCCTTCAACTCACCATGCATGTAATGGCCATACAGCGCCGAGCCGTCCGGATCGGACAGGGCAATCCGGACATCAGGATTCTGTTCCTTCAGGAACCGGCCAACACCGGCAATCGTGCCGCCAGAGCCGACAGCGCAGGTGAAGCCGTCAATATGGCCGTCTGTCTGCTGCCAGATTTCCGGGCCGGTTGTGCGGTAATGCCCGCGCATATTGGCGGTATTGTCAAACTGGTTAGCCCAGATCACACCGCCCGGGTGGGTTTCTGCCAGTTCATTCGCCAGCTGTTCCGAATAGCGCACATAATTGCCGGGGTCCCTGTAGGGCTTGGCGGGGACAAGCCGCAGATCGGCTCCGAAAACCCGAAGCACGTCTTTTTTCTCCTGGCTCTGCGTTTCCGGCATCACGATCACCGAGGTATAACCCTTGGCATTGCCGACCATTGTCAGGCCGATGCCGGTATTGCCGGCGGTCCCTTCGACAATCATGCCGCCGGGTCGCAGGGCACCGCTTTCCTCAGCCTCCTCGATGATCGCAAGCGCAGCGCGGTCCTTGACCGATCCGCCCGGGTTCATGAATTCGGCCTTGCCATAGATATCGCATCCTGTGGCCTCGGACACGCCGCGAAGACGTATCAACGGTGTGTTACCGATGGCGTTCAGAAGTTCCTGGGTGCCGGTGTTGTGCTGCATGATCCCTGTCCTTGTCTGGCCTCAATCTAGAGTGTCGAGCAGGGGCTGTCATCACCCAGTTTTATCCAGCCTCCGCGCCTTGCGGCTTGGCAGGCGGCGACCTAACATGCGAGGCTGACCGCGGAGAGTTTGCTGATGGCGCGAATCACATTATTTCGGCACGCAAAGGCCGAGACCCCGGATGTGGAAAAGGCCGATTTTGATCGCTGCCTTGCATCGCGGGGACAACGCAACGCGATCCGGATGGGGCGTTTTATCAGGGAAAAGGGGCTTTTGCCCGATCTTGTCATCGTGTCGAAGGCGGCGCGCACGCGCGAAACCTTTGAACTTGCCTCACGCGACTGGCCGGACATTCCAGTGGTGTTCCTTGACAGTATCTATGAGGCCAGTGCGACAACGGTCATGGCCGCCATCGAGGCACATGGCGGCGATTGCGAGCGTGTGATGGTGATCGGTCACAATCCCGGTCTTGTCGTGCTTCTTCACAATCTTGTGGATTCGCCCCCATCCGGACTCAACATGTCCTATTTTCCCACGAGCTGTGTTGCCGATATCGGCTTTGATGTTCCACATATTCGGGATATCCAACCGGAATCCGGCCGTCTGCTGTCTTTCATCAGGGTGCGGGAACTTTCCTGACGGCGGCCCTGCAGCGAAGTTCGAATGCATTGGATTATTGTCCCTCTGGCTCAAATTTCAGACAAACTACTGTTGACAGAAATGTTTTAGCGTATTAAATCGCTATCACATTTGACAAACAGGAACTGCCATGAAACGCGCACAGATCGAAAAGGCGCATGAAGAGGATCTGTATGAGGCTATCCTGCAGCTCGACGGGCTGGCGGAGGTGCGGAGTTTCTTCCATGACCTCTGCACCCCGGCCGAACTCGAAGGGCTTGTCGACCGCTGGCGTGTCGCACAGATGCTGGTGCAGAACATTCCCTACCGGCAGATCGCCGCGGAAACGAATGTCAGCACCGCCACCATTGTTCGCGTGGCGCGGTTTCTGAATAACGGGAATGACGGTTACCGCACCATCATGCGGCGCCAGGGAAAAATCGAGGGCTGAGACCCCACAGCAGGATTTGACTGATGACAGCAAAATCACATCGCAATGACGGCCGGCTGAAGATCGCTATCCAGAAATCGGGGCGACTTTCGGAAAAGAGCTTTGCCTTGTTGGAAAAGGCAGGCATCTCGCTGCAGAAAAGCAAGGATCAGCTTCTGTGTCGGGCCCGCAATTTTCCGCTCGACATCTTTCTTGTTCGCGACGACGACATTCCGGCCTTCCTGACCAGTCAGGTGTGCCAGCTTGGCATCATCGGGCAGAACACGCTTCTTGAAACACAACGGCTCGAGGCCGAGACATATGGTGGGCTGTCGCAGGTGATTGAGCTTGGGTTTGGCCGCTGCCGTCTGTCCATCGCGGTTCCCGATGACATGCCGTATGAAGGGCTGGAAAGTCTTGCCGGACGGACCATCGCCACCTCGTATCGCGGGTTGCTGTCGGCTTACCTTGCCGAACGGGGCGTCGAGGCGAATATCGTGACGATGGGGGGCGCCGTCGAGGTGGCGCCGCGAACGCATCTTGCCGACGCCATCTGCGATCTTGTCTCGACCGGGAATACGCTGATCTCGAACGGGTTGACCGAGAAGGATATCATTCTTCAGAGTCAAGCTATCGTAATACAAAACAATAATATGCAAAATGATCTTAAGTCATTGTCTGAAATGCTTCTGGCGCGTATCAATGCTGTTCTGCGGGCTGGGCGAAGCCGCTATATCATGCTGAACAGCCCGGTCGGCGCGCTGGATCAGATCAAGGCCGTATTGCCAGGATCGCAATCGCCAACCGTCATGCCCTTGCAGGGCAATGATGACATGGTGGCGGTTCACGCCGTCTGTGACGAGGAAGTGATCTGGTCGACGATGGAGGCACTGAGGGATCATGGTGCCTCGTCCATCCTCGTTGTTCCCATTGAAAAGATGCTTGATTGAGAGGCCGCGATGACTTCCGCAACAACATCCGAGGCACTATCTGGGGCATCATCTGGCTCTGGTGCCGGCATGGTGAGCCGTGCGCGCCCGGAAATTCTGGCCATGAAGGGGTATGTGTCGGCGCGCTCGCTTGTCGCGAGCGGTGACAGTACGGTTTTTCTTGATGCCAATGAATGTCCGTACGAGCCCTATGTCGGGGCATCCGGTCTGGCGCGCTATCCGATGCAGCAACCGCCGGAATTGATGGGGGTTGTCTGTGACTGGCTCGATCTGTCATCGCGCAATGTGACGATCATGCGCGGCGCGGATGAGGCGATTGACTGTCTGATGCGGGCCTTCTGTGTACCGGCGCATGACAACATCATCATCTGCCCGCCGACCTTCGCGATGTATCGGCAATCCGCCATCCTGCAGGGTGTCGAGGTGCGCGAGGCACCGCTTGCCGTCGGCTTTGCCCTGGATAACGCGGCCGTGCTGGCGCAATGCGATGACAACACCAAGCTTGTTTTCGTCTGCTCGCCCAACAACCCGACAGCGAATCTGATGGATCGTGACGCGGTTCTGGATCTGTGCACCGCTCTCGACGGGCGCGCCCTTGTTGTCGTTGACGAGACCTATATAGAATATGCCGGTGTCGAGAGTGTTGCCACCGCGCTGGAAAACCATGCCAATCTTGTTGTTCTGCGCACCCTGTCCAAGTCGCATGCGGCAGCCGGTGTGCGGTGCGGCGTTGCCGTGGCGCGGGCTGATGTCAGCGCGGTGCTGGTCAAGGTGCTGGCCCCCTATCCGGTTCCGCAGCCCGTCATACAGGCGGTCCTGGCCATCATGGCACCGTCCAACCAGGCAAAACTGGCCGACAGGCGGCAGGAGATTATCGCCCGCCGTGACGGTTTTTCCGCAGCAGCGCAGGAGACAAAACCGGTCCGTGAGGTGCTGCCAACCGATGCCAACTATCTGTTGATGATTGTCGATGATGCCGATGCGCTTTGCGCGCGGGCAGGTGAGGCAGGTGTCATTCTGCGCAACCAGTCGCATCAGCCCGGCCTTGCCAATGCGGTGCGGGTATCCATCGGCACCGAAGACGAGATGGACATGCTGCTGGCCATTCTGCGCGGCGAGCCCGTTCCCGTCCGCGGCGAGGAACGTGTGGCGCGTCATGTCCGCCGGACCAGCGAGACTGCGATCTCGGTCGAGGTCAATCTGGACCGCAAGACGCCGGTACGGATCAGCACCGGCGTCGGCTTCTATGACCATATGCTTGACCAGATCGCCAAACATGCCGGTTTTTCGCTGCAACTCGAATGTGACGGCGACCTTCATATCGACCCGCATCATACGGTCGAGGATTGCGCGATTGCGCTTGGTGTCGCTCTCAGGTCCGCGCTTGGCGACAAGCGGGGAATCGGGCGCTATGGCTTCTGCCTGCCGATGGATGAATCGCTTGTTACCGTGGCGCTTGACCTGAGCGGTCGATACTACCTCGATTTCAAGGGAGATTTTCCGGCCGATCATGTTGGTGATCTGCCAACCGACATGATTGAACATGTGTTCCGATCGCTTGCCGAGAATCTGCAGGCAAATCTTCACATCGCCGTTGAGGGTGAGAACGCGCATCATATGGTCGAGGCCTGTTTCAAGGGGTTCGCGCGGGCGCTGCGTCAGGCCATCCGTCAGGATGGAGGTGACCTGCCGAGTACCAAGGGCATGTTGTGAGCCAATGGCAAGGTGTGAGGGAGTGGCATGATCGCAATCATCGACAGCGGCGGTGCGAATATCGCCTCGGTCCGGTTCGCCCTCGGTAGACTTGGTGTCGAGGCGGCGCTGACCGCCGATCCCGCAGTCATTTCGGCAGCCGAGCGGGTGATCCTGCCCGGGGTTGGCGCCGCGCCGGTGGCGATGGCAAAGCTGGATGAGGCCGGGCTTGTCGATTGTATCCGCGGCCTGACCCAGCCGGTTTTGGGGATATGCCTTGGCATGCAGCTGCTTTTCGATCGCTCGGAGGAAGGTGATACCCCGCTTCTCGGCCTCATTGGCGGCACCTGCGAGGCGTTTGATCCATCAGCTGGACTGACAGTGCCGCATATGGGATGGAACCGGCTGATTCCGCAAGACGGGGCCGGCACGCATCCGCTTCTTGCCGGCATCGCGCCCGGGGCGCATGTCTATTTCGTCCACAGCTACGCGGCACCGGTTTCCGAGGATACGGTCGCGGCCTGTGATTACGGCGGTGCCTTCACCGCCCTGGTGGCGCGTGGCAATTTCATGGGGGCGCAGTTCCACCCCGAACGTTCTGGCCCTGTCGGGGCCATGATCCTGCAGAATTTCATCAATCTGCCGGCTGGCAGGAAAGGCTGACCCGTCATGATCATCTATCCGGCCATTGACTTGATTGACGGTGAGGTTGTGCGTCTTCACAAGGGTGATTTTGCGCAGAAGACAATTTATGGCAGTGATCCGGTGGCTGTTGCCAGATCCTATGCCGAGGCTGGTGCCAGCTGGCTGCATCTTGTCGACCTCGATGGCGCGAAGAACCCTTCGCAGCGTCAGACAGAACTGATTGGCCGTATCATCGCCGGATCGGGACTGAAGGTGCAGACTGGCGGCGGGATCCGCAGCCGCGCCGATGTCGAGGCCCTCGTCACCGCCGGTGCCAGCCGTGTGGTGATCGGGTCGCTCGCGGTGCGTGAACCTGATCTGGTTGCCGCGATGATCCGGGATTTCGGTCCGGAGAGCATCTGTCTTGCCGCCGATGTGGTGCGCCCCGAAGATGAATTCCTGATCGCCGTCTCCGGATGGCAAGAGGCCAGTGAGCTGACGCTGACAGCATTCCTGTCGGGCTTTGAGATGGCCGGGTTGCGCCATGTGCTATGCACCGATATCGATCGTGACGGCACAATGCAGGGTCCGAACACCAATCTCTATCACACTGTAAAGACGTCTTTTCCAGACATCCAGATTCAGGCCTCGGGCGGTGTGAAGGGGATTGAGGACCTTGTGGGCCTGCCGACTGACGGCGTGATCATCGGGCGCGCCATCTATGAAGGGGCGATTGACCTGAAGGTGGCGCTTGCACATGCACTTGGAGGTGACCAATGCTGACAAAGCGGATTATCGCGTGCCTCGACGTGCGGGATGGCCGCGTCGTCAAGGGGGTGCAGTTTCGCAACCACCGCGATATGGGCGATATATTGGAACTTGCACAGCGTTACGCCGATGAGGGTGTTGATGAGCTTGTGTTCTACGATATCACCGCCAGCAGTGACGGCCGGGTTGTCGACAAGAGCTGGGTCAACAATGTCGCACGGCGGATCAATATTCCGTTCTGCGTGGCTGGCGGGATCAGAACGATCGCGGATGCGCGTGCCATCCTGAATGACGGCGCGGACAAGATTTCGGTCAATTCCCCGGCTCTGGAGAGGCCTGATTTCATCACCGAGCTTGCCGAGGCGTTCGGCACGCAATGTGTCGTCGTTGGAATCGACAGCCGCGTTGAGGAACAGGATAATGGCCAGGTAAAATATGTTGTTTACCAATATACTGGCGATGAAACCAAAACCGTTTCCTCACGTCGTGATACAATGGCCTGGGCGGGTGAGGCACAGCGGCTCGGGGCTGGTGAAATTGTCCTGAATTGCATGAATAATGACGGTGTGAAGCGGGGCTATGATCTGGCGCAGCTGGCGCTTGTCCGTGACGCCGTGTCGATTCCGGTGATCGCCTCGGGCGGTGCCGGTGATTATGGCCATTTCGCCGATCTGTTTGAGAAGACCGGAATCGATGGCGGTCTGGCGGCCTCGGTATTCCATAGTGGCCAGATCCCGATCCCGTCGCTGAAGGCATTTCTTGGCGAACGTGGCATTGAAGTGAGAGTGTGACATGAACGACACCAACACAGACCCGAAATCCGCGCCGGACTGGAATCAGGCTGACTGGAATCAGGCTGACTGGAATCAGGCTGACTGGAATCAGGCTGACTGGGAGAAGGGCGGTGGGTTGTTACCGGCGGTTATCCAGGATGCGCGCACCGGGCAAGTGCTGATGCTCGGTTATATGAATGAACAGGCGGCCGAGACGACGGCTATATCGGGCAAGGTGACGTTCTATAGCCGGTCGAAGGGGCGTCTCTGGACGAAGGGTGAAACTTCGGGCAATCATCTGACTTTCTGTGGTGCGGCACTGGATTGTGACCGTGACACGATTCTTGTTCAGGCAATCCCGGCAGGGCCAGCCTGCCACACCGGTGCGCGGACCTGTTTCACAGGCGACCTGCCTGCCAATGCCGGGTTTCTGGGCCATCTGGACCAGCTTGTCCGCCATCGTCGGGCTGAAATGCCTGACGGCAGCTATACAACATCTCTGTTTGCCGAAGGTCCCGCGCGGATCGCCCAGAAGGTTGGTGAGGAGGGGGTCGAACTTGCGCTGGCGCGCATGAAGGATGACCGCGCGGAAATTGCCAATGAGGCGGCAGATCTGCTGTATCATATGCTGGTTTTGCTGGCGGATTCCGACATGTCGCTTGCCGACGCCATAGAAATATTGCGTCAGCGTCACGCCTGACATCAATTCGGGTTAAACAATCGGTGGAAAGTGCCGTTAACGGGGTACAGGGCCGGAGATATGGTCCGGTTCTCCAGTTTCGTCACTGCGCGTTTCGTTTGCGTGACGAAGGCCCCCGCCGGCCCCGTGCCGGTGGGGGTTACTTTTATGTTATCCCGGAGCCTATTTGACCCAGGTGGAACTCCGCTTGGGGCCGAGATCGTCCGACATCATGGCGCTGAAGGCGCTGGCAAGATTGCTGCGGCGAGACCGGGCCTTTTTCAGCTCAGGGTCAAGCGAGATCTGGATGTCGCCGTCGCCGCGCACACGCGGCGGCGCATAATTGTCGAACTCTTTCAGTACCTCCTGAAGGATCGCCACGAGCCTGTCCTGCTGGTCATCAACCTTCATAAACACCTCCTGTCTTTACATCGGGCTGTCTTTACATCGGGCAAATGGCGATATGCCGCCAGATTGTGCCAAGTCGCCAGTCCGTCAATCATCTTGTTCGCTAACCTCCAGCAAAAGCAATGCCAGAATTGGCTGTTCCTGGTTCTAGACAGAAATCAGTTCCCTCAGGCGGGCATGCGTGCCGGATCGCAGGGACGCATGACGCCGCCAAAGAAGGCTGCGAGATTGGTATAGGCATCAAGCGGCAGGATATGTGCAACATACTGGTCAGGCCGCACGATCACCAGGCAACCCTCGTCCAGATCGATGCCGCGCATGTCGAAAATGTCCTTGCCATCATTCAATGCCGGACAGAAAACCTTCTCATAATCGACAAGCCCCAGATCACCCTTGGTTGGACGCAAGAGCTGCGGAAGGTCGGTAATATTCACATCACGGAACCCCTGTTGCAGCACCGCACGAAAATCAATCACCGAGTCAATATCTGCACCTTGCGGCGTATGACGAAGAACTGGTGAGTCGGGAGCTTCGGCGAGGAAGGCACACAGCTTTGCGAGCCGGCTGTTACCTGATGATGGTGCCGCGGCATCTGCAAAGGCAAACAGGCGCCACCGCGCATCGGCGTCGATAACATGGCCAAGCGATTGTGGCTTTGCGTCGGCCAGCCTGATGACTGGCGCGGAATGAAATCGCATGCCGATCTCGAATCCGGTCGCAAGATGCTGCCAGGTTGCGTCACCGGTGAGAGTTGAGGGTTTGTAGCGAACCGAGACGCCGGCGGTATAGCGACCATGCGCGACGAAATATTTCTGGAAGGTTGGTGTATCGCCATCGCCATCACCATCGCTGTCACGCTGGCTGATGATTCGGGCCCATTCCTGGTCGAAGTCGATCAGCGCCTGTGCCACGTCCTGACGTTCGGCCGAGTAGCTGCGAAGCAGGCCCGGATCACTGCGACCCGTCAGAACCGAAATCAGCTTCCAGCCGAGGTTGAAGCTGTCACCCATCGAGACATTCATTCCCTGGCCGGCCTTGGGGCTGTGGGTGTGGCAGGCGTCACCGGCGATGAACACGCGCGGGTGTCCATCTTCCGATGACGCATCATCAAGATTGTCAAACCGGTCGGTCAAACGCTGTCCGATTTCATAGACCGACCACCAGACGGTTTCCTGAACGTCGAATGTGTAGGGGTAGAAGATCGCCCTGGCGGCCTCGATCAGGTCGGCCTCTGAGATGTTCCGGTTGCGTGCGCGTTCGCCCTTGGCAAGCGTTTCCATCTCGACATAGATGCGTGCCATATAGCCGCCTTCACGCGGAATGATCAGAAGGGTGCCGCCGCTTCCCGACTGGATCAGCGTCTTCTGGCGAATGTCGGGAAAACTGGTGACGGCGAGGACATCCATCACACCCCACGCCTTGTTGGCGGAATCTCCCTTCAACTCAAGTCCGATGGCATTGCGGACCGTGCTGCGGGCGCCGTCACATCCGACGACATAGCGCGCCCGCATGGTAGCGACCACCGGCATGTCACCGTCACACGCCTGTTCAATATCGACGCAAACTGGATGGGCGGGATCGTCATCAACTGTCAGGCCTGCAACGCGGCAATTATAGTCCGGTTCCAGCCTTGTTGGTGAGCGCCGCATGCTGTCGAGATACATGTCGTGAACACGTGCCTGGTTCAGGATCACATGCGGCATCTCGGAAAGGCCATCCTCCACATCCTGGATTCGTCCTGTACGGATGATGGTTTGCGGATTTTCGGGATCGGGTTTCCAGAATGTCGTCTCGTTCACCCAATAGGCCTCCTGGCGCACCCGATGGGCAAACCCGAATGCCTGGAACATCTCCATTGACCGGCATGACACGCCGTCTGCCTGTCCCTTTTCCATCGGCCCCGGTTTCTGCTCGATCAGAACGGTGCTGATGTCGGTAAATCTGGCAAGCTGAGTGGCGAGGGTCAGGCCGGCAGGGCCACTTCCCACGATCAGAACATCGCTTCGATCTGGCAGCGGATCGCCTTGGCGCCTTGTTGACCCGTCGGGGTGGATTTCGGGATCGCCACCGCGAAAACCGTTTAAATGGAATTGCATAATAGAAACTCCGTCTGATGGCTTTAAAAAAAGAAAACAAAATACCGGTGATTGCGGTCAATGTCACGGTCAGCTTTCATAACGTGTCTCGCCACGCCGGCTGGTGTCGGTCGGCAGTTCCACGACCAGCGGGTCATGCGCGCGCTGCGAGCAATTCAGTCGTGGGCACAGATGGCAGTTGATCCCGATCTTGCTGAACCCGTCCTCGACAGGTTGTGGTGAGGTAGAGCTGTAGATCAACCGTCGTGCATGCTGGATTTCGCATCCAAGCGAGATGGCGAGCCGCCGGTCTTGCGTGTTGATCGAATAGACAGGCCTTTCGGTCGTGCGGCTCAGGGTAAAGAAACGCTCACCGTCCGGAAGCTCGACAAATTGTGGCAGGATGACTCCCGGCGTGCGAAAGGTGTTGTGAAGATTCCAGACCGGACATGATCCTCCCTGTTCGGCGATGTTGAAACTGGTTGCGTTGAAGCGTTTGGTGACATTGCCGGCCTCGTCGACGCGAAGGAAGAAGAACGGCACACCGCGGCTGTTCTCGCGCTGCAAAGTGGTCAGTCGCTGGCATGCCTGTTCAAACGATACCGAAAAGGCCGAGGCAAGCCGGTCAATATCGTAATGTGTCTTCTGGGCAAGCCCAAGAAAGCGTTCATAAGGCATGACAAGCGCGGCGGCAAAATAATTGGCCAGTTCGACCTTGCACCGCGCGATGCTGCGATCGGTGTCGAGCGATTTGTCATTGGTGATGTCCCGGAGGATGTCGTCACATTCGACGAAACACAGAACATGCGCCATCTGGAAGGTCCGGTTCGGGAAGTCGAGCGCCTCCGAAAGTTTGAGTTTTCCGGCTGGCCTGTCATGGATCCTCAGCGCGTCGCGCATTTCATCCACCGGTAGCGTGATGACGTCGATACCGTGATGGTCACGCAGCCGGGTCTTGAGCATCATGTGCATTTCGTCCGACGGGCAGGGCTGTTCTGCCGCGAGCCTTTCCGCGGCGCGTTCAAGCGCGTCGAAATGGTTGGAATGACGACGAAAGAAATCATGGATCGTTGTCTCGGACGACAGGGAGGCAAGTTCCTGCGGCATGCGCTCGCCACCAATGCGCATGATATTTTCCAGTGTGGTGCGGTGGTTCTGGAACAGCGTCAGGAAGTTCTCTACAAGAACTGGTGCATGGTCGAGGGCAGCCTGCAGCTCATGAATATCGGGCGTCTTGTCCGCAAACACCGGATGCTGGAACGCGTGCCGCAGATCGGCAAGCCTGGTTGAGCTGTTTTCTGGTACGACATCCTGCCAGTCGATCCCATATTGTTCGGATAACGCGATAAGAACCGGCACTGACAGGGTCCGCTGGTTTTTTTCCAGCATGTTCACATAGGCGGCGCTGATCCCGAGAACTTCGGCCATCGCTGCCTGGGTCTGCCCATGCTCCCTGCGGAGCTGCCGCAAACGCGGTCCGATGAAGGTCTTTTTCATGGATGCAGGCTAACAAAGTGCTCATGGCATGGGGTTTATAATTCGATAAAAAACACTCTTGTAAAAATCACAAAAAACACGTCTTCATGTATGCTGATATACGTGTGCCTCGGGGCTGGATAGCGCATCGAACTCTCATTCTCCTCCCCCAAGAAAAGGCCAGCCCGAGTGCAGGTTCTGCTTTCAGATATATTTATAAAAAAATCATTTAATCAATAGCATATAGAGATATCATAACGTTTGACTTCAATCGGGCGCCAGCGCCGACAAATAGCGTTTTGTTCACCCAGGCATAGTCTGGATGACCGGTTTCCAGACGCGCATGTGTACGCATGTAATAGGATGACGGATCGACATCCTCACCGGCGGCGACGCGTTTCATGACCTCTTCGGGGCCATGCCGGAACCCGAAATTCCGAATCTCGATCACAGCCCCGTCATCGGTTCTGAAGGCGTAGCGCGTATCAAGTTCGGCAAGACCGCCATCGAAAATGGTTTGCCAGTCTGCGCCCACATTCAGGATTTCACCGCTGAAACACGGGCCGGTGACCCGCCCGCCAACAATGGGAATGATGCGTCGCCGGCCAGCACGCCCGCGTCCCATTTCGGTTATCGGGCTGAGTTTGACTTCAAAGTCGGCAACATGGCGAAGCTGTGGGTCTGGCAACATCGGTCGCTCCTGTTTGCTGGGATCCGGATTGGAACGCACCGCGCCCAGGATCACATAACATGATGATAACTCCATAAATGCCGACCTGTTGCGGCACCGTGGCGCTCGATTTCAAAAGCTATATGATGCTAGACAGACGTCAAGCCAAGCCAGGGTTCCAAAGTACGCTAGGGTTCCAAAGTACGCCAGGGTTCCAAAGTACGATTTTCGCAGGATGAAGGAAGATCAGGTGCAAACTTTCAATATCGCAACCATTCCGGCAGACGGGATTGGACCCGAGGTTATCGAGGCCGGCATTGCCGTTCTGAACGCGCTGGCGGCGCGCGACGGAGGATTTTCCTGCAACTTCCGGAAGTTTGACTGGGGATCCGACTATTACAAGACACATGGCCGCATGATGCCGGAGGATGGGCTTGACCGGTTGAAGGGGCATGACGCCATTTTCTTTGGCGCCGTCGGCGCACCGGACGTGCCAGACCACATCACGCTGTGGGGATTGCGCCTGCCGATCTGTCAGGGGTTCGATCAATATGCCAACGTCCGGCCGACACGCATCCTGCCAGGCATTTCGGCGCCGCTTCGTGACCGGGGGCCGGGTGATCTTGACTGGGTGATTGTTCGCGAGAATTCCGAAGGTGAATATGCCGGCCATGGGGGACGCGCGCATCAAGGTCTGCCAGAGGAAGTGGCCACCGAGACGGCGATCTTCACCCGTGTCGGAGTTACGCGGATCATGCGCTATGCCTTTTCCCTCGCGCGGTCACGGCCGCGTCAGTTGCTGACCGTCGTCACCAAGTCCAATGCCCAGCGCCACGGCATGGTGATGTGGGATGAGATAGCTGCCGAGGTTGCGGCCGAGTTTCCCGAGGTCACCTGGGACAAGATGCTGGTCGACGCCATGACCGTGAGGATGACGCTTGACCCGGCAAGTCTTGATACAATTGTCGCAACGAATCTTCATGCCGATATCCTGTCGGACCTTGCCGGCGCGCTGGCTGGCAGTCTTGGTGTGGCACCAACGGCCAATATCGACCCTGAAGGGCGCTTCCCGTCGATGTTCGAGCCCATCCATGGGTCTGCCTTCGATATCACCGGCAGGGGAATCGCCAATCCTGTCGCCACCTTCTGGACCGCCTGCCAGATGCTGGAGCATCTTGGGCAGGCCGCGCCAGCACAGCGTCTGATGAAGGCGATTGAGGATGTCTGCGCCGCCGGTATCATGACGCCGGATGTTGGCGGGACGTCAACAACGCGCGAGGTGACCGACGCGGTGATCGGGTCCATCCGCGGGTCGAACCGGTAGGGATGCGGCAGGCTGATATGGTTTCTGTTGCTGATGAAAATGCGCGGGTGATCATCGCTGGTGGGGGAATCGGCGGGCTGACACTGGCGCTGACCCTTCAACAGATCGGTGTGCCCTGTCTTGTTGTCGAACAGGTCAGGGAGATGAAGCCTCTCGGCGTTGGTATCAACCTGCAGCCAAACGCCGTTCGCGAACTGCTGGAGCTGGGTTTTTCCGAGATCGACCTTGACCGGTTCGGCGTGCCGGCGCGGGAATGGGCGCTTGTCGGGTTGAACGGGCAGGAAATCTATGCGGAAAGCCGGGGCCGGTTTGCCGGCTATCACTGGCCGCAATATGCGGCGCATCGTGGCAACTTCCAGATGGCGCTTTATGACCGGTTCTGCCGCCTTGCCGGTGAAGAGGCGATCAGGCTCGGCTGCCGCGTCACCGGATATGACATCCGGGAGGATGGCAGCGTTGCGGCAAGGGTCGATACACCGTCCGGAGCCGAGACCATTATAGGCAGCGTGCTGATCGGGGCGGATGGCATTCATTCCGCCATCCGTGCGCAAATGCATCCTGACCAGCCACCGATCCACTGGGGCGGGGCGGTCATGTGGCGTGGCACCTCGCTGGCACGGCCGATCCGGACAGGATCATCCTTCATCGGTCTGGGAACGCACCGCCAGCGTATGGTCATCTACCCCATCTCGCACCCTGATCCCAATACCGGGCTGGCACTGATCAACTGGATTGCCGAGGTTACCTATGATGACCCGTCTGCCCGCGATTCAACCGGTTGGTTCAACCGCGTCGAGCTGGATGATTTCATCCATTATTTCGAGGACTGGACCTATGACTGGCTGGATGTGCCAGCCTTGATCCGCGGCGCCGAAGCCGCCTATGAAAATCCGATGATTGATCGCGATCCGGTGCCGTTCTGGAATGACGGACCGGTGGCATTGATGGGTGATGCGGCGCACCCGATGTATCCGACCGGATCAAATGGCGCCAGCCAGGCGATCATCGATTCCCGCGTTCTTGGCGCGAAATTCCTTCAACATGGCGTTGGCGCGGCGGCACTCGCCGCATTCAATGACGATCTGTGCAAACCTGTCTCCGAGATCGTGCTTCGCAACCGCGGGGCTGGCCCGTTCGGCCTGCTGAACATGGTCAATGACCGCTGCGGTGGTGCGTTCGAGAATATCGAGGATGTCATCCCGAAGGCCGAGCGTGAGGATTTCATGGCAAAATACAAATCCGCCGCCGGCTTTGCGCGTGACAGCCTGAACGCCGCGCCGCCGACGATCCCCGCCGGGGCATGGCTTGCGAGCTCCGGGCACGGGTGAGGGGAGCCGATGCTGACAAATGCTGATATCGCCGAGCTTGTGGCGTTTCGTCGTCAGCTTCATCGGCATCCGGAGCTTTCGCGCCAGGAACAGGCAACCGCCGCCACCATTTCATCCACCCTGAACGCCCTGTCTCCGACAAGGCTGGTGACGGGGCTTGGCGGACATGGGGTTGCGGCGGTGTTCGACAGCGGCAATCCAGGCCCGACGGTGATGTTCCGTGCCGAGCTGGACGCCTTGCCCATAATCGAACAATCCGGCGCTGCCTGGACATCGCTTGTGCCGGGGGCCTCGCATCTGTGCGGGCATGACGGTCATATGACGATGCTGGTTGGTCTGGGGAGGTTGTTGCATCGCCGTCCGATTTCGTGCGGGCGTGTCGTGTTGATGTTCCAGCCAGCCGAGGAGGATGGCAGCGGTGCCCGCGCGGTCGTTGCCGACCCGCATTTTGCCGATATGGCCCCGGACTGGGCCTTTGCCATCCATAACGAGCCCGGCCTTGCCTTCGGTCATGTCGGCACGCGGGCAGGGCTGATCAACTGTGCCTCGCGCGGACTTGCGATCAGGATCGAGGGGCGGACCAGCCATGCCGCCGAGCCGGAGCTGGCACGTTCGCCGGTCGGTCTGCTTGGCGCGATCATCAATCATCTTGAATCGCTTGGCCGCGGCGGCGTTCTCGATGAAAACTTTCGGCTTGCCACGGTGACGCATGTGAATGTTGGCGAGGCAAGCTTTGGCATCACCCCGGGCAATGCCGATATCATGGTGACGCTACGCGCCAGCACCAATGATGGTGTGAATGACATGGAGATGACAGCACGACGGCAGATTGATCTTCTGGTCGTCGATAGCGGACTGAAAGTTACCTTCAGCATTCATGATGATTTTGCCGCCTCGATCAATGACGAGGTGGCTGTCGAGGTTGCAACACGGGCGCTGGACCGGCTTGGCATTCCGCATGGAAGCGACGGCGTGCCGATGCGCGCCTCTGAGGATTTCGGTGTATTCGGCTGGAACGCCAGATCGGCCATGCTGTGCCTCGGTCCGGGTGTTGACCATCCGGCGCTGCATCAACCCGACTATGATTTCCCCGACGATCTGATCCCCATCGGTGCGCGTATTTTCGATGCCATCGCGCGCGATCTGTGTGGGGCTGATTCCTGAACGGTCGCCCGCCGCGATCCGCCGCAGGGCAGGTTTCAGCAATTTCCTGTGAATGGATTCATTTCTGGTCTATCAAGCAGGCTCACGCCACATCACCGGATTCAATATGATGACACCGACAGCGCCAGATAATGATCACACCAATGATCACGCCAATGATCGCGCCTTCCAGAAATTCAGCTTTGGCACACAGGTGCGCAAATCGCCATTCTCCGATGCCGCGCTGCGCTGGGGAGCGAAGGGATTTTCGGTCTATAACCACATGTACATCCCGCGTGATTTCGGCGATCCGGTGCAGAATTTCTGGAATCTCGTGAATGACGCCATTCTCTGTGACGTGGCGGTGGAACGTCAGGTTGAGATCACCGGACCCGACGCGGCGCGTTTCACACAGTTCCTGAGCTGTCGTGATCTGTCGGCATGCGAGGTCGGCCAATGCAAATACGTCCTGATCACCGATCAGGATGGCGGTATCATCAATGACCCGATCCTTCTGAAGCTTGGCGAGAACCATTTCTGGCTGTCGATCGCCGACAGCGATGTGTTGCTCTGGGCGCGGGGGGTTGCCGCGACAGCGGGCATGGATGTCGATGTGCGCGAGCCCGACGTCTCGCCATTGCAGCTCCAGGGTCCGAAATCGCGTGACATCCTGCGTGCGGCTTTCGGCGATGCGCCGGCGGAACTGAAATATTATCGTTTCATGGAATATGACTGGGACGGCGTGCCGCTTGTCATTTCTCGGACCGGCTGGTCAAGCGAACTGGGATACGAGATTTTCCTGCGTGACGGATCGCAGGGCGATCGTCTTTGGGATTATCTGATGGAGGTCGGTGGGCCGATGGGCCTGTATCCGGGGCACACCTCCAGCATCCGCAGAATCGAGGCTGCCATGCTGTCCTATCATGCGGACATGACGCTGCGGAACAATCCATTCGAATTGGGGATGGACCGGCTTGTCGATCTGGATATGGAAGCTGATTTTGTCAGCAAGGCGGCGTTGACGCGGATCAAGGGCGAGGGCGTCAGCCAGCGCCAGGTCGGACTTGAATTTGACGGTCCGCCCATTGTCGGTTCAAACGATGAATTCTGGCCGATCCGGCAGGACGGCAAGAATATCGGCTATGTCACCTCGGCTGTCTATTCACCGCGGCTTGAAAAGAACATCGCGTTGGCCCTTGTCGGCGCAGAACATGCCGATATCGGAACCGAGGCCATGATCGACATGGCCGGCGAACCGCGCAATTGCCGGATCGTTCCCAAGCCGTTCTATGACCCGAAAAAGGCGCTTGCCGCGAAGGGCTGATCGCCACCACCGGCCCAGCTATCGCCTCGCTGTCATTTTCCGGCGTTGAATTGCAGCTGGGCGATCCCGCGGTCAGCATTCCGGATCGCCGGGTTCTCCTCGTCCTGGGGGATGCCGTTGAGGATTTTCTGACAGTCCACAAAGGCCTTTTCATCGCGGTAGGCCGAAATAGCTTCCGGCCGGACCTGAGTGACAGGATCGCCACGCTGTGCAGTCAAGGCCGCTGAACGGGGTGGTGTCGACGGCAGCGGCCTCGGGGTTGATGAATAGCGGCGTCAGCCCGGCCAGAAATCCCGGCGCGATGGCCCGGATCAGGACGATGGTGGCACCAGCAAGCACGATCCGCAGCACAAATTACGGAAGACAGGCGGCAGAGGCGAAGGTCGACATCTGCCCGGGAACTCTTGATTGGCAGTCCGGACTAGAGATCACCGAGAATGGTCAGAAGGCGTTGTCTGACTGTCGTCAACCGTCCCCTAAGAGTCTCATTCTCGGCTCTCAGCCGCAGGATTTCATCGGACATGTCCGCATTCTGATGATCATGACCGGCGATGCCGGCGGCGAGATCGGCCTTGCAGCTGTTGTAGATCTGCATATCCGTGGCGGTGCTGCCGCCAAGGGTGCACTGGTGCGCCGACAGCGGGCCGGCGAGCGTTGAAATGAGCATTGTCAGAAGCAGGATGGAACGGAACCGGCGCATTTCTCAACTCCACAAGGTGAAAATACCGGTCTTGCCTCATCAAGCGACCTTGTCACGCACAAGCGTCACGCACAAGCCGGTTGATGATAATGGCCGAGAGTTTGCCCCTGGAAAACAGAAAATCCGAAAATTCGGTTACGCGGTTCCTTAAATGACGAGAGGTATGACTAGAGCTTTGCGCGCTCGCGTTTCAAGGCCAGCCACAGACAATAGCACATGACCAGAATGATCAGTGTGAAGGGGATCCCCGTTGACACAGCGGCCCCCTGCAGGGCGTTCAACCCGCCGCCAAGCAGCAGGGCGATGGCCACCAGCCCTTCGAGGGTGCACCAGAAGACGCGCTGGACGACCGGTGCGTCCATCTTGCCGCCGGCGGTGATTGTGTCGATGACCAGTGAGCCTGAGTCCGAAGATGTCACGAAGAAGATGACGATCAGCACAAGGGCCACCGGCGCGACCACCTCATAGAATGGCAGCTCTTTCAGTAGCCCGAACAGGGCGCCCTCGGGCTGGTAGGCGTCGATGACGGTCGCCCTGACGCCCTCAGCCCCGCCAGCATTCAGCAGGTCGATGGCGGCGCCGCCAAAGGTGGACATCCACAAGGCGCAGACCAGCGTTGGCGCGATCAGTGCGCATAAAACGAATTCACGCACTGTGCGGCCCTTGGAAATGCGGGCGATGAACATGCCGACAAAGGGCGACCAGGCGATCCACCAGGCCCAGTAGAAGGTCGTCCATCCGTGGAAATAGCTGGTATCCTCCCGCCCGAACGGGTTGGAGAGCGCCGGCAGCAGCGCCACATAATCCACCATGACAGTGAAATATCGGGTAATGGCGGCGACAAGGCCGGTCGCCAGGATCACGAAGATGAACAGGCAGACAGCCATCACCATGTTGATCTCCGACAGGCGTTTGACGCCGGCATCCATGCCAAGCATCACCGATCCCAGCGCAATGGCCGTGATGCCGATGATCAGCAGGACAGTAACCGTCGGGCTCGGCGTGATCCCGAAGATTTCATGCAGGCCGGCAGCAACCTGGCCAGCGCCAAGGCCAAGCGAGGTTGTCAGGCCAAACAGCGTGGCAAAGACGGCGGCGGTGTCAATGGCATGCCCCCAGGCGCCCCAGACACGTTCGCCAAGAATCGGCACAAAGGCCGATCGCAGCGTCAGCGGATAGCCGAGATTGTAGCTGAAGATACCAAGTGACAGGCCGACAGCGGCATAGACGGCCCATCCCTCAAGTCCCCAATGGTGGATCGTGCCGACGACGCCGATATATTCATTGTCTTCCAGGCCTATGCCAAGCGGGCGCGCCGCCCCGGATTCGGCAAAATTGTAATAGACAGGTTCAAGCACACCGAAGAACAACAGGCCGATGCCGATGCCGGCGGCGAACATCATCGCGATCCAGCCAGTATAGGAATAGTCGGGCCTGGCATCCTTGCCGCCGATCCTGACCTTGCCAACGGGGTGGAAGATCAGCACCAGACAGAACAGGGTGATGGCATCGACCGACAACACCAGAAACCAGTCAAAGGTACTGGTCAGCCAAGGCCGCAGCCAGCCGAAGAAGGCCGCCGTCGCGTCCTGGTTGGCCAGCGCGATGAGAACGAAACCGGCAATGACCACGCTGGAGATGAGGAAGACGGGATTGTGTATGTCCAGCCCGAAGGGCCGGATGTTGCTGTCGCCAAGCGTGTGTTTGGTCTTGCCCCAGGCCCGCGGATCAGGGTCCTGTCTCAGCTCTGCCGTTTTGCCCGCCGCGTCACCAGCCGTGTTGTCCGCCATTTTGTTCTCCCCCGAACCTTCAATCCGCATGGATTTGTATGGCCGTATGGATTTTCTTATCCAAATTTCCGTCTTATCCAGATTTCCGGCACACAGCGTATCACGTGAAGATGGCTCTCCAGTTCACAGCTACAGGAGATTATTTAAGGCTTGGTTAAGGATGGTGAGGGCTTGACGATAGAGCGGACCACAAACGAACCATAATCCGCTTGCTGGCCCGGCAATTTGGCAGCTGAAATAAAAGGGGGGAAGTCGTGACGGCAATGGCGGAGAGAGAGGGATTCGAACCCTCGGTGGACTTGCGCCCACAACGGTTTTCGAGACCGCCCCGTTCAACCACTCCGG
>RFZL01000033.1 GCA_009920665.1 Alphaproteobacteria bacterium | reverse complement strand
GCAGATGAAGGTGCCTGACGATGGCACCCTGGCAGGAGGCCCTGATGCAGACCCACACCCGGCCCGAAGACACCCGGCTCGATCAGGCCCGTCTCGATTATCGGCGGATCGAGGCCGCCATCGCCTATATCGCGGCGCATTACCGCGATGCGCCGTCTCTCGACGAGATCGCCGCCGCGGCCAATCTCAGCCCGTTCCATTTCCAGCGGCTGTTCACCCGCTGGGCCGGCGTCAGCCCGAAGGCGTTTTCCCGCTATCTCAGCCTCGACCATGCCCGCGGGCTGCTCCGCCATCAGGGTGCCAGTTGCCTTGATGCCGCCTATGAGGCCGGCCTGTCGGGCCCCGGCCGTCTGCATGACATGTTCGTACGGATCGAGGCGATGACGCCGGGCGAATATGGGAGCGGCGGAGCCGGTCTGGCGATCCGTTACGGCTTTGCCGACAGCCTGTTCGGCGAGGTGATCATCGCCGCCACGCCGCGCGGTGTCTGCCATCTTGCCTTCTGTGACGATGGCGGTGGTGCCGATCGCGCCGCCGCGCTTGCCCGTCTTCGTGCCGCCTTTCCCGAAGCTGACCTGTCTCCGGCGGAAACGGGGCGGCAGGCAATGGGCATGGCGGCGCAGGCAGCCCTGGCGGCGCTGGACCGAGACTGGTCATCACCGGCCGAGATCAGGCTGCATCTTCGCGCCACCCCGTTTCAGCTGAAGGTCTGGGAGGCGTTGCTGCGAATCCCCACCGGGCGGCTGGCAAGCTATGGCGATGTCGCCGCCGCGATTGGCAAGTCCGGTGCCTCCCGCGCCGTCGGCACCGCCATCGGCGCGAATCCCGTGGCCTGGCTGATCCCGTGCCACCGGGTGATCCGGCAGAATGGTGCGACCGGCGGCTATATGTGGGGGCCGAGCCGTAAACAGGCCATCATTGGCTGGGAATCGGCACAATGTGACAGGATGGCCAGTGCCTGCGACACGGCTGGGACATCGGCATGATCCGGCATGATCATATCGACGGGGCGGCGCTTCACCGGATGATCCGGGACGGGAGGCTGACCTTTGCCGGCAATCGGCGGCTGAAGATCTTCGGGCGGCTTGACTGCCGGGCCGGGCGGCGGCTGGCGCGCGCGAACAGGGTTTTCTTCACCAGCCGGTCAGAGGCCGAGCGGTCTGGCTATCGCCCCTGCGCGCGTTGTCTGCCTGCCGCATACGATGTCTGGAAATCGACGGTAAAATCCGGCATACAGATAGCGCGTGGTCCCGTAGCTCATCAGGATAGAGCGACAGATTCCTAATCTGTAGGTAGGGGGTTCGAGTCCCTCCGGGATCACCAAATCATCTGTCAGGACAGGCGGCATCCCGCTCGGCCGCCCTTTCCCTCAGCCGGCCTCTCGCTCAGGCGCCTTCCCGCTCAGCCGCCCTCCCGCTCAGGCGGCGCTGACGCCAGGATTGTGGCCAGCCCCGCCAGTTGGCCAGCGATCATTCAGGCGATCATTCCGGTGATCAAATAACCCCTCTATCAACGCCATCTTGTCTCAGTATGGAAAAAACTGGTATACCAAATACAGAAAAAGTGGCCGCAGGGGATAAGGGGGACGTCACATGGTTACCATAAAATCAATTCGCGCCCGGGTGTGGAACTGGAAGGGGCCGACGGTGCCGCCGCAGGGGAATTTCTGCACCAACGCTTCGGATATTCTGGGCGATCGCGGCGATGCCATGCAGTCCTTCCGCTTTCACCAGTGGCTGACCTGTGAGGTTGAAGCCAGCGACGGCACTGTCGGCATTGGCAACGCGGCGCTGGCGCCGAGCCTTGCAAAGAAGGCGATCGACGAATTCTACGCGCCGATGGTGATTGGTCAGGACCCGTTCGACTATGCCTATCTGTGGGAAAAGATGTATCGCCGCACGCATGCCTGGGGGCGCAAGGGTGTCGGCATGGTGGCCATTTCAGCAATTGATATCGGCATCTGGGACCTGATGGGCAAGCTTGTTGGTAAGCCTGTTTTCAAACTTCTTGGCGGTCGGACCAAGGACAGCATCCCCTGCTATTATTCAAAGCTTTACGCCGGCCCAGTCGCGGCGATGCAGGCCGAGGCCGAAGAGGCGATGAAGAACGGCTATACCGGTTTCAAGACACGTTTTGGTTATGGCCCGCGCGACGGCATGGCCGGCATGCGCGAGAACATCAAACGTGTCGAGGCGGTTCGCGAGGTCATTGGATGGGACCGCGATCTGATGCTCGAGGCCTATATGGGCTGGAATCTCGACTATACCCGCCGGATGATTCCGAAACTTGAAAAGTTCGAGCCGCGCTGGCTTGAAGAGCCGGTGATCGCTGATGATCTGCGCGGCTATGCAGAATTGAACCGCGGACCAATCCCGATTTCGGGCGGCGAACATGAATATTCGCTTCTTGGATGCGCGCAGCTGCTGCAGGAAAAGGCGGTGTCGATATTGCAATATGACACCAACCGGGTCGGCGGCATCACCGCGGCGCAGAAGATCAACGCGGTTGCCGAAGCGCATCAGATACCTGTCATTCCGCATGCCGGCCAGATGCATAACTACCATCTGACGATGGCCAACATGAATTGTCCGATCGCGGAATATTTTCCAGTCTTTGATGTCGAGGTTGGCAACGAGCTGTTCTATTATATCTTCGCGGGCGACCCGGATGCCGTTGATGGTCATCTGCAGCTTGATGACAATCTGCCGGGCCTTGGGATCACCATTACAGACAGGCATCTCGAACATTTTGATATCGAGGAATAGAGGCACGCCGAACCGGCGGGGAGGCGTTGCGTGACAGATGACCCGGCGGAATCGCATCGGCTGCTCAGTCTTGGTGTCACCATTGCGATTGCCGAGATTTTACTGACAGTTGGTATCTCGGCGCTGGTCAAGCTTGTCGCACCGGAAATCGACACTGTCACTGTGTTGCTGTTCCGCTATGCGCTTTGTCTGCCGCTGCTTGTCGTCACGGCGGTCTGGCAGCGTCGTCGGCAGGCCTTGACCATCACCGCGCCGCGTATTCTTGCGGTGCGGGTTGCAGCCGGGCTTGCCAGCCTGACCTGTTTCTACGCTGCGCTCGATCTGATGTCGCTTGCCAAGGTGACTGTGCTGTTCCAGACAATCACCCTGTTTGTGACCTTTCTCGCACCTTTCATGCTGCAGGAACGTGTCGGATGGCGCCGCTGGTCAGCCGTGATTGTGGGATTTGGCGGGACGCTGATCCTGCTGGAGCCCGGCGCTGCGGGATGGAGTCTTGCCGGTGTGCTGGTCGGGCTTGGATCGCCATTTTTCGGCGCCATCATGATGATCATGCTTCGCCGACTTGGCCAGCATGACAGCCCGGCGACAACGGCCGTCTGGTATAATGGCACTGGCGCAATGCTGTTTCTTGCGCTGGTGCTGGTCTGGGATGCATCGCTGCCGGCAACGCCGCGCGATTTGGTGATCCTGGTACTGATCGGAGTGCTGTCGAGCTTTCAGCAATTCTTCATTGCTTTCAGCCACAAGCTGGCGCCAGCAAGCCTGCTGGCCCCGCTTCGCTATCTTTCGATACCGTTTGGCATTGTGGCTGGAATCCTGTTCTTTGATGAGGTGCTGAGCATGGCCGTGCTTGTCGGTAGTGGGGTGGTGATCGCCTCGTCGATCTTCATTCTGCGGCGCGAGCGCGTGCGTCAGGGGTCACAGGGCGCACGGTGACACTGTTGAATGCCGGCATCAGGCATCAGGCGTCCGGCATCAGGCGTCCGGCATCAGGAAAACAGCCCGTCATGAAGCTTGCGAAGTTCCGCCTTCTGGACCTTGCCCATACTGTTGCGGGGCAGCGCATCGACAAATATGACTGATTTCGGCTGTTTGAATTTCGCCAGCTGGGTCGACAATGTCGTCTCAATCGCGCTGGCCTCGAGTGCCTGATCCTCGCGGACAATGACGGCGACGACCGCTTCACCGAAATCGCGATGCGGCACGCCGATAACCGCGCTTTCCAGCACGCCCTCAATGGCGTCGATCATTCCCTCGACCTCCTTTGGATAGACATTCAGCCCGCCGGAAATGATCAGATCCTTGTCGCGCCCGACAATACTTACATAACCGTCACTGTCGCGCACGGCCATGTCGCCAGTGATGAAAAATCCGTCCTCACGAAAGGATTCGGCTGTTTTCTCTTCCATTTCCCAATAGCCGAGAAAGACATTGTCACCGCGTAGCTCGATGATTCCGATCTCGCCATCGGCAAGTTCGGCGCCTGTCGTCGCATCGGCAATCCGCAGCTCCACGCCCGGCAGTGGAAAGCCCACCGTGCCGGCCCGCCTGTCGCCTTCATAGGGGTTCGAGGTACACATATTGGTTTCCGTCATGCCATAGCGCTCGAGAATGGCCTTGCCTGTGCGGTCCTGGAACTGCCGATGCGTTTCGGCCAGAAGCGGGGCCGACCCGGAAATGAACAGCCGCATATGCGCCGTTGCCTCGCCGGTGAAACCGTCACTGTCCAGAAGCCGTGTATAGAAGGTCGGCACACCCATCATCGTGGTTGCCTCTGGCATCCATCGAAGCGCCGCCTCGGCCGAGAATTTTGGCAGGAAGATCATCGACCCGCCAACCATTGCCATCAGATTGCTGGCCACGAACAGACCATGCGTGTGATAGATCGGCAGCATGTGGAGAAGCACATCATCCGCCGCAAAATGCCAGTAATCGCGCAGCACCTCGGCATTTGACAGCAAATTGCGGTGGCACAGCTTGGCACCCTTGGACCTGCCCGTGGTCCCCGAAGTATAGAGGATGGCGGCAAGATCCTCCGCGCCGCGCGGCACCGCGACAAAGTCCGAATCCTGATTGGCGGCGGCCTCGGCAAGGCTGCCGCTTTCATCAGCATCGAGGGTGAACAGCGTGGCCCCGCCGCGTGCGGCAAGCGGTGCCACGGCCTCGGCAGCGGCAGAGCTGGCGATGACGATGCGCGGTTTCGCATCCCCAAGGAAATAATCAAGCTCGGCGGCGGTATAGCCGGTGTTCAGCGGCAGATAGACACCACCAGCCTTGACCGTGGCCGCGTAGAGCGCTAGCAGCATCACTGATTTGTCGGCCTGTACGGCAACCCTGTCACCAGGGGCCAGCCCTTCGGCAATAAGAAGCCCGGCAAGCCTGTTGGTAAGCGCGGTGAAATCGGCAAAACTCACCTCGCCGGTATCCGTGTAGAGAAAGGTTTTGCTGCTGCTGGCATGCTGTCCGAACACACCGTCATAGAGATGATTGGTCATGGCTGCCCGTGGTCCTGTCTTGAATGGTACTTCTGTCTTGTGTGGCCCGGCGTTACGCCGGAAGCGGGTATCAGGTCAAGTCGAAACGGCCATGTAGCCTGCCAGGTGCCTTATGTGTCGCTTTGTCTGCCTGGATCAGATCGTCGCGTCGAAGGGCCGCCGGCAAATTTTGAATTGACTTCAAAAAGGCTATCGTCTTCTAATTTGGTATACAATAATTTTCCAGTGTTGATCGGGTGTTAACACCATCATCACGCCCAAGCTGTGAGTTTGCGATGCCGTTTGAACCTGCCAGTGACATCCTGTCCGACTATACTGTTCTTGATCTGACCCGGGTGCGCTCGGGTCCGACCTGCGTTCGCCAGTTGGCTGACTGGGGTGCCAATGTGATCAAGATCGAAAACCCTGATACCGCGGGCTCGGATATGGGCGGGTCGCGTCAGGGATCCGATTTCCAGAACCTGCATCGCAACAAACGCTCGATGGTCCTCAATCTGAAGGATCCGGATGGGGTGGCGATATTCAAGACGATGGCCGCCACCGCCGATGTGGTGGTGGAGAATTACCGGCCCGACGTGAAATTCCGTCTTGGCATCGATTACGAAACGCTGCGGGCGATCAATCCACGGATTGTCTATGCCTCGATTTCCGGCTTCGGGCAGGATGGCCCACTTGCCGGCAGGCCGGGCTTTGACCAGATCGCCCAGGGCATGGGTGGTCTGATGTCGATCACCGGCACCCCCGGAGAGGGTCCAATGCGCGTCGGCATTCCCATCGCCGATCTGACGGCCGGCGGCTTCGCCGCGCAGGGTGTCCTGCTGGCGCTTCTCGGTCGTGAAAAGACAGGTGAAGGCCAGTGGGTGCAGACCTCGTTGCTTCAGGCGCAGATTGCGATGCTGGATTTTCAGGCGGCACGCTGGCTGATGGACAGTGATGTGCCAAAGCAGGCTGGGAACGACCATCCAACGTCGATCCCGACCGGTGTGTTCACGACCTCGGATGGCTATATCAATATCGCCTGTGCCGGTCAGCATATCTGGCTTCGTCTGAAGGATGAGCTGGCGGACCCGCGGATGGATCACAAGGATTATGCCGATCAGCCCTCGCGGAGCAAAAACCGTGTCCCGCTGAACGCCATCATCAATGAAAATACATCGCAGAAAAGCACCGGTTATTGGGTGGCACGGCTTGCCGAGATCGGTGTTCCCTGTGGCGAGATCAACAATATCCAGCAGGTTTTCGAAAACCCGCAGGTCCAGCATCTTGGCATGGCACGTGATGTTGTCAGTCAGGAACGCGGCCCGTCGCAGATTGTGGGCCAACCCATCAAGATGAGCCGGTCCCAGGCCGAGATCCGCCGTCCACCGCCGACAAAAGGCCAGCACACTGCCGAAATCCTGGCCGAGTTCGGATATTCCGATGATGAAATCGGCAGCTTTGCGTCGCGAGGGATCACATGAAATTCGATCAGCTTACAGCCCATGCCGATGGCAAGCTTCTGGCCGGCATTGTCGACCGTGTCGGCCATGTTGTGATCAACAATCCGGAACGCCATAACGCCATCTCGCTGGCGATGTACCGCGCTGGTGCCGAGGAGGTGGCCCGTATGGCCGCTGATCCGCAGGCACGGCTTCTGGTCATTCGGGGGGCTGGCGGCAAGGCATTTGCCTCTGGGGCCGATATTTCGAAATTCGAAAATGAACGTTCCAGTGCCGAGGATGTCGAAATCTACGCCCAGGCCAGCAAGGCATTCTATGATGCTGTCTTCACCTTTCCCAAGCCAACTGTCGCGGTGATCCAGGGATATTGTATCGGTGGCGGCATGGGGCTTGCCGTCGCCTGTGATCTGCGACTATGCGAGGATAAGAGCCGGTTTGCCGTGCCGGCTGCCAAGCTTGGCGTCGGCTATGGCTATGAAGGTATCAGGCGGCTGGCGCAGCTTGTCGGCCCGTCGATGGTAAAGGAAATTTTCTTCACCGCCCGCCAGTTCAGCGCCGCCGAGGCCTATGACATGGGGCTGGTCAACAGGGTGTTGGCGCCGCAGATGCTGACAGCCTATGCCGATGATTATGCGAGCCGGATCAGCGAGAACGCGCCACTGACAATCGAATCGGTGAAAGCGATTACACAGTCGCTTCAGGGTGACGAGGCGGACCGCGATCTTGATGCGCTTGCTGCGCTGGTAAAGGGATGCTTTGACAGCGACGACTATATCGAAGGGCGCCGCGCCTTCATGGAAAAGCGAAAGCCGAAATTCACCGGCAGTTGACACACGCTGGACACATGAAGCTGGCAAAAGGAAATTGGGGGAGGAACTTATGACCGGCATGACATTGCGGGACAGGATAGGTATTGATCTTGGTCGACGGCTGCCGCTAGAGGATGGGATCCGCTGGGCGGCCGAAAATGATGTTCGCATCATCGATGCGCAGACCGACATCGCGCCAAACGCGCTCGAGACATTTGATGACGCCCGCTGTGGAACGGTCCGTGACCTGCTCGCCGAGACGGGGATCAGCTTTGGCCTTCACACGCTGTCAGGCGTCAATGTTGCCGAAATCTCTCCCTTCTGTCGTGACGCTGTCGACAGCTACATGAAGGCCTATATCGATCTGGCACCAAAGCTTGGCGCGAAATGGATTGTCGTTCATGGCGGATATCATTTTACCGCCTGCCGCAAGATCAGGATGCAGGCGGCTATCGACAGATTGCGCCGGATTGCCGATTACGCCGCCAAGCGTGATGTGCTGCTACTGCTGGAGAATCTGAACTGGGAACCGGTTCTGGCCGAGGTCAATTACATGCCAGTGACACCGGCGGAGTGTATGCATTTCTTCCGCGAGATCGACAGCCCGTCAGTGCGGTGGTCCTTTACCGCGAACCATGCACATTTCCTTCCCGGGGTGGGAATTGCCAATTTCATTGACGCGATGGATTTCAGCCTGTGTCACGAGGTGCGGCTTGCCGACAATAACGGGGCCTATGAGATTCACCAGCAACCTGGTGATGGCACGATCGATTTTGGCGCCATGTTCAAGAAGATCGAAGGCATGGGCTATACCGGCCACTACACAAACGGGTTTGGATCAATTGACGACATGCTGGCTGGACGCGACTACATGATCGCCCGAGCGCGCGAAGCCGGCCTTGCCGTGGATTAGCTGGCGTCGATGTGGCATGACACCAAAGAATGATGTGGCATTTTTGAACATTGTCCTCTCGCTGAATTTGGTATACCGTATTCTTAAGCTGGTGGCATTTCTCCGCCCAAAGGCAGCAAAAACCACCATCAGGTGGGGGCTGCCTTGGTCGGGGGACAGGCGACTGATCAAGAGCTAGTCCAGCAAAATAAAGATCTATTGGAGCAAATTTCTGGGAGGGACCAATGCTCAGCACTAAGAAAATTCTTTCGGTCGGCGTCGGCATCGCGTCGATGGCCGGTGTCATGGCCATGTCGTCGGCACCTGTTGTTGCCGCTGAAGGCACAATCGAGGTTGTGACCCACGCCGGTGCCGGTGGCGGTACCGACGTCAACTCGCGCATGATGATGATCCGGACACGCCGCGAATTGAAGCAGGATATGGTTGTTGTCAACAAGCGGGGTGGTGGCGGTGCCGCTGCAATGCAATATTTCAACAGTCGTCCTGCCGATGGCAACACGGTTTTGACCTTCACCGTAGGTCACGCCATTGCCATGGCCAAGGGCATGACCGACCTTCGGGTTGAGGATATGGCGCCGATCGCGCGTGGTACCAATGACCCGCAGATCCTGATGGTCAATTGTAAGACCAGCCCCTACAAGACACCTGAGGAATTCGTTGCCGGCATGAAGAATGGTGACGCGATGAAGTTCGGTGGCACCTCGTCAGGCACCATCGACCATCTGACTGTCTTCCTGTGGGCAAAGCGCCTTGGCGTGGATATGCCGACCTACATCCCGTTCGGTGGTGGTGGCGAGCTTGCCACTCAGGTTGTCGCCGGTGCTGTCGATGTTGGCACGCTGAACCTGTCCGAAGCTTCGGCGCCGATCGAGGCTGGTGATCTCTGCCCGCTGGTGATCCTTGGTGAAAACCGCATGGACCCAATTCCGGCTGCCAAGACCGCCAAGGAAATGGGCATCGATCTGGTATTGTCCACGACCCGTGGTTTTGTGACCCATGCCGGTGTCGCTGAAGAGCGTCGCGCCGAGCTTGAGGCCGCTATGATGAAGGCCATGGGCCACTCGCTGTATCAGGCTTACCTGATGAATTCCGGCCTCGACGCGACCTCGCCGATGGGCTCCGAGGCGTGGGGCAAGCAGATCAAGATGATGGTCAATGAATTCGGTCCTGCGCTCAAGGAAATGGGTCTGATCGAATAGGAAGTCTTTCCTGAACGGATCGATGGGCGGTGCGTGCCGTGCCGCCCATCGGTGATTGCTGGGGGACCGTTCCAATGCGACCTTTGATTGTTCCGGGAATTCTTGCCGCGGTCTCGGCAGTGATCATCTATATGGCGTTGCAGCTGAAGCTGTCGCCGCCGATGATTGTTGGCCACAGCATGCAGCCGCGGTCATTTCCGATCTTCCTTATGGTGATCAACCTGATCCTCATTGGCATTCTGGCATGGGAGTGTTTCCGTTCCCCGCCAAAGCCGGTAGAGATTGAGGGGGCCACGACCTGGGTCAGCATCTCGCTGTTCGCCGCTTTCTATTTTCTTACGACCTATGCGGATTTCTTCATCGCCATTGCCGTGGTGATGTTCATTCTGTCGACAAGCTGGGGTGAAAGACGGCTTCACGTTGCCGCCTTGATTTCGGTCACCGTGCCGCTGACCCTGTTCTTGCTGTTCGATGAAGTTCTCAAGATCAGATTCCCGCGGGGACTGATCACCAACTGGTATTACGGCTAAGGGGGCGACAGCAGGATGTTGGAAGCAGTTTCCGCAATGGCCTCGGTGATGGGCGACCCATATCTTCTGGGTCTGATTACAGCCACCACGGTTCTTGGCATCGTCATTGGTGTTCTTCCCGGGCTTGGCGCCACAACCGGGGCGGCACTATTGTTGCCTTTCACGCTGACAATGGACCCGGTTCATGCCATTGCCGTGCTGGCGACACTCTATGTCTCGGCAACGTTTGCCGGGTCGATCACGGCCATTCTGATCAACACGCCTGGCACCTCTGCCGCCGCGGCAACGACCTTTGACGGGTTTCCACTGGCGCAGCGTGGAGAGGCTGGTCGAGCCCTTGGTATCGCTGTTGTGTCCAGCACCATTGGAGGCATCTTTTCGATCCTTGTGCTGTGCCTTGCCGCCCCCATGCTTGCCAAGGTGGCGTATGAATTCAGGCCGCCGGAATATTTCGCGCTGACCGTCTTTGGTCTGTCGATGCTTGCCAGCGTGGGTGCTGGCGGCGCGGTGAAAAACCTGATCGGTGGTGTTTTTGGCGTTTGGCTTGCCACCATCGGGGCCGAGCGGGTGACCTCAATCGAACGGTTCATGTTTGGCAATTACGAATTGTATGAGGGGCTGTCCTTCGTTCCGGTGATGATTGGTCTGTTCGCCATCTCCGAACTTCTGGTGCAATCAAAGCATGCCCACCGCGTTGCCAACATGGTGACGCTGAAGGCCGTAAAACTCCCAAGCCGGGAAGACTACAAGCGTATCTGGAAGACCATCGCCAGGTCATCTGGCATTGGCACCTTCATCGGCATCCTGCCTGCCGAGGGCGCCACAGTCGCCTCGATGATCGGCTATTCCGAAGCGCGCCGCTGGTCGAAGAAACGCGATGAATTCGGCAAGGGCTCGATCGAGGGTATCGCCGGCGCCGAAGCCGCCAATAACGCCGCCACCGGCGGCGCGATGGTGCCGACAATGGTGCTTGGCATCCCTGGAAGTGGCACCACGGCAATCATTCTTGTCGGGCTGATGGTGCATGGGCTTCGTCCCGGACCCTATCTGTTCACCGAACAGGTTGAATCGGTCTATCAGATTTTTGGCGCGATGCTTGTTGCCAACGTCATTTTCCTTGGCATGGGCCTGTATGCGGCAAAGCTTTTCGCCCGCATATCGCTGGTCCCGACGGCCATTCTCTGGCCAATCGTCTTTGCGCTGTCGGTGATTGGCGCCTATGCCCTGAGTGCCTCGCTTCTCGATGTCTGGATCGCGCTGATCTTTGGCGTTGTTGGGTTCTTCGCCCGTCGCCACGGATTTTCGGTTGCACCGATTGCCGTTGGCCTGATTCTTGGCCACATGGTCGAGGTCAATCTGCAGAATTCGCTGAAGATGTTCGATGGTGCCTGGTGGATGATCCTGACCCAACCTCTGGCGCTGCTGTTCCTGGTGCTGGCCTTTCTTGGCCTGTTCGGCTCGCAGCTTGTCAAGCTGCTCACACGCTCAAGCCGTGCATCCTGACCAACCGCTATTCATCCGGCCAGCCTGCAAAGGCTGGCCGCGTTGGCGGTATCTAACAGGTAACAGGCCTATCGGATGATGTGGTTTTGCAGGCGTTCGGTATTCAGCTCGAATCCAAGGCCAGGCGCATCACTCATCGTCAGCCATCCATCCGCAGGGTCAGGCAACCCATCATAGATCAGGCGGCAGACCTCGACCGACGAATAGTGATATTCGACAAGTCCGCCATTGGCGAGGCCGGCCTGAAGATGGGCGTTGAAAAAGGGCCATGCGCCCCCATTGTCGATCCCGACATTGAAGCCCGATGCCAGGGCGGCAATTTTCTGACATTGCGTAAAGCCGCCAGTGATGACGACATTCGGCTGGATGATGTCAACCGCACCGGCAATCAGCATGTCTCGGAAGCGATAGGAATGCGCCTCGTTCTGGCCACAGGCAACCCGCATGCCTGTCTGGCGGCGAAGGTCGGCCATCTGGCGAACATCATTTTGGGTGATCGGCTCTTCGAAGAAGGTGATGTGATAGGGGCTCAACGCTCCTGCCAGCTCAACGGCATGGAAATAATCAAGACTGCAATTGGCGTCGATGAAAAGCTCGGCATCAGGTCCGACAGCTTCACGAACGGCGGCGACGCGGCGTGTGTCTTCGATGATGACATCACTCAGCAGACGTGGCTCGTCTCGCCTTTGTAGCGCGCTGTTGCCAACCGTCATCTTCAAACGGGAAAAGCCACGCTTCATCCATGCCTCAGCTGCGTGTGGCAGCTCTTCAGTTTCATAAAATCCGAACCCGAAGGTGGCATAGACGGGGCAAAGGTCGCGCGCCCCGCCAAGAAGCCGCCAGATCGGTTGGCCAAGCGCCTTTCCCTTGATGTCCCACAGCGCGATGTCGATGGCGGCGATGGCGTGCATGCCAATGCCACTCTGCCCGCGCGGCACCAGCGCCCAGTAGAGCCGGTCCCAGATACGGTCATTATTCAGCGGGTCCATGCCGATGATGGCGGGGGCGGCGATGGTGTCGATGGCAGCCTCGATCGGCTTTGCTGGCCCGATCGAGGTGATGCCGTGGCCGCTGATCCCGGCATCAGTGTCGATCTCGACAACACAGGCCTGATGGCGCGCTGTTTTCGCCGGTGAGGTGATGTCGAGGTTGGCCTCGAGATTCAGGGCATAGGCGCGTATGGCGGTGATCTTCATCAGGCCGCGCTGTCCCAGTGGCTGACCATATCGCAGGCGATGTCAAAGGCGGCGCGGGTTGCCCCGACATCGGCCGTGCCGGTGCCGGCAATATCAAAGGCTGTGCCATGCGCCGGCGTTGTCACCGGAAAGGGGATGCCGCCCTGAACGGTGACGCCGCGGTCGAATCCCATGAGTTTCAGTGCGATCTGCCCCTGGTCGTGATACATGGTGATGATGCCGTCAACCTCGCCGGCCTTGGCCTTCAGGAAGACTGTGTCTGAGGGCCAGGGGCCATCGATATTCAGCTGCTGCTGGCGCAACGTCTCCACCGTCGGGGTGATTACCTCGATCTCCTCCATGCCGAAATTGCCATTGTCGCCGGCATGCGGGTTGAGCGCGGCCACTGACAGGCGTGGGCGTGCCAGGCCGGAGCGTTTCAGCGTCCGGTCGATCAGATGCACCGCCTCGGTGATGCGGTGTCCGCTGATATATTCGGGAACGTCCTTCAGCGGGATGTGGCTCGACACGCGGCTGGTCCAGATGCCGTTCAATGTATTGAGCTCGGAGATATAATTCTCGATGCCGAGGAATTCCGCCATGTAATGAAGCTCATCCTCATGCCCCAGCCCGGCCTCGATCAGCGCGGCCTTGTTGAACGGGCCGAAGGTGATGGCATCGATGATCCCATCACGCGCCATTTCCAGCGCACAGTTCAGATTGCCAAGCGCCGAGCGACCATTCGCAAGCGTGACCTCGGCAAGACGAACCTCCTCAGGCGCAATGGTCTCGCGATCGTGAAGCGCCAGCCCGTCAATGTCTGTCCAGTCGCCAGCCGACCAGTCACCGGTAAGGGCGTCACAATCGGTCATCGTGATCTCGAGGCCGGCCTGCGCCTGCCCCATCTCGAACAGATGCCTGTCACCGATCAGCAGAATGTCGGCCTGATCGAGAACCCCATCCTCGGCGAGAAGCTTGGCGATGAGTTCGGGCCCGATGCCGCCGGGATCACCCGGGATGATGCCAATACGGGGTTTCATTCAAAGCTCTCCTGTTCGTCGCGAGACATAAAAAGGTTCTCGATGGCCGTCTCGATATGGTCGCGCATGGCGCGTGATGTGGCGGCCACATCGCGATCCTGCAAGGCTGCGGTAATGTCCTGATGCTGCTGCAGCGTCGTTGCGCGGCCAAGCTTCCGGCGTGATGACAGGAACCTGGCGCGCCACAGCCTGGCATTGTATTTCGCATGCGTGTCGACCAGTGCGGCGTTGCCGCTGGCCGCCACGATGCTGGTATGGAAGTTCATGTCGGTCTTGAAGAAATCAATCGAGCTCATGACTTCGCTTTTCTCGACCATGCATTGATTCAGGGCGGCGATGGTGGTGATCTGCGAATCGCTGGCATGCGTGCAGGCCAGTTCGCCGGCAAGCGCCTCCAGCGTCGCCAGAACCTTCATACTCTGCGCCAGCTCGTCAACCGACGGGTTGGCCACGCGCGACCGGCGGGTCGGGGTATGATCGACAAGCCCCTCGCTTTCCAGGATCCGCAGCGCCTCGCGCATCGGGGTTCGGCTGATGCCCAGCACCTCGGCAAGGTCGCGCTCGGGGATATGCATGCCGGGCGGCAGCTTTTCCAGCAGGATCAGTTCACGAAGCTTGTCGGCGGTTTCCTCGCTCAGCGAGCGGCGCTGGCTTGGCTTGATCTCACCCTCATTGACCAGCGATGTCAGCGCGTTCTCCTTGGCCATGACGTCACCGGCCCCAGTGCAGAACAAGCGGCTCCAGCGGGCGCATCAGCCCCAGAAGCTCGTCACGTGTCGGGTCTGGCAACGGGTCGACGGGATGGCGACAGAAATCCGATTTGATGACTCCGCCCGCCACCATCGCCGCTTTCGCCGCGCGAAAGCCGCATTGGCGATTTTCGTGATTGATCACCGGCAGTACCGCCGTATAGCCGGCCACGGCGGCATCGCGGTCGCCGGCGGCGTGCGCGGTGATGACCGGCCGGATCAGATCCGGGATCAGCGCCGAGGTCATCGACCCGCTGGCACCGGCGTCAAGATCGGCAAGAAGCGTGATACCCTCCTCGCCATCGAACGGCCCCTCAACAGCTTCGCCGGCGGCCTCGAGAAGCGCCCGCATCTTTGTCGCCACGCCGGCTGATTCGATCTTGAACAGTTTCACCATCTCGATCTCGCGCGCCATTCTGGCAAGAAGCGGCACCGGCAGATCGACGCCGGACAGCGGCGCGTCCTGGATCATGATCGGAATGCCGACATCGCCGACCATCCTGAACTGGTCGAAGGTCTGCTGCGCGTTGCCCTTCAGCAGAGCGCCATGATAGGGCGCCATCATCATGACAATGGCCGCACCAAGCTCTTTCGCCTGCTGCGCCCGCGCCACCACGATATCGGTGGCGAAATGGCTGATCGTGACGATGACCGGCACGCGGCCATCGACATGGGCAAGACAGAGTTTCGTCAGATGCTCGCGTTCGGCATCGGAAATCAGGAACTGCTCGGAAAAATTGGCAAGGATGCAGATACCGTCGCATCCCTGGTCAATCATACAGTCAAGCACCCGGCGCATGCCGTCATCATCGACCGCGCCGGATTCGGTGAAGGGTGTCGGCGCGACAGGCCAGATACCGCTGTAGGTACGGGTGGTCATTTTGGCCGTGCCTCCTCAGGGAGCGATGTAGCTGGTCTTGACGACAGTGTAGAATTCGCGGGCATAGCTTCCCTGCTCGCGCGGGCCGTAGCTCGACCCCTTCCTGCCGCCGAACGGGACGTGATAATCGACACCGGCTGTCGGCAGATTGACCATCACCATGCCTGCCTTGGCGTGACGACGGAAATGCGATGCCAGCTTCAGCGATGTTGTGCAGATGCCCGAGGACAGGCCAAATTCGGTGTCATTCGCGACAGCCAGTGCCTCGTCATAATCATCCACCTTGATGATCGAGGTCATCGGACCGAAGATTTCCTCGCGCGACACCCGCATGGCGTTGCTCGCACCGGCAAAGATCGCCGGATGCATGAAGAATCCATTGCCATTGCCAAGGCCACCGCCGCGGACATCACAGCCCTCTTCCGAAGCCAGCGCCAGATAGCGCATGTTCTGGTCCATCTGCGACTGGTCGACAACCGGCCCGATCTGCGTCTTCGGGTCCAGAGGATCGCCAACCACGAGATCGGCCGCGGCGGCGGTCAGCCGGTCAAGGAAGGCGTCGTGAATGCCCTTGGTGACGATGAGCCGCGACGAGGCGGTGCAACGCTGGCCGGTCGAGAAGAACGCCCCGTTCAGCGCCGCGCCGACGGCGACATCGAGGTCGGCATCATCGACGACAACCATCGGGTTCTTGCCACCCATTTCAAGCTGCACCTTCTTGCCGTTTGCCGCGCAGTCGATGGCCACCTGACGACCGGTCGCGACTGACCCGGTAAAGCTGACGGCGGCGATATCGGGATGCTCGACAATGCGCGCACCAACCTGTGAGCCGGGACCCATCACCAGATTGAACACGCCGGCCGGGCATCCCGCCTGTTCCAGGATGTTTGCCAGCTCCCAGGCACAGCCCGGGGTCAGTTCGGCCGGCTTCATCACCACCGTATTGCCAAAGGCAAGTGCCGGTGCCATTTTCCAGGCCGGAATGGCAATCGGGAAATTCCATGGCGTGATCAGCCCGACAACACCGACCGGTTCCCGCTCGATCATCACCTCGACACCGGGGCGCACCGACGCCACCGCATCTCCCGTGTTGCGAAGCGCCTCACCGGCAAAGAATTTGAAGACCTGCGCCGCACGGACAGTCTCGCCAACCGCCTCGGCAATTGTCTTACCTTCCTCGCGGGCCAGCAGCCTGCCAAGCTCATCCTTGCGCTCGACAATAAGCGCGCCGGCTTTTTCCAGAACATCGTGACGCAGTTGCGGGCTTGCATGCGCCCAGTCGTCGAGCGCCGCCATCGCGGCTGCCACGGCCTCGTCGACCCGCGGCGCGCCGCCACGGGCATAGGTGCCGATGATATCATCCTGATTGGCCGGATTGCGGTTGGTCGTGACGTCCGAATCGGCAACCCACTGGCCGCCGATGAAATGTGCGAAATCCAAGACTCTCTCCTGTGTCCCGATGGTGTGACCGGCCGGAAATGGCGCCGGTCAGCACAGTTGACACATGGTATACCAAATTATGAAAAAGGCAAAGTGGCGGATGCCCCGGGATGGCGGATCAGACTCCTTTCCAGTCGGGTTTGCGCTTGTCGAAAAAGGCGGTGACGCCCTCCTTGAAATCAGCGCTTCCAAAGCACTGTTCGACAAGGTCGTGATCGTCCGGAAGCGGTGTCATGGTCTGCAGCCGGCGCAGCCCGCGCATCGTCGCATCAAGAGTCAGAGGCGCCAGCTCGGTGATGCCGCGTGCCGTCTCCTCGGCACGGCTCAGCACGGCGTCCCGGTCGTCGAGACATTCCGAGATGAAGCCTGCCGATGCGGCTTCCTCGGCACCGATCAACTGCGCTGTCAGCAGCATGTATTTGACGCGTGCCTCGCCAACAAGCCTGACGAACCGGTTCAGATTGCCGATGGCAAGGCAGTTGCCAAGAGTGCGGGCGATTGGCGCCCCGACCTTCAGATCACGGCTGCCAATCCGGATGTCGAGCGAGGCTGCGATGGCCGCCCCGCCACCGGTGCAGAATCCGTTCAGCGCGCCGATGGTCGGCACCCGGCATTCCTCGATCATGGTCAGGGTGCCGTCGATCATCTGCTCATAATCGATGGCGTCCTGTGCGGTGAAACTCCGGAACTGCGAGATATCGGTGCCGGCGGCAAAGGCGGCATCGCCGCCACCCGAGAAAATCAGCACCCGCACATCATCCGGGTCAGCGTCGGTGCCGACCGTCACGCAGATCTCCCTGATCCGGTCATACATTTCGAACGTCAGCGCGTTGCGCCGGTGCGGCCGGTTCAGGACAATATGACCGATCCCGTCGGTTACGCTGTATTGCAGCTCTGCATCGTCTGTCATGGCGTCCTCCCGATCAGGCGGCAACGGCAGTTTCAGACAGGAACTGCATGGCTGCCTGAACGCCACCTGACTGGTGCGGAATATCGGCAACGCGAAGTCCCATTTCGACGCCGCTCAACGTGCCGGCCAGCATCAGGTCGTTGAAATCGCCGAGATGCCCGATCCGGAACACCCGACCGGCCAGCCGTGAAAGCCCGTTACCAAGCGACATATCGAAATTCGCCAGCACCGTTGCCCGGAAGGCATCGGCATCATGACCTTCCGGCATCAGCACCGCGGTCAGCGAGCTGGACCAGTCGCGCGGCTCCTGGCACAACACCTCCAGCCCCCAGGCCTGGACGGCGCGGCGGGTCGCCTCGGCATGCCGGTCATGGCGTGAAAAGACATTGTCGAGCCCTTCCTCGTGAAGCATGTCGATCGCCTCGGCAAGACCATAGAGAAGGTTCGTTGCCGGCGTGTAGGGAAAGGCACCGCCGGCGTTGGCGGCAAGCTGTTCCTGCCAGTCCCAGTAGGAGCGTTGCTGGCCGTTGCTTTTTGATTCGGTTATGGCGCGCTCGGAGATCGCATTGAAGGACAGGCCCGGCGGCAGCATCAGCCCCTTTTGCGATCCTGACACGGTCACATCGACACCCCATTCATCATGCCGATAATCAATCGAGGCCAGTGATGATATGGTGTCCACCATCAACAGCGCGCCATGGCCGGCGGCGTCCATCGCCGCCCGCACCTCGCCGATGCGCGAGGTCGATCCGGTCGACGTCTCGTTATGGACAACGCAGACAGCGCGGATCCGGCCCTCGCCATCGGCGCGAAGCCGGTCCTCGATCGCCTGCGGGTCAACGCCGCGGCGCCAGTCCGTTTCCAGGAACTCGGTCTCGATCCCCAACCTGTCGGCCATCTTCTGCCACAGGGTCGCGAAATGGCCGGTCTCGACCATCAGCACGCGCTCGCCCTCATTGATCAGATTGACAAGCGCCGCTTCCCAGGCGCCGGTGCCGGAGGCCGGATAGATGATCACCGCCGAATCGGTCTTGAAGATGGTTTTCATGCCATCAAGGCACTGCTTGCCGATTTCGGCGAAGGCCGGGCCACGATGATCGATCGTCGGATGATCCATCGCCCGCAAAATACGGTCAGGTACGTTGGTCGGTCCCGGGATCTGCAGGAAATGGCGCCCGGCCTGATAGGTGCTGGAACTCATGTGCGGTAATCTTTCGCGTTGGAATGATGATGGCGATAGCCTAGATTCTTCGCTGTCCACGCACAACCTTGTGGATGTTGCCGCGACGCTATGCCCACTCGCGCTTTGTCCGCTCGCGATGAAACTGCAACATCCTGTCCCGATTACCGAGTGAATCCATGCCGAACGACATTCGCATCCCGTCCTTTGACCCGTTGAAAGCCGCGCTTGACGGCGCGCTGTTCGATGATGCGTTCGCGCGTGGACGCTATGCCACCGATGCCTCGATCTACCAGATGATGCCGCATGCGGTGGTGGTGCCGGAAAGCCTTGCCGATGTCGAGGCGACACTGGATTTCGCACGACAGGAGGGGCTGGCGGTACTGCCGCGCGGTGGTGGCACCTCGCAATGCGGACAGACGGTGAACAACGCCATTGTCATGGATACCAGCCGGCATCTGAACCGCATCCTCGAGCTTGATGTCGAGGCGCGTCGCTGCCTTGTCGAGCCGGGCATCGTTCTTGACGAGCTGAACCGCCAGCTGAAGCCGCACGGGCTGTGGTTTCCGGTCGATGTCTCGACCTCCAGCCGGGCGACCATCGGCGGCATGGCCGGCAATAACAGCTGCGGTGGCAGGTCGATCCGCTATGGCATGATGCGCGACAATGTCACCGCCATCGACGCCATCATGTCAGACGGCTCGAAGGCGCGGTTCGGCGATACGAGCAATGTGGTGCCGACCGGCATGCTGGCCGATCTGCAACCGCGGCTTTTGGCAATGGGCGCGCGCCACAGCCGCGACATTCTCGATGGCTTTCCGAATGTGCTGAGGCGGGTCGGTGGCTATAATGTGGATGCGCTGATGCCTGATGCGATGGCGCTTCGGCCTGGTGGCCGGACCGGCGACGGCATCAATCTGGCGCATCTTCTTGTCGGCTCCGAGGGCACGCTTGCCTACAGCACGGCGATCGAGCTGAAACTCTGGCCCCTGCCGGCAAGGAAGCTGATGGGGATCTGCCATTTCCCGACCTTCTACAAGGCGATGGATGCGGCGCAGCACCTGGTCACGCTGGACCCGGTGGCTGTCGAGCTTGTCGATGACACGATGATCGCGCTTGGCCGGTCGATCCCGATCTTCCGGAAAACCATCGAGGAGGCGGTGCGCGGCGATCCGGCGGCGCTTCTTGTGGTCGAGTTTGCCGAGGATGACATGGCGGAGAACCAGCGCCGTCTTGAACAGCTTCATGCCATGATGGCCGATCTTGGCTTTGGCTGGGAGAAGGGCGGTGAATGGCGCGGCGGCGTCGTCGATGCCATCGACCCGGCGATGCAGGGGCGGGTTGCCGAAATGCGCAAATCGGGCCTGAACATCATGATGAGCATGAAGAGCGAGGCCAAGCCGGTCTCCTTTCTCGAGGACTGCGCGGTCGAGCTGAAGGATCTTGCCGAATATACCGACAGTCTGACGCGCATTTTCGACAAGCATGGCGCCAAGGGCACCTGGTACGCGCATGCCTCGGTCGGTTGTCTTCATGTGCGGCCGGTGCTGGACATGAAGCGGCAGGACGGTGCCGACACGATGCGCGCCATTGCTGAGGAGGCGTTCGAGCTGGTGCGGTCATTCGGCGGCTCGCATTCCGGCGAGCATGGGGACGGCATCGTCCGCTCGGAATTCAACGACACCATGTTCGGGCCGGTGCTGCCGGATCTGTTCCGGCAGGTAAAGGCGATGTTCGATCCGGCCGGCATGTTCAATCCTGGCAAGATCACCGACGCACCGAAGATGGATGACCGGTCACTGTTCCGCTTCGCCCCCGGCTACCGGGTCGAGGACCGTGACACCATCCTCGACTGGGCCGACTGGCCGGGGCGTGCTGGCGGGATGCAGGGCGCGGTCGAGATGTGCAACAACAACGGTGCCTGCCGCAAGCTTGAGGGCGGTGTGATGTGCCCGTCCTACCGCGCCACCCGCCATGAACGCGATGCCGTGCGCGGCCGCGCGAACTCGCTGCGGCTGGCGATGTCGGGCCAGCTTGGGCCGGACGCGCTGACGGGCGATGCGATGGCCGAGACGATGAAGCTTTGCGTCTCCTGCAAGGCCTGCAAGCGGGAATGCCCGGTTGGCGTCGATATGGCGCGGATGAAGCTGGAGGTGACAGCGGCGCGCGCCGCGGCGCATGGCATGTCACTGCATGACAGGCTGGTGGCTTTCCTGCCTGCCTATGCCCCGATGGCCTCGCGTCTTGCCAGCTTCAGCAATCTTGTCCAGGGGGGCTGGCGGCATCTGCCGGGCGTCGCCGGCCTGGTGTCGCGCCTGACCGGCTTCACCACAAGACGCGCGCTGCCGCGCTGGCATGCAAATGCGTTTGGCGCCAGCGAGATTGCCAGCAGCCCGACCGGCACCGGCACACCGGTGGTGCTGTTCGCCGATACGTTCAACCGGTATTTCGAGCCGGAAAATCTGCGCGCCGCGATCCGTGTTCTCCAGCGTGCCGGCTATGATGTCTTCGCTCCGGCACCGGCATCGGGAAAGCCGCTATGCTGTGGCCGTACCTATCTGTCATCCGGCATGGTGGCGGCGGCGCGGGCCGAGGCCGAACGTCTTGTCGAGGCGCTGTATCCGCTGGCCCGCAGCGGTGTGCGCATTGTCGGGCTGGAGCCGTCATGCACGCTGGCGCTGCGTGACGAGATCCCGGCGCTGCTGGCATCTGCGCAGGCCGAGACCGTTGCCGAATCGGTTCTGACGCTGGCCGAGCTTCTGGCCGAGGATCAACCGGATCTTGGCCTTCCAAGCGGTGACAGGGTGCGCCGGGCAAAACTGCATGGCCATTGCCACCAGAAGGCCTTTGACGCTGTCAGGCCGATCGAAGCCGTGCTTCGTGACCTTGCCGGTGTCGAGGTCGAGACGATCGAGACCTCCTGTTGCGGCATGGCGGGGGCTTTCGGCTATGGCCGCGATACCTATGATGTGTCGATGAAGATGGCCGAGGCGTCGCTGTTGCCGGCGGTACGGGATGCCGATCCTGACCAAGCCATTCTGGCCGATGGCACATCCTGTCGTTGCCAGATCGGCGATGGCACCAACCGCGAGGCGCTGCATCTGGCATTGTATCTTGATCGCCTCGCCGACATGGGATCCCGCACCGGGTCCGGCAGCTGACAGAGGGCCGCCGCCGCAGAAGTTGCCGAATAGTTAACGCACATGTTCGCCTCATGGGTGTAGAGGCTGCCGATGGTGCTGGCAGGTTTGCGGCCGCGAGGCATTTTCCAGCAAGAATTAACCTAATATTTACAATTTAATTTCTGGTTAATTCATTCTGACATATCAGTGAGGATGAACCGAAAGACACAATCGTCAAAGTTGCATAAATATCAGTTATTCATGCTTTTTTTACTTTCTTTCCGACCATTGATACCCGGCAGGCAGGTTCAATCACTGATGTCTGTCTCTCATGTCCTCTTCCTTCAAGTCTCTGTCGCGCGTGTCACGCGACTTTCCTGTCCCGGTTCGCCCCCTGATGCTTGCTCTGCTGCCGATCTGTCTGTACGCCTGTGCCGGCGGTGGGGGTGGTGGTTTGTCAACCGCCGGGCCGGTGGTCCTTGTCGATGGCAGTGACAGGTTCGCCGATGGCGGCGCGGAACCGACACCAGCTCCCGAGGCTGACCCGCGAGACCCTGCGCAAGGCGGCACACCAACTCCCGGCACGGTTCCCGATCCGGTCTTCTATGAAACCTCGGAATATTATGGTGGCCAGTGGCGCTCACCGCTCGAGGTGACGCGATTCAGCGAGTCCTATGCGCGCGGCTGGACCGGTCTTGGCTCTCTGGTGACTGTCGCCGATACCGGCGTTGATACAACCCATCCAGACTTGATCCCCGGCCTGATGCATGGCCGCGATTTCACCGATACCGGTCTGCAGGATACCAACGGGCATGGAACGCATGTGGCGGGAATCGTCGCGGCGCTGCGCGATGGTTTTGGCATGCATGGCGGTGCCTTCGATGCGGATCTGGCGATCGCCAAGGTGGCGTCGGGGTGGAGTTATGATTTCGATCTGGCGCGGGCCGCCGCCTGGGGTCGTGATCTCGGCTCGGTCGCGGTGAATGTCAGCGCCGCCTATCTTCGCGACTACCGGCTGGAAGAGAAACTGGTGAGGATCGGAGAGGGCAGTTACTACCTTGATGATCCGTATCACGGCGTGAACGGTTTCTATGGCATGGGGCTGGCGGCTGCCGACTGGCGCGCGGCGCTTGGCCCGGGGCAGATTCTTGTCAAGGCGGCAGGCAATAACGACACCGATTACAGCGCCGGAGCGAACCAATGGGCCACCGCCACCGATTCGCAGGGGAAATTGATGCTGAACGGCCAGATGCTGATTGTCGGCAACTGGGATGCCGTTGCCGAACGGATCACCGGCAATCGGGCCGGCAATGTCTGCACCAGCTGGCGGGACGGCGCATGTCATGACGCGGCGCGCATCAGCGACGCTTTCCTGATCGCCCCCGGGGTCAATATTGTCTCGACCTATCCCGGGGGCGGCTATGCCGCGATGACCGGCACCAGCATGGCGCCGCCGCTTGTGGCCGCCGCTGCCGCCGTTCTGCACCAGACCTGGCCGCATCTGAATGGTCGGCAGCTTGCCTCGCTGTTGCTTGAGACCGCGAATCGGGACATCCCGGACTATGCCGAGCATGTCCATGGCCAGGGGCTTCTCGATATAGAACGCGCGACCCGTCCGGTTGGCGACAGCGGCGTTCCGACCGGTGACACGGTGGCCTCGGAAAAGCTGGCACTTGAGGGTGGCGGCGCGCTGGCCGACCCGGGGGCAGCGGCACGCGCCGGGCTCTCGGGTGTGATGCTGCTTGATGGCTATGACCGTGACTTCTATGTCGATCTCGGCCACGGGATGGTGACAACCGACACACGGCGCGGCAGTGCCGCCGGTATTGGTGGTCTCTTCGACGGCTATGCCGGCTATTTCGCGGATGACAGCCATATGGCATTCCGCCTGCCGCTCGCGGATGGCATCTATATGGTCAATGGCGCCGGCCATGAGGATGGTGCCTTCCTTGGCAACCGTCTTGGCGGTCTGCTGGGGTCGATTGTCGGCAGCACCACCGCCTATGGGCTGGTCAATCTTGACCGGCGGGCCGGCAGGCGGGGCGGCCGGATCTTTGCGCAGCTTGGCGGCGCGGTGACACAGGTCGAACGCGCGGACCGGCCAAGCCTTCTAGCCGATGCCGCCCCCATCCTGTCCAGCATGGCCAGCCTCGGCGGCAGTCTTCCCCTTGCCGGTGGCAGGGTCGGCATGGTTCTTAGCCAACCGGTGCAGATGACCCGCGCGGCGATGACCTACCGCCTGCCGGTGGCGCGGCGTCTCGATGGCGGGGTTTTATATGCCAGCCGTGAGATCGATCTGAGCCCGGCACGGTGGGAGACCGATATCGGCCTGTTCTTCCGGCACGACGCCTTGCACGGTCACCTGTTGGCCGAAAGTTTCGTTGAATGGCGCCATGACGCGCCGCACGCATTGGCCGGACCGGTTGTCGAGGCCGGGCTGAGGCTGCGTGCTGTCTTCTAGGACCGTCCGTCCGTCGGCGCCATGTTGTTCGGGAAATCATCAGCGGCGGCATGCCGCCGCGTCCGCGTAGTATGCCTGCCCACTGCCGGCCGGGCAAGGCTAGCCGAGTCGGCCATAAAAGGTCATCCGTGCCGCCTGCGACAACGCAATCCCCGGTTCGGTGTTATAGGCAAGAACGACAAGGATGCGGGTGCGCCGGCCAATCGTCGGTGTGACTCGGTGCATCGAATTGCGGCCCCGGAACAGCACCAGCGTGCCGGGGACGACCTCCAGGATGTCGGGCGTGCGCTCGCCATCCAGAACCGCCTCGACACCGGCAAAATTCAGATCGTTTGAATCGGCGTCGCGAAGATCGCGGACATACTGGAATTCGCCGCCGGACTCCGGCGCCTGCAGGAGCAATGTCACGGCAAAGGATGAATTGTCGAAATGCCAGCCAAGCTCCTGTCCGGCCGCCGCGTAATGGACATTGATCGAAGATAGCGGGTCGGCATATTCATGAAGCGCCGTCTCGCCAACTATGGCCGCGATGAACGCCCGGAAGGTCGCCGAGTCATAGATTGCGTGCAACCCCGACCCCGCCGGCACCTGATCGGTGGTGATGCACCCCTTCGACGAGGTGATCTGCCGGTTGAAGACATGATCGGCCGGCAGCGCCGGATCAGGCGGTGTCAGATAGACATTATGCGTCGAGCTTGTGAAGAACGCCTCGGGCGCTGCCGACTCTGCCTCGGCGACAAGGTCGGCGACGGCCCGTTGGCGCAAAAACCCGGGGATTGTCACGACGCCGGCCTCATCGAGGTGCCGCCGACAGTCGGCGATAAAGGCCGGGTCATCCAGCGGACAGGCCTGCGGGTCGATAATTCGGTCAAGCATCTTCAGATCTCCGGACAGGGCGGCGGGGTCAGTATCCCATCGCGCACCCATCCTTGCGCGGATCGGAACCGGCTGTCAAAAGGCCGGTGTCCCAGTCGATGCTGATGGCTTGCGAGCCACCAATGGGCTTTCCTGCTGGTCGTATGTCATGGCCGATGTGGCGCAGAGCGTCGCGCACATCGTCTGGAATTGGTGCCTCGACCTCGACGAAATCACTGAACGGGTTCGGGAAGAAGCGCGGCAAGTCCTGCGCCATCTGAACATCCATCCGGTAATCGAAATGGCGGGTCAGGAACTGCATATGTCCAAAGGCCTGATATTCGCCGCCCATGACGCCGTAGCTCATGGTGACCCGGCCATCCCTCGTCACCATGCCCGGGATCAGCGTGTGAAGCGGTCGCTTGCCGGGCGCGACACCGTTCGGATGGTCGGCATCGACAACAAAACCCTGCCCGCGATTATGCAGCATGACACCGCTTTCGGGGGCCATGATCCCCGATCCGAAATTGTCATAGAGCGAGTTGATGAAGCTGCAGGCATTCCGGTCACGGTCGACAACGGTGATGTAGACCGTGCTGCTGTGGCGTGGCAGCCGGCTTGGCGGCAGCGGGTCAAGCCGGGCGTCCGGCGTGATCTGGCGCCGCAACGAATCGCAATAGGCCGGGTCGATCATCTCCCGCACCGGCACGTCGGCCTGCGCCGGATCGGCCAGCACAAGGCCGCGATCACGATAGGCAAGGCGGCCGGCCTCGATCTCAAGATGCAGTCTCTCGGGCGTGATCGGATTTCCGTCGTCAGGTGCCATGCCGGTCATGATGTTGAGCAGCATCAGCGCGATCACTCCCTGGCCGTTTGGCGGGCACTGCCAGACAGTGTGATCACGAAAGAGGATGCTGACCGGATCGACATACTCGCCAATGGCGGCGGCGAAATCCTCATTCGTGTGGAAGCCGCCAAGCGCCCGCAGCTTGGCGATGATCTCGTCGGCTACTGGTCCCTCATAGAATCCGGCGCGGCCAGCACGGCCAATCCGCTCCAGCGTCGCCGCCAGCGCCGGTTGCGCATGCCGCGCCCCGAGCGGTACCGGCCCCCCATCACGCGCAAACACAGTGCGCGCATCCGCATCAAGCCATTCAAACGCGCCGGCAAAGTCGCGCGCCACCCGCTGTGTGACCGGATAGCCGTCCCGTGCATAGGCGATGGCCGGGGCCAGCAACCGGTTAAGGTCCATCCTGCCATGATCCCGGTTCAGCTGTGTCCAGGCATCGACCGCGCCGGGGATGGTCACCGCATGCGGGGATTGTCGCTCGATCCGCGAGATGCCTTGTTCCAGCAACCGGTCCGAACTCAGCGCCATCGGCGCCCGGCCGGACCCGTTGAAGGCGATGATGTCGTCGCATCCGGCGGGTGCGTACAGGCAGAAACAGTCGCCGCCAATACCGGTTGATTCCGGCTCGACAACACATTGCACGGCGCAGGCGGCGATGGCGGCGTCAAGGGCGTTGCCGCCATCCTGCAGGATCGTGACCGCCGCCTGGGTGGAAAGCGGGTGTGAGGTGCTTGCCATACCGTTCGGCGCGGCGACAGGTGATCTGCCGGGATATTCAAGATGACGCATGGTGCTGTCTCGCTGTGTGGTCGGAGCATAAGATGAAATCACATCGATCGATAAACCGGAAGGGCCGCCCGCCGGCGGCCCCCCGATAAATGTCTTCAGATCTGTCCGCCGGTCTATTCTGGCGGTCTGCTCTGGCAGTCTGTTCTGGCAGTCTGCTCTGCCAGTCTATTCCGCGGCCGATTCCCATTCATCGATGCTTGGGCAGGAACAGATCAGGTTGCGGTCGCCCCAGGCATTGTCGATGCGGCTGACCGGCGGCCAGTATTTGTTCGCCTGCCGGTTCAAATCCGGACTGGCGGCCTCCTCGCGGCTATAG